>CAZOLN010000027.1:7652-23984 GCA_964580565.1 uncultured Anaerolineales bacterium
GATGAACCTTGACGCTTTTCAAGACCGCATTGGCTATCGCTTTCGGGACGAGGACCTCCTAATCCGCGCCCTAACCCATCCTTCTTACGTCAACGAGCACCCCGAAGAGGGGCCGGACAATCAGCGGCTGGAGTTTCTGGGGGACGCGGTGCTCAATTTCACCGTGGCCGCCTGGGTCTACCGACACTTCCCCGAGTTCCACGAGGGGGAGATGACCCGGCTGCGGGCTGCACTGGTGCGGGAGGAGACCCTGGCCGACTTCGCTACCCGGTTGGGATTGGGGGAGGTCCTCCGCCTGGGACACGGGGAAGAGGCAGGGGGCGGTCGGGAGCGCATCGCCAACCTGGGAGATGGATTCGAGGCCCTGGTCGGTGCCCTCTACCTCGACGGGGGGATCGAGCCGGTCCAGCAACTCCTAGGACGCCTCGTTCCCCCTGCGGCCGAGGCCATCTTGGCCAACGAGGCCGACCGGGACGCCAAGAGTCGATTTCAGGAGTGGGCCCAGGCGGAGCAGGGGGTGACCCCCCGCTACCGCATCGTCGCCGAGATGGGGCCCGACCACGCCAAGACGTTCGTGGCCGAGGTGCTGCTGGGCCGCAGCGTGGCCGGCCGCGGCGAAGGCCGATCCAAACAGGCCGCCGAACAGGCCGCAGCCCAGGACGCGCTGAGGAAATTCCTCGGAGAAAATGCGCCAGACCAGGAACCGGGAACGTGAGGGGGAAAGGATGAACGAGGAAGAACGGAAACGGCTGCAGGAAGCCTACGAGCAGTGGGAACAGACGACCCTCAAGCAGACCCTGGATCGACGACCCGAGCGGTACGGGGAGTTCATCACCGCCTCCGGCGAGCCGGTCAAGCGGCTCTACACACCCCTCGACCTGGAGGGCGACTACCTGGAGAAGCAGGGCTTCCCCGGCGAATACCCCTTCACGCGGGGGATCCACCCCACGATGTACCGAGGTCGCCTCTGGACGATGCGGATGTTCGCCGGGTACGGGACCGCCGAGGAGACCAACCAGCGGTTCAAGTACCTGCTGGAGCAGGGACAGACCGGCCTCTCGGTGGCCTTCGACCTGCCGACCCTGCTGGGGTACGACACCGACGCGCCGGAGGCGGAGGGGGAGTTCGGCAAGTGCGGCGTCGCCGTCTCCTCCCTGAAGGACATGGAGATCCTGTTCGACGGCATCCCGCTCAACAAGGTCACCACCTCGATGACCATCAACAGCCCCGCGGCGGTGATCTGGGCGATGTACATCGCCGCCGCCGAGAAGCAGGGCGCTAAAATGCACGAACTGGGCGGCACGATCCAGAACGACATCCTCAAGGAGTACATCGCCCAGAAAGAGTACGTCTTCCCGCCCGAGCCGTCGATGCGGCTGGTGACCGACACCATCGAGTTCGGCAGCAAATACCTGCCGAAGTGGAACACCATCAGCATCAGCGGCTACCACATCCGGGAGGCCGGCTCCACCGCCGCGCAGGAGTTGGCCTTCACCCTGGCCGACGGGATGGAGTACGTCCGTTGGGCGTTGAAGCGGGGCCTCGACATCGACGCCTTCGCTCCGCGCCTCTCATTCTTCTTTAACTGCCACAACGACTTCCTGGAGGAGATCGCCAAGTTCCGCGCCGCCCGCCGTATCTGGGCTCGGGAGATGCGGTATACCTTCGGCGCGAAGAACCCCCGCTCCTGGTGGCTCCGCTTCCACACCCAGACCGCGGGCTGCACCCTCACCGCGCAACAACCGGAGATCAACGTGGTCCGCGTGGCGATCCAGGCGCTGGCCGCCGTACTCGGCGGCACCCAGTCCCTCCACACCAACAGCCTGGACGAAGCGTTGGCCCTCCCCAGCGAGTACGCCGTCACCATCGCCCTGCGCACCCAGCAGATCATCGCCCACGAGTCGGGCGTGGTCAACACGGTAGACCCCCTGGGCGGTTCCTACGCCATCGAAGCCCTCACCGACCGGCTGGAGCGGCAGGCCTACGAGTACTTCGACAAGATCGAGGCGCTGGGCGGTGTGATCCCCGCTATCGAGGCCGGCTTCTTCCAGCAGGAGATCGCCAACGCTGCCTACCAGTACCAGCGGGAGATCGACGAGAAGCGGCGTATCATCGTCGGGATCAACGAGTACGTGGAAGAGGAGCCGCTGGAGATCCCGCTGCTGAAGATGGATCCCCGAGGCTACGAGCGACAGGTCGCCCGGCTGCGGAAGGTGCGGGAGGAGCGGGACAACGGCGCGGTCGGACAGGCCCTCGACCGGCTCCGGATCGCCGCCCAGTCCACCGAGAACCTGATGCCCTACATCCTGGACGCGGTCCGGGTCTACGCCACCCTCCAGGAGATCATGGATATCTTCCGCGAGGTCTTCGGCACGTACCGGGAGCCGGTGATTATGTGACGGGTGACGCATGACGCGTCATACGTCAAACGTCAAACGTCATACGTCAGGCGTCACACGTCACGGAGCTCCCTCCAACCACACCTCCAACACCCGTCCCACTCGCTCTAGGCTCGCGGGGCTCACCTTGTCGGGCGTGTCCTGCGTGGTGTGCCAATAGGGATAATCGAAATCGATGATGTCCACCGCGGGGATACCCCGCTGGGCGAAAGGGACGTGGTCGTCGTACATCGTCCACCGGTATTCGGACCGGAAGGTCTCGGTGTATCCCAGCGAGGCTGCGATCCCCCACAACTCCTGCTGGAGCGCTGGGTCGGAGTTCCCTTCGAAGTAGAACTGCTGGTCCGCGTCGCCGACCATGTCCACGACGACCACCGCCTCCGGCACGACCTCCAGGTGAGCGGCCATGTAGGAGGAGCCGACGCACCACTCCCACCCGTCCAGCCGACCGTTGTCCTCAGCGTCGAAAAAAGCCAGCCAGACCTGACGGTCCAACCGGTCCCGATCGAGCACCCGGGCCAGTTCCAAGAGCACCGCGACGCCGGAGGCCCCGTCGTTGGCCCCAAGCACCGGCTGGGTGGGGTCCTCCTGATCGGCCTGGCGACGGGTGTCGTAGTGGGCCCCCAGGATCACCACCGGCCCTTCCCCCACCCTGCCGACGATGTTCCGCACAGGCGTATCTCGGTAGGTAAACTCCTGTGTTTCCACCGCCCATCCCTCGTCCTCCAGGACGGAGATGATGTAATCGCCAGCGGCTCGGTTGGCGGGAGAGCCGGTGGGTCGGGGACCTAGGTCGCACTGGGCATCCACGTGTCCGTAGGCCATCCCGCCGTCAAAGGTCAGCGGCTCCCTTTGGGGGCTACGACACCCGACCAGGACCAGGAGCAGGGAAAGCCCCAACCACGCCACGATCTTCCGCAACGGAACTTCCTCCTCGCCACGCCTGGGTTAGCGCCACCTGCGCAGTGTATGTTTCGATCTGCCGCTTCACCTCCGACTCGCTCCATCCCAGACGAGGAGCCATCACCTCCGCCACAGCCCGGGCCCGATCCAGCCCGCCGCCCCGCACCTCGTAGATCACGTGGGTGCGGCGGATCAGAACGTCGCTCAGCGTAACCGCCATCTCGTGCTGCACACCGTAGAACGCTTCCGCCATCAGATAAGGCAACGACGGCACGATCCGCTCCCCCAGGGCCGGATTCTCCTCCACATAGGCCATCACCCAGACAGCACCGCCCCCGTAGGTGTTGACCAAATGAGCGTGGACCGCCTCGTCGCCGACGACCGCCTCCAGCCGAGCCCGCTCTGCCCCTGGGATCGGCTCCCGCGTGCGGCAGGGGTGCTGTGCCTCCACGCCGAACTCCTCCGCCAGCCGCCGCTCCACCCGGTCCACAATCTGCTCCGCCATCAACCGGGCGGTGGTCAATTTTCCCCCCGCCACGGTGATCAACCCGGAGGGGCTCTCCAAGATCTGGTGCTCCCGGGAGAGGGCGTAGGTTCCTCCCTCCGCGTACAGCAGCGGCCGCAGCCCGGCGTAGGTGCTGATCACGTCCTCCGGCCCCACCTGCGCGCCGGGGAAGACGTAGGCCAGCGCCTCCAACAGGTACTCCACATCCTCCCACGACGCGGCCGGGTTGTCCAGGTCGCCCTCGTAATCGGTGTCGGTCGTGCCGACGATGGCGAAGTCCCGCCAGGGGAAGAGGAAGACGTGGCGACCGTCGCGGGGCGAATCGAAGGCAACGGCGTGCTGGGTAGGCAACCGCTCGCGGGGAAGGAGCAGGTGGACCCCCTTCGTCGGCCGGACGGTGTGCCCCTTGAAGTACTCGTCCTCCTGCCGGACCGTGTCCACCCAGACGCCGGTGGCGTTGACCACCACCCGCGCCCGCACCTCGATCTCCGCTCCCCCGATCCGGTCCTGCACCACCGCCCCATGCACCCGCCCCCCGGCCCGCAGGAGCCCCACAACCTGGACGTAGTTGGCGACCACGGCCCCCTCCCGGTGGGCAGCGCGGGCGACCTCCATCGTCAGTCGGGCGTCGTCCACCTGGGCATCGTAGAACCGGGCCGCACCCAGCAGCCCCCGCCCGCCCAGCA
This sequence comes from uncultured Anaerolineales bacterium, assembly GCA_964580565.1. Taxonomy (GTDB): domain Bacteria; phylum Chloroflexota; class Anaerolineae; order B4-G1; family DUEL01; genus DUEL01. Next base: position 12,146 of record CAZOLN010000027.1, read on the forward strand.
ACGGCTCCCGCCGGGCCACCTCGCTCGGCTCCAGCCACCGATGGCGCTGCACGTTGCGAAAGAGACTCAATCCATCGTACAGGGCAAGGCCGATGCGGAGCTTCCACGGCGCTGGCTTCTGACCGCGATAGAGTGGATAGAGGAAGGGAAGAGGGCGCACCAGGCGGGGGGCCACCTTCCGCATCACCCGTCGCTCAGTGCAACACTGGAAAACCAGACCGACCTGGTAGTTCTCCAGATACCGGAGTCCGCCGTGGATCATCCGCGACGACCGGCTGCTGGTCCCCTGACCGAAGTCCCCCTTGTCGACCAGGGCGGTGCGGAAGCCGCGCATCGCCGCGTCCCGCGCCACGGAGACGCCGGTGATCCCCCCGCCGACGACCAACACGTCGAACGTCTCCGCCGCCAGCCGGTCCAGGTTCTCCTTCCGCGTCGCAGCGGAGAAAGGGCGTGCGGACGGTTCCACCATCCCCCTACACCCCGAGCACGCCTGGGTTCATCACACCCGCCGGGTCCAAGGTCCCCTTCAACGCGCGCAGGATCCCCACCCCCATCGGACCGACCTCCTGGGTCAACCACGGCACGTGGTCCCGACCGACGCCGTGGTGATGGCTGAGGGTTCCCCCAGCGGAGAGGATCGCCTCCGTCGCCGCCCGCTTCACCTCCCACCACTGCTCCACCTCCCGCCCGGCGACCTGCCGTCCCAAGAAGGTGGTGTAGAGGGAGGCCCCTTCCGCGTAGATGTGGGAGATATGGGTCATAACGTAGCCTGGCCCCCCATCCCCAGCCCGGATGGCGGCCCGGATGGCGGTCGTCATCTCCTCGTACAGATGGAGGAGATGGGTCCACGAGGTCGCCGTCTCCACCGTATCCACCATCACGCCAACCCCGAGGAGGAGGTCCCGTAGGTACGGGTGGGCAAACCGGTCCCGCTTCCACGACTCCCCGGCGGATCGACCGAGGGGGAACCCGCCGTGATCCCGACATATCTCCTCGGCGCGGCGCCACCGCCGTGCGACCCGAGATACGACGCCGTCGTACCCGAGCAGGAGGAAACAACTGCCATCGGGGGCCAACCTGTATCCCTGCCGGGCGAGATACCCTTCCACCACCTGCTCGATCAAGGCGCGGAGGCCACGGTGCTCATGGGCGAGCGCAAGAGATGCGGCGGTCTCCTCCGCGTCGGAAAGGCGAGCGATGGTTGGGGGAGGACCATGCTGCATCAGATCCCGCAGCGCGGCGATTCCGTCCTCCAGAGTACGGAAGAGGAACCCTCGGTAGTCCTGCACCTGAGGCCGGGGGCGGACCCGCATCGTCGCTTCGGTGATGATGCCGTAGGCCCCCTCCGACCCCACGACGATGTCCAACAGGCTGGGGCCAGTGGCGACAGCCGGGGCCTCCCGCGTCTCCAGGATCCCCACCGGCGTCACCATCCGCACCGCCAGCGTCATCTGTTCGATCTTGCCGTAGCCTGTGGAGGTCTGCCCTGCGCCCCGGGTGGCGATCCATCCGCCGAGGGTGGAGAACTCAAAGGACTGAGGGAAATGCCCCAAGGTGAACCCGTGCTCCCCCAACTGGGCCTCCACCTCCGGCCCCGTCGCTCCGGCCTGGATGCGGGCCACCCAGGAGCGCCGATCCAGCATCACCAGCCGGTCCAGCCGAGCCATATCCACCGAGATCACCGGGCGATCCCCCGGCGGCGGCTCCACGGCCCCCAGCACGGTGCTCCCACCGCCGAAGGGAACGACCACCACATCCCGATCGGCGGCCCAGGCCAACACCGCCGCCACCTCCCCCTCGTCGGCGGGGTAGACTACCGCGTCGGGCGGGTTGGGGACCTGCCCAGCGCGCACGCGCACCAGGTCGCGGTACGCCTTCCCACAGGCGTGCTCGATCCGCGTCCGCCGGTCCGTACGCACGCCCTCCTCGCCGACCAGCCGCCGAAGGGAGGCCAACACAGGATCGTCCAGTCGGGAGGGGCGAAAGTCGATCTCCTCCAGGGGAACAGGGGGGCGCTCCTGCAGATCCTCCGGCAGTTCCAGCCAGGACCGAAGGGTTGGCCAAAAACGCGGTCTTCCTTCCAGCGAGAACGTCCGATCCAGCGTTCCCCATCCCCACCAACGGAGGTTCGGGATGTCCATACCCCACTCCTATCCGCCCTGGACGGAAAACGGATCCGAGGGAAATCCTCCAGACCACCCTGCCTGGACTAGTGTACCCTAGAACCGCGGGCAGCGCAACCACAGCGGCCGGAGGGGTGTACTTTAGGATGGAGGCAGATTGAGAAGAGTTGGGGCGCCCTCACCCCCCTCCCCGGCCCTCCCCCCTCTCCCACGGGTGGGAGAGGGGGGAGGGTGGCCCGCCATCGGCGGGCCGGGTGGGGGGTGAGGGCCAGCAGGCACCTCCGCCCCCAATCTGAAGCACACCTGACCGGAGCGGGCACGCTTCGATCGGGGACGGAAACACACCGTAGGCGGGGGCCGAGGCGTTCTTGCGTAAGCAAAACACACGATCTTTGTCATCCCGCCTACGTGCTTACCGACACTTGAGCATTTGCCTAAATTGACTATCATATTAGGTTATGAGCCCAGGCCAGGGGACCACACAGCAGAGAAGAACCATGCACGCCCCGGAACCCATCCACGATGTCACCCGCCTCGCCTTCTACCCCGGCTGCCTGGTCCTCCAACGGATGCCGGAATACGAGGCCGCTACCCGCGCCGTCTTGGAAACGCTGGGGATCGAACTGGTGCTCGTGCAGGAAGCGACGTGCTGTGGGTCGCCCGTGGTGGAATCCTTCACCCAGGACTGGGTGTACCTGGCAGCCTACAACCTGGCCCTGATAGAAGCATTGGGGCACCGAACGGTGGTGACCGTGTGCGGGGGCTGCACCAACACCCTGACCAGGGCCGCCCGCATCCTTCGGGAAGAACCTCAGGTGCGGGCCGAAGCCAACCGGCGACTGGAGAAGACCGGGCTCTCCGTCACAGGTGAGGTGGAGCCGGTTCACTTGATCCGGCTGTTGACAGAGAAGGAAAAGGAGGTACAAGCCCGCCTCACCCGTCCCTTGTCCCTCCGAGTCGCCCTTACCAATCCCTGTCAGGTCTTTCGCCCTGGCACGGTGATGTTAAGCGCAGAGGGCGCAGAGGGGGAAGGAGGAAGGACTCCACGCCCTTTGCGCTCTTTGTGGTCCGAGGAGGACCCGATGGCACCGCAGAGCCTCCGTCGGCTGGTGGAACTGACCGGCGCAGAGGTGGTGGAGTACGGCGGGGAGGATGAATGTTGCGGCGCCACCCTCTACCTGGCGGATCCAGACCTGGCGCTGGCGGCCGGGCGGCGGAAACTGGAGGCGGTGCAGGAGGCCGACCTGCTTCTCCACGCCTGTGGGAACTGCCACTTGCTTCTGCGCCGATTTCAGCGTAAGATTACCCACGGAGAGGCCTCCCTGCGCAAGCAGGCCCTTCTCCTCCCCCAGTTGATCGGGCTAGCGATGGGGCTACCGGCAGAACGGCTAGGGCTTCGGGAAGGAACGTGGGGATGAACCGGCCGGAGGCATGCCTGGGCTGCGGCCTGTGCGTCACGGTCTGCCCGGTGGAGATGGTCGGAGGGCACGCTATCGTCTCCTTCTTGGCAGGTAGGGAGGGAGCCTACAGCGTATGGCTGTGCACCTCCTGCTGGCGGTGTCAGGAGATATGCCCCGGCGGAGTGGACATCTACGGCTTGATGATGGAGCAGCGCCGGAGGGAGCCCGCACCGGACGGATACCGACAAGCCTTCGAGAACGTCCTGACCTGCGGCTATGCCCTGTGCGTCGGCCCAGAGGTGAACGAAGTGCGCACCGCCTGGGGGCTGGAACCGATACGACTGGTCCCCACGGATCGGCTACGGATACTGCTCGGAGAGGTGGGATCCTATGAGTGAACCGACGGCTGAACCGCTTGATCTGACGAACCTCGACCGAACGCTGGCCCGAGAGGTGACGCCAGGCCGATGGGAGAAGATGCTCTCCTGCATCCAATGCGGCACCTGCACCGCCTCCTGCCCGGCGGCCCCGGCGATGGACCTGAGTCCCAGAAAGATGTGGCGGATGGTCCAGTTGGGCCTCACGGAGGAGATCCTCCACTCCAAGACGATGTGGCTCTGTAGCCTCTGCTACCAGTGCCAGGTCCGATGCCCGCGCGGCATTCCCCTTACCGAGACCATCACCCGTCTGAAAGAACTGGCGCTGGAACGGGGCATCGTCTCGTCGCCGGAGAGCGAAGCGTTCTACCGCTCCTTCGCCGACGTGATGCGCCGCTACGGGCGGATGCGGGAACTGGAGTTCATGGTCCGGTTCTTCCTCACCAGCAACCCCCTCAAGGCGCTGGGCTTCTCCAAACTGGGCCTCACAATGCTGCGACGGGGCAAGGTCCATCTGGAACTCCCCCGCCTGGGAGGTGAGGGACGGCTCGATCGGCTCTGCGAGCGGGTGGCGGAACTGGAGGGACGGCGATGAAATACATCTTCTACCCCGGCTGTTCACAGGAAGGGTCCGCCCTGGAATACCGCGTCTCGACGTTGGCGGTGCTGGAAGCGCTGGGGGCGGAGGTGGAGGAACTGGAGGATTGGACCTGCTGCGGGGCCAGCGCCGCACCGGTCGTGAGCGACCTGCTGGGCGTGGTCCTCCCGGCCCGCAACCTGGCGCTGGCGGAGCAGAGGGGAAACGGTCGGGACATGCTCACCGTCTGTTCCGCTTGCTACACGAACTTCCGGCGCACGATGAACGCCGCCGCCGACCCCAACCGCCTGGCACGGATCAACCAAGCGCTGGAAGTGGAGGGCCTGACCTACCACGGGACCGTCACCGCTCGGCACATCCTGGACGTATTGGCCAACGATTTCGGTCCAGAGGCCATCAAGGAGCACGTGAAGAAACCGCTGGAGGGGCTGACCGTCGCCCCCTACTACGGCTGCCAGACCGTCCGTCCCTACAGCCCCTTCGACGACGACCAGCGGCCCACCTCGATGGTCGGTATCCTGGAGGCGTTGGGGGCCACGGTGTACCACCACAACCGGGAGGCCTCCTGCTGCGGCACGTCGGTGGTGATGACCAAACCGGAGGTGGGGCTGCGGATGGCAGCGTCGGTCCTGGAGGCATGCGAGGGAGCGGACTGCATCGCCACCGTCTGCCCGATGTGCCAGATGAACCTGGACGCCTACCAGGACAAGGTCTCCCGCATCCTGGGCCACCGGGTCCGCATCCCGGTCCTCTTCCTGCCGCAGTTGATCGGCCTGGCCTTCGGGCTGCCGGAGAGCGTGCTGATGTTCGACCGGCACATCACGCCGGTGGACTTGGATTTCACCACAGAGACACAGAGAACACAGAGTTCCAACAATTAGGCATCTCTGTGCCCTCTGTGCCTCTGTGGTTTATCCCAACAAGGAGCGAGCGTTATGGGGAAACCACGGATCGGCGTCTACGTCTGCGAGTGCGGGGTGAACATCTCGGCCACGGTGGACGTGGAGGCGGTGGCGGAGATGGCGAAGGGGCTGCCCGGCGTGGTCGTCTCCCGCGTCTACAAGTACATGTGCTCCGAGCCGGGGCAGGAGTTGATCCAGAAGGACATCAAGGAACTCGGGCTGGACCGGGTCGTGGTCGCCTCCTGCACCCCCCGGATGCACGAACCGACCTTCCAGCGGGCCATCGCCGAGGCGGGGCTGAACCCCTACTTCTTCGAGATGGCCAACATCCGGGAGCACGTCTCCTGGGTCATCGACGACCGGGAGGCCGCCACCGAGAAGGCCAGGCGGCTGGTGCGGGCGGCGGTGGCGCGGGTGGCCTTCCACCAGGCGCTGGAGCCCCGCCGGGAGCCGGTGACGAAGGCGGCGCTGGTGGTCGGAGGCGGTATCGCCGGCATCCAGGCCGCCCTCTCCATCGCGGACGCGGGCTATCAGGTGTACCTCGTCGAGCGAGAGCCCTCCATCGGCGGGCGGATGGCCCAACTGGACAAGACCTTCCCCACCCTCGACTGTAGTACCTGAATCCTCGGGCCCAAGATGATGGATGCCGGTCGGCATCCCAACATCACCCTCCTGACCTACAGCGAGGTCGAAAGCGTATCCGGCTACGTGGGCAACTTCGTCGTCCGCATTCGGAAGCGGGCCCGGTCGGTGAAGGAGGACCTCTGCACCGGCTGCGGGACCTGCGAGGAGAAGTGCCCCCGCCGGGTGATCGACACCGCGTTCGAGGCCGGAATGGGCAAGCGGAAGGCGATCTACCGTCCCTTCTCCCAGGCCATCCCCAACATCCCCGTCATCGACCGGGAGAACTGCCTTTACTTCACCAAGGGCCGGTGCCGCATCTGCGAGAAGGTCTGCCCCACCCACGCCATCGACTACGAACAGGAGGACCAAATCCTGGAGGTCCAGGTTGGCGCCATCGTCGTCGCCACCGGCTTCGGGATGTGGGATCCGGCGAAACTCCCTCAGTACTCCTACGGCCTCTCCCCCAACATCATCACCGGCCTCCAGTTCGAGCGGCTGACCAGCGCGACGGGGCCGACCGAGGGGGAGATCCTCACCGCCGAGGGGAAGAAGCCGGAGCGGGTCGCCATTATCCACTGCGTTGGCAGCCGGGACGAGAACGCCCATCCCTACTGCTCCCGCATCTGCTGCATGTACGCCCTCAAGCACGCCCACCAGATCCGGGACAAGACCGAGGCCGAGGTGTACGAGTTCTACATGGACATGCGGGCCTTCGGCAAGGCGTACGAGGAGTTCTACGAGCGAGTGCAGGAAGAGGGGGTCATCTTCGTCCGCGGACGAGGGGCCGAGGTGGAGGTTCTGCCGGACGGGAAACTGCGGGTGAAGGGAGAGGACGCCAACCTGGGGCGGCTGGTGTTCGTGGACGTGGACCTGGTGATCCTGGAGTCGGCCATCGAGCCGCAGCCGGACGCCGACCGGGTGGCCTCCCTCTTCGGGCTGGGCCGCACGCCCGACGGCTGGTTCGCCGAGGCGCACCCCAAACTGCGGCCGGTGGAGACGGCCACGGCGGGGGTCTTCCTGGCCGGGTGCGCCCAGGGTCCGCGGGACATCCCGGACACGGTGGCCCACGCCGGGGCGGCGGCGCTGGAGGTGGTACGGCTGTTCAACCAGGGCGAGGTCACCATCTCGCCGACGGTCGCCGTGGTGGATCGGGAGGCGTGCGTCGGCTGCGGCGAGTGCATCCTGGCCTGCCCCTACTCCGCCATCACCTGGGTGGAAGGGAAGGCGGAAGTCAACCCCGCCCTCTGCCACGGCTGCGGCACCTGCGTCGCCACCTGCCCCGCGGGGGCGATCACCGCGCTCCACTTCACCGATGAGGAGATCGTGGCGCAGATCGATGGGTTGTTGGAGGCTCTGGTTTAAAGTCCCAGGTTGCAGGGTTTCAGGTTGCAGGTTGCGAGAACCTGAAACTTGAAACCTGGAACCTGAAACCCGATCATAGGAGAGGGCACAGATGAGTGAACCCTTTGAACCCCGAATCGTGGCCTTTCTCTGTAACTGGTGCTCCTACGCCGGGGCAGACAACGCCGGGATCGCGCGGATGAAGTCGCCGCCGAACGTCCTGCCCATCCGGGTGATGTGCTCGGGCCGGGTGTCGCCAGAGATGGTGCTGCGGGCCTTCCGCGCAGGCGCCGACGGCGTGCTGGTCCTCGGCTGCCACATCGGCGATTGCCACTACGTCAACGGCAACCACCGCACCGCCAAGCGGATGCCGATCCTGCGCAACCTCCTGAGTTACGTGGGCATCAATCCCGACCGGCTCCGGCTCGACTGGGTCTCCTCGGCCGAGGCCCCCAAGTTCGCCCAGGTGACCCAGGAGTTCGTGGAGACGGTGCGGGCGCTGGGGCCGATCGCGGAGGAGATAGGCAAATGATCGAGGAACTGCGCACTCACGTAGCGGAGAAACTGAAGGAACTGGACGGGGTCGTCGGGCTGCGACGGACGGCCGTCGGGACCGCGCCGTATCTGTTCCGGGAGGGGGACGACCTCTCCGAATTGGTGCTGGAGCCCCGCTATCCCCTGGCCTCCATCGTCTCCCTTCTTCAGAAGCGGTACCCTGAGGCCCGCTTCGGCATCGTCGCCCGGGGATGCGACGCGCGCGCGCTGGTGGAGATGGCCAAGCGGGAACAGATCGATCCGGACCGACTGTACCTGCTGGGCGTCGCCTGCACCGCCGAAGAAGCAGAGGAATGCCACTGCGCCGAGCCGTTCCCCCGCACCGAGAACTGGCCCCACGCGGACGTGGTTGGCACGCCGGTGGAGGGCGCACCGCCCAACCCCCTCGTCGCCGAATACGACGGGATGTCGCTGGAGGAGCGGCGGGCGTTCTGGAAGCAGCAGTTCCTCAAGTGCATCAAATGCTACGGTTGCCGGAACATCTGCCCGGAGTGCTTCTGCGAGGCCTGCGCGCTGGAGGACCCGGCCTGGGTGGAACCGGGGGTGCTCGCTCCCCCCTTCCCCACCTTCCACCTCATCCGGGCGATGCACATGGCCACCCGCTGCGTCGCCTGCCGCCAGTGCGAATTGGTCTGCCCGGCCCACATCCCCCTCACGGTCCTCTACGATCTGATCCGACGGGATGTGGAAACCCTTCTCGGGTACGTGCCGGGGGCGGACATCGCCGCCGCACCGCCCCTCTCGCTCACGCTGGAGGAGGCACCGCTGAGGGTGAAGTTGGAGTAGGGAGGGAAGATGGAATACCAAAACGTCCTCACCACCTGCGTCTACTGCGGAGCCGGTTGTGGGCTCTACATCCAGGTACTCGACGGGGAGATCGTCGGCGTCCTCCCCGTCAAGGAACACCCCATCAGCCGGGGGCAACTGTGCATCAAGGGCTGGAACGCCACCGGCTTCGTCCACCACCCGGAGCGGCTGAAGACCCCCCTCATCCGGGAGGGGGATGGCTTCCGGGAGGCCACCTGGGACGAGGCGCTGGACCTGGTGGCGGAGCGGCTGGCCTCCATCCGAGACGAATCCGGCCCCGACGCCATTGGCTTCCTCGCCTCGGCCAAGTGCACCAACGAGGAAAACTACCTCCTCCAGAAGTTCGCCCGCGCCGTCATCAAGACCAACAACATCGACCACTGTGCCCGTCTCTGACACGCCCCCACGGTGGCCGGTCTGGCCGCCGCGTTCGGGAGCGGGGCGATGACCAACTCGGTCCCGGAGTTCAGTCAGTACACCCAGTGCTTCCTCATCACCGGCTCCAACACCACCGAGGCCCACCCCCTCGTCGCCGCCCACGTCCTGGAGGCGAAGGAGCGGGGGGCCAAGATCATCGTCATCGACCCCCGGGAGATCCAGATCGGCCGGCTGGCCGACATCTACCTCCGCCCCCGTCCCGGCACCGACGTCGCCTGGCTCAACGGGATGATGAACGTCATCCTCACCGAAGGGCTGGAGGACCGGGCCTTCATCGAGGAGCGGACCGAGGGGTTCGAGGAGTTCCGCCAGGTGGTGATGGAGTACACCCCGGAGCGGGTGGAGGAGATCACCGGCATTCCCGCCGACGACCTTCGCAAAGCGGCGCGGATGTACGCCCAGAACAAACCGGCCGCCATCCTCTACGCGATGGGCATCACCCAGCACACCACCGGCACCGACAACGTCAAATCCTGCGCCAACCTGGCGATGCTCACCGGCAACATGGGGATCGCGGGCGGCGGCGTCAACCCCCTGCGGGGGCAGAACAACGTCCAGGGCGCCTGCGACCTGGGCGGCCTCCCCAACGTCTATCCCGGCTACCAGAAGGTCACCCTGCCGGAGATGAAGGCCAAGTTCGAGGCGGCCTGGGGCGTGGAGGGGTTGTCCGACCAGGTCGGCCTGACCGTCACGGCGATGATCGACGGAGCCGGTCGGGGCGAGGTCCGCGCCCTCTACGTGATGGCGGAGAACCCGATGCTCTCCGACCCCGACGTCAACCACGTCCGCCATTGCCTGCAGCAACTGGACTTCCTGGTGGTGCAGGACATCTTCCTCACCGAGACCGCCAAACTGGCCCACGTGGTCCTGCCCGGGGCCACTTTCGTCGAGAAGGAGGGTACCTTCACCGGCACCGACCGGCGCATCCAGCGGGTGCGGAAGGTGATCGAGCCGCTGGGGGACGCCAAGGCGGATTGGGAGATCATCTGCGAACTGGCGAAGAGGATGGGAGCCTCCGGCTTCGACTTCGGTTCGCCCAGGGAGGTGATGGACGAGATCGCCGCCCTCACCCCCATCTACGGCGGGGTCTCCTACGAGCGACTGGACCGGATGGACGGGGAGCACACCGCCTCCCTCCAGTGGCCCGTGCCCACGCCCGACCACCCCGGCACCCCCTACCTGCACAAGGGGAAATTCAGCCGGGGGCTGGGCCGCTTCCACGCCATCCACTTCCAGGAGGCGGCGGAGACGCCGGACGAGGAGTATCCCTTCGTCCTCACCACCGGCCGGATCATGTTCCACTGGCATACCGGCTCGATGACCCGCCGGACGGACAAACTGGACCAGGAGGTACCGCGGCCCTACGTGGAGATGCACCCGGACGACGCTGCCCGCATCGGGCTGGACGGCGGCCGCCGGGTGCGGGTCACCAGCCGCCGTGGGGAGATCGAACTGGACGTGCGGGTCACCCCGCACATCCGACCGGGGGTCGTCTTCATCCCCTTCCACTTCGCCGAGGCGGCGGCCAACGCCCTCACCCACGCCGCTCTCGACCCCGTCGCCAAGATCCCCGAGTACAAGGTCTGCGCGGTGCGCGTCGAGCCCCTGCAGGAGGAGTAGCATTCGTGATTCGTGATTCGTGACCCGTGATTCGTGATTCGTGCATTCGTGCCCCATTCGTGGACCCGCTTCCGGTCACCGGGGTCGTGCTCGCGGGGGGTCAGAGCCTGCGGATCGGCCAGGACAAGGCGCTCCTCGAACTCGGGGGGAAACCCCTCATCGCCATCGTGGCCGAGCGGCTGGCCTCCGTCTGCCAGGAGGTGGTCATCGCCTCCGGGCCCACTGTCCGTTACGCCGACCTCGGGTTCCCCGTGGTCACCGACCGCTTCCCCAACGTCGGTGCGTTGGCCGGGCTGCACGCCGGCCTGAGAGCCGCCTCCCACGAGGTCGCGCTGGTGGTGGCGTGCGACATGCCTTTCCTCGACCCTCGGCTGCTCCGGGCCTTCGTCGAATGGGTCGACGGGTTCGACGTGGCGATCTTCAGGCAGGGTGAGAACGTCGAGCCGCTGCACGCCGCTTATCGTCGCACGTGCCTGGGGCCCATCGAAGCCGCTATCCGCGCCAGCCAGCGCCGCATCATCTCCTTCTTCGACCAGGTGCGCGTCCGCTACGTCTCGCCAGCGGAAATACGTCGGATCGATCCGGACCTGCGCTCCTTCCGCAACGTGAACACGCAGGAGGAGTGGCTGCGGGTCCGGGCGGAGTGGGAAGAGCACGACGAAGAAAAAGGAGCGCGCCCCCGACGTGGCCGCTCACAATGAGCGCAGCAAGTCGCCGGGCGGGAGCCCACACGGCGACAACGGACGAACGGGCGCAAAGGACGCGAAGAAACCGGAGAGAACTTTGCGTCCTTTGCGCCCTTCGCGGTTCCATACCGATCGCAGGCGTCCGGAACAGGTCGGACATGGCCTCCCGATGGAAAAACCACAGAGGCACGGAGGGCACAGAGGAGCGTCTAAATTAGGGAGAAAACTCCGTGTCCTCTGGGCCTCTGTGGTGAAAAACGATGGATGTCCGAACTCATGTCCAAACTTCGGTAAAGTTGGCTGGACAGGTCACCGGGCGAGTGGTAGAATTAGCCGCTGGCTATGGATGGTCATCTGGCTGCGCGACG
>CAZOLN010000028.1:0-23508 GCA_964580565.1 uncultured Anaerolineales bacterium
CCGTGGCGCTGGCGGGGGCCGGAGAACGGGTGTATATTATTGAAGAGGATCACCGGTCCAGGAGGTAGGCGATGGCGAAGGCGGACGTAGTCGTGCTCATCCTGGGAGGAGGACGGGGAACCCGTCTGTACCCCCTGACCAAACTGCGGGCCAAACCGGCGGTCCCCCTCGCCGGCAAGTACCGGCTGATCGACATCCCGGTCAGCAACTGCATCAACTCCGGCCTCACGCAGATCTTCATCCTCACCCAGTTCCTCTCGGCATCCCTCCACCGTCACGTCTTCCAGACCTACAAGTTCGACATCTTCACCCCGGGCTTCGTCGAGATCCTGGCCGCGGAGCAGACCCTCACCAGCGCCGATTGGTACCAGGGGACGGCGGACGCGGTGCGCAAGCAGCTGCACCATCTGGCGACCCGCCCGGCGGAAGATATCCTGATCCTCGCTGGGGACCACCTCTACCGGATGGACTATCGGGAGTTCCTGAGGCACCATCGGGAGACCCGCGCCGACGTGACCATCGCCACCATCCCGGTCTCAGCGGCGGACGCCTCCCGCTACGGCATCATGAAGATCGACGAGGAGACCCGCATCACCGCGTTTCAGGAGAAGCCGAAGGGACCGGCCGAACTGGAGGGGTTAGAGAGCCACCCCGAGAGCGACCGGCCGTACATGGCGTCGATGGGGATCTATTTCTTCCGGCGGGATGTCCTCTTCCGCCTGCTGGACGAGGTCGCAGGCGAGGACTTCGGGAAGCACATCATCCCCGCCGCCATCCAGTCCGAGCGGGTGTACGCCTTTCCCTTCGACGGGTACTGGGAGGACATCGGGACCATCGGGGCCTTCTACCAGGCCAACCTGGCCCTCACCCGCCCCAACTCCCCGTTCAACTTCTACGATCCCAACCGGCCCATCTACACCCGTCCCCGCTTCCTCCCCGCCTCGCGGGTGGACGGGTGCCGCCTGGATCGGGTGGTCGTAGCGGATGGGTGCCGCCTCTACGACGCGGATATAGAGGAGTGCATCGTGGGGCTGCGCAGCATCGTCCGCCCAGGCGCCCGGCTGCGCCAGGTCGTGATGATGGGGGCGGACTTCTACGAGGACGAGGACCAGAAGGCGGAGAACCGCCGCCTGGGCCGTCCCAACGTCGGGATCGGAGCCAACGCGGTCATCGAGCGGGCCATCATCGACAAGAACGCCCGTATCGGCGACGGGGTGATCATCCGCTCCCACGAGGGGGAGCCAGATCGGGAGGAGGAAAACTACGTCATCCGGGACGGGATCGTCGTCATCCCCAAGAACGCCGTCATCCCCCCCGGCACGACGATCTGATTGATCACCACGGAGGCACAGAGGACACAGAGAATCTCTAGATTTTGAGAGATAAACTCTGTGTCCTCTGTGCCTCTGTGGTGAATCCTACACCGCCTTGACCGGGGAGCCGCAGTAGGGGCAGGAAGCGGTGGTGTCGTCGTGCCACTCCACCTCGTCCGGCAGGAGGGGGGCGCCGCACGCCTCACACTTGGCCGGAAGTTGCCCTCGCCGCTCCCGCCGGGCCGCCGCCAGCCGATCGACCACCTCCCGACGGCTGGTCCCAGCCGCCTCCAGGGCCGCGTCCAGCCGGGCCTCCAGTTCCGCCGCCTCGGCCTCGTGCCCCCCCTGCCGCAACGCCTCGATCACCCGCCCGACCGCAGGCGCGATCCGGGCCGGCCGCCCCAGGCGGGCACCGATCTCCACGGCCCGCCCCCCCTCCTCGACGGCCCGCCGGGCCTCGCCTCCAACGGCCTCGGCGTAGGCCGCCTCGGCGAAGGCGATCGCCGCCCGCACCGGCATCCCGCGCCGCTCCGCCTCCTCCCCCAGCCGACGGAAGATCCGTGCCGCCTCCGCCGCATCCCCCCGCTCCAGCGCCTCGTGCGCCCGCCGCAGGGCCCTCCGCACCCGAGGGGCGACCGGAGGCGGGGGCCTCCGCCCCAACGGACGGAAACGGGGAGGACGGAAAGGACGCCTACGAAACATCGCTCCCTCCTTCTTCGTCTGATTCTGCCGCAGGCTGTACCTCGCCCGGGTCGGTGGTGGCCGCCGCCTCCTCCTCGGCGACCAAGGACCGGGCGAAGATCAGAAAACCGGTGTGGGCTACCATCTGATCCGTCGGCCGCAGCCGCTCGGCCACCGGCTTGTAGGGGCGGAGGAGCACCTCTTCGACCTCGATGAAGCCGAAGGAGGCACGCTCCAACGCGACCAGCAGCCGGGAGACCTGGTTGGCGGTGGGGAGGATCGACCCGAAGAAGCCGCCGTTGGACAGCGCAGCGTGGGCCTGGCGGAGGTAATCCCACGGATTGGGGAGGTCCAGAAACAGAGCATCCACATCCGCCTCGTCGAACCCCTCGGCGACGTCCCGCAGTTTGAACTCGACCACGTCCTCCAGGCCCGCGCTGCGGAGGTTCTTGCGGGCCAGCCGCTGCATGTCGGAACGGACGTCGTAGGAGTAGACCCGTCCATCGGGACGGACCGCGTGGGCCAGCATCATCGTCAGGGCCCCGCTGCCGGTCCCGGCCTCGATGACCCGCGCCCCCGGCCCAATGTTCATCTTCAGGAGGATGTACCCGGCATCCTTCGGATAGACGATCTGGGAGATCCGCCGCAGGTGGAGGATCCGGTCGTTGAGGGAAGGGCGCAGCAGCAGGAAGGGGAAACCCATGTGGGTGACCACGCGGCTCCCCCACGGCCGACCGATGAGGTCGTCGTGGCGAAGGATCCCCTTGTGCGTCTGAAGCGTCTCCCCCGGCTCCAGCCGGACGAGCCGTCGCTTCCGGTCCCGACCGACCAGCAGGACAAGGTCGCCCGGACGGGTACGTCTCGGTTCCGACAAGACGGCCTCCACAGCCAGCCTAATCGATCACCCAACGGTAGGAGGTGGTGACCTCCACTTCCCACTGGGTGTCGATCTCGTTGTCGTCGCAGTCGGTCGCCATCATGTCGTAGGTCCCCGGATCGACCTCAAAGGTCCGCTGCTCCCCCGGACCGACGATCTCCACGGCGCCCAGCCAGTCCTCGCCCCACTCATCGCTGGTGGTGGGGGAGATGTAGACGTAGCAGATGTCTTGATCGCTGTTGTTTATCAGCGTGATGGTGGCCTTCCCCTCACCGCCGGAGGGACCAGAGGGACCGGAGGGGATGAGGGGGCAAAAACTGCAGGCCATCCCCACCAACACCAACAGGGCCAGCGCGATCAGGTACACTCGCTTGCTCATCGCTCTCTCCTTTCTCTAATCTCTCGAATTCCCCTCGTCGAAAGGGGTAGCACCCACTAACCACCCTCCCGCTGTGGGAAGAGAAGCGCGACGACCTTCGAAGCCACCCACCCACCGAGGAAGCCCAGGAGGAGGACCGCCCCAGCCCCCGCCAACTGGGCAAGCGACTGGCCCGGCCCGTCCCCCACCATCCCGGAGGCGGTCAGGAACCCCGTTACCCCCTGCCCGGCGACCTGGCGGTACATCTCGACGCCGACGCCGTTCCACCCCTGCCCGGCGAGCCCGTCGGCGAAGAGGGCGACGGAGAGAAGGCCCCACAGCCCGGTCAGGCCCGCCATCGGCACGGCTCCCGTGGCGTCGTCCAGACGGAGCAGCCGATCGACGAGGTAGATCCCCAGCGGGAGGGCCAATCCGGCGACGGCCCCTACCACCAGGGCGGCCCAGGCGGGCAGGAAAGGGGCACCCGCCGCGATGGCGACCAGGCCGGAGGCCGCCCCGCGGGCCACCATCAGCGGGTCGTTGCGGCCCAGCGCCAGCCAGCAGTACAGGGAGGTGGTCAGGGTGGCACCGGCGATCCCCAGCAGCCCGTTCACCACCGTCCGCCCAGGGATCACCTGCGCCCCGGCGACGTGGAAGGGTGCGCCCAGCCCCCACCCCAACCAACCCACCGTCGCCAGGAGCACGCCCAGGTTGGCCAGGAGGGGAAAATGGGCCGGAGGCATCTCGGCCGGCCCCGCCTGCGGCTCCTTCCGCCCCAGGGCGACCAGCCCTCCCAGCGAGACCGCGCCGGCCAGGAGGAAGACTACGCCGCTCCCGGCGTAATCCACAAATCCGTGCCCCCACCCCACCGTCCGCCCCAGGGCGGCCAGCCAGCCGCCCCCCCAGGCCCAGCAGGCGACGAGCGGGAAGAGGAGCGCAGCGGTTAGGAGGCCGAGCAGCACGGCCAATCCTCCCCTGCCCCGCCGCCCCAGAGCCAGGACGGGCAGCAGGACGGCGGCGGCGACCATCGGCAGGTAGGTGGCGAAGAGAAGAAGCGCTTCGGGCGTGCCACCGTCGCCGAGGAGGAGGAACCCATCCAGACCGAGGACGCCCCAATACAGCCCGGCCTCCACCCGGTAGCCGACCAGCGCATCCAGCCCGGCAAGCCCCGGCAGGTCCGACACCACGCCCGCCCCGCCCAGGTGGAACGCGAACCCCACAGCGAAGTACCCCAGAACGGCCAGGGCCAGCGCCACCAGCCCCCGCGTCGCAGCCTGCCGGCTCCGCTCCGGTTCCACGCCGCCCCACGCGAGGAGGAAGAAACCGATCGGGACCAGGTAACCAAAGATCAGTGGAAGCCAGGCTTCGGTTGTCATGCCTCTCCTTACCGACGTTGCTCGAGTTCTTATCTTACCAGAAGACTAGATTTTCGCAAAACGTGGCCTTTCCCAGGGAAAAGTTCGACTTTCGTTGTATTTCCGGCATGCAACACGCGGGATACAAAAGCGAGAGGCCGTTCGCTGTTTGACATTCGCAAGAAAGCACATATAATGAAACCAGGATTTGCCCCAACCTCAAGACCCGGGGGAGAAGGGAGGTGAGGCCTGGGCAAAGGATTGTGCCTTGCAAAGCACCGCGAAGAGGCTGCACAGTGTCGTACGTATTTCCACAGACCAGTAAAGGAGGAGAGCCCATGAAACGGCTATCGCTTATCCTGGCGATGTTGGTCATCGTTGGCCTGCTGAGCACGGCCTGCGGCCCGAAGCCCACCCCTGAGCCCGAGGACAAACTGGCCGAGGTCCTGGCCCGGGGGGTTCTGATCATCTCAACCGACCCGGCCTATCCCCCTCAGTCCGAGTTGGTCGAAGGCGCGGAGCGCCCTGCCGACACCAAGTGCTCCTCCGACCAGCGGACGGCGGCCGAACTGCGGGGCTTCGACATCGAGGTCGCCAAAGAGGTCGCCCGACGGCTGGGCGTGGAGCCCTGCTTCGTCACCCCGAACTGGGACCTGATCGTCGCCGGTGGTTGGTCGGACCGGTGGGACATCAGCATCGGCTCGATGACCATCACCCCGAACCGGATGGAGAAGCTCTACTTCTCCCAGCCGTACTACACGACTCCGGCGGCCTTCTTCGTCCACGTGGACAACACGACGTTCACCCAGCCCTCCGACCTCTCCGGCAAGCGGATCGGGTTCGGCGTGGGGACCACCTACGAGTACTACCTGGAGGGGACCCTGGAGATCCCCGGTGAGGAGATCGAGTTCGTGGTCCAGGACCCGGTGATCAAGCCCTACGACACCGACCTCTTCGCCCTGGAGGACCTGGCGCTGGGCGACGGCGTGCGGCTGGACGCGGTGCTGACCGCCCAGCCGACGGGGGCTGGCGCCATCGCCGACGGTATGCCTATCAAGCAGCTGGGCGATCCTATCTTCTTCGAGTACCTGGCGGCGGCCGTGGACAAGGCGGCCGGAAAGGACCCGGTGCCGCTGATCCAGCGGGTCAGCGAGATCATCAACGAGATGCACCAGGACGGGACGCTGCTCCGGCTCAGCCAGGAGTACTACGGTCTGGACCTGACCTCCGCCGCGGCCGAGTTCGATCTGGACGCGCTGGGGCAGTTCGGCGAGTAACCCCAAGGACCACAGCGCGGGGCGGGGTCGATCGGCCCCGCCCCGCCCAAAGTCGTCGTAGGAGGAGTGATGGCCGCAGAACAGGAGATGGCCCAAACACCTACCCCGGCCTCCGACCCCGATCTGGCGGTCGGTCTGGCCCTGGTCCGCCGTGCCCGCCGCCAGCGCATCATCGAGACGATCAAGATCGGCATCGTCTGGGTGGTGTTGGTCGCCCTGCTCACCCTGGGTCTCCTCCAACTCCGGTTCGAACCAGGCTACGTCCTGGAACACTTCGGCTTCGTCCTGGAGGGCGTCCTGACCACCATCGGGGTCTCCCTCGCCTCCATCGCGATCGCCTCGGTGCTGGCCCTCTTCGGCGCGCTGGGTCGCCTCTCCCGCAACCCCATCGCCCAGGGGGTCTCCGGCTTCTACGTCTCGGTGATCCGAGGCACCCCCCTGCTGATCCAGATCTATTTCATCTACCTTGGGCTCCCCCAGGTCGGGCAACAACTGATCCGAATGGGGCACCCCGAGATCGGGCGGCTCTTCACCTTGAGCGAGATCCAATCCGGCATCCTGGCGCTGAGCCTCAACTACGGAGCCTACATGACCGAGGTCTTTCGAGCGGGCCTCCAGTCCGTTGGACACGGACAGCGGGAGGCAGCCGCGGCACTGGGGATGACCCGCGCGCAGATGCTGCGCCGCATCATTCTCCCCCAGGCCATTCGCGTCATTATCCCCGCTATTGGCAATCAGTTCATCGCCATGCAGAAGGACTCGGCGCTGGTGTCGGTGATGGGGGTCTGGGAGATCACCTTCCGGGCCAACCGGTTCGCCCGGAAGGACAGCAAATTCATCGAAATGTTCCTCGTAGCAGCCACCCTCTACTGGATCCTGACCATCATCTCCTCCTGGCTGCAGAGCCGACTGGAACGACGGATGGCACGGGCCTATGAGCGATAAACCGATCGTCCGCGTACAGAACCTCCACAAGTGGTTCGGCCTCCTCCACGTCCTCCGGGGGATCTCCCTTGAGGTACACCCCAGCGAGGTGGTGGTGATCATCGGCCGCAGCGGGTCCGGAAAGTCCACCCTGCTGCGCTGCATCAACCTCCTGGAAGAACCGACCAGCGGTCACGTCGAGATCGACGGGGTGGTGGTGGAGGCCGCCGAGGGGAACATCCTGCCGGAATGTCGTGGGCGGACGCGGGAGTTGCGGTTGAAGACCGGAATGGTCTTCCAGGAATTCAACCTCTTCCCCCATATGACCGTCCTGGAGAACGTGATCGAGGCTCCGATCCAGGTGAAGGGCATCCCCCGAGACCAGGCCATCGCCAAAGCCGAGGAACTGCTGGAAAAGGTGGGGCTGCTGGACAAACGGGATGAGCACCCGATCCGCCTCTCCGGCGGTCAGCGGCAGCGGGTCGCCATTGCCCGAGCGCTGGCGATGGAGCCCCAGGTGATGCTCTTCGACGAGCCGACCTCCGCCCTCGACCCCGAGCTGATCGGCGAGGTGCTGGCAGTGATGCGGGAACTGGCCCAGGAGGGGATGACGATGATCATCGTCTCCCACGAGATGGGGTTCGCCCACGAGGTGGCCGATCGGGTCGTTTTCATGGAAGACGGGATCGTCGTCGAAGAGGGACCGCCCGATCAGATCTTCACCGACCCCCAGGACCCACGGACCCGTCAGTTCCTGCGGCGGATCATCGAGAGCGGTCGGGTGGTCTGACCGGCCGACCGGCTCCGTCGGCCCACACGTGAACGACCTTCGGGAACTCCCTATGAAGGTGTACGTGAAACTGCTGGCGACCTACCACAAGTACCTCCCGCCCGACGCAGAGGGTTCTACCTACCCGGTGGAGGTCGAACCGGGGACGAGCGTGGAGGAATTGGTGGCGACCCTCCCCGTCCCTGGAGGCGACGCCAGTGTGGTCCTGGTCAACGGCCGGGGCCCCAAACCCGGACAGATCCTGCAGGAAGGCGATGTGGTTTGTCTCTTCCCCGCCATCGCCGGCGGTTAACGGTAAAAAGACCACAGAGACGCAGAGGACACGGAGATCTCTCCTGAAATCCGGAGAAAAAGCCTCTGCACCTCTGTGGCGCCTATCCACAGGTCCCATCAGGAGGTAAATCGGCATGTACGGCTGGACTGGCAAGATCCTCAGGGTCAACCTCACCACCGGTAAGATCGCCGTCGAGGAAGTCGACCCCCAGGTGGCGAAGGACTTCATCGGCGGCCGCGGGTGGGCCATCCGCTACCTGTACGACGAGGTCGATCCCCAGATCGATCCTCTCTCGCCGGAGAACAAACTGATCTTCGGCACCGGCCCGCTGACGGCCACCCCCGCCCCCACCGGGAACCGGTACATGGTGGTGACCAAGTCCCCCCTGACCGACGCCCTTTCCTGCTCCAACTCCGGCGGCTTCTTCCCCACGGAGATGAAACGGACCGGGTTCGATCTGTTCATCTTCGAGGGGAAGGCGGAGAAGCCTGTCTACCTCTGGGTGTACGACGGGGAGGCGGAACTGCGGGACGCCTCCCATCTCTGGGGAAAGGACGTGTTCGAGACGGACGACCTCGTCCGCGCCGAGACGGACACGCGGGCACGGGTGGCCTGCATCGGACCCGCCGGAGAACGGCTGGTCCGTATCGCCGCCATTATGAACGACAAGCACCGGGCCGCCGCCCGCTCCGGCGTGGGCGCGGTGATGGGCTCCAAGAACCTCAAGGCGGTGGTCGTGCGGGGCACCCGGGCCCCAGCCCTGGCCCATCCCGAAGAGATGAAGGCCCTCTGCCGGGAGGTGATGGAGGAGGTGAAGAAGGCGGTGGAGGCCGGCTCCGCCCTGCGGGTCTACGGCACCGCCTACGTGCCGCCGGTGACCAACGAGGTCGGCATCCTCCCCACCCGCAACTTCCAGACGGGGGTCTTCGCCCACGCGGAGGACATCTCCGGACGGGTCCTGCGGGAGAAGTACCTCATCCGCCCCAAAGCCTGCTACGGCTGCCCCATCGCCTGCGGGCGGCTGACCAAGATCGACGAGCCGCCCTACGTGGGGGAAGGTGAGGGGCCGGAGTACGAGACCATCGCCTCCCTCGGCAGCGCGTGCGGGATCGGCAACCTGGCGGCGATCACCTACGCCAACTACCTGTGTAACCAGTTGGGGCTGGACACCATCTCCACCGGCGTCACCATCGCCTGCGCGATGGAACTGTTCGAGCGGGGCATCCTCCCCGAAAGCGACGTCGGTATGGAACTCCGCTTCGGCGACGCCGACGGGATGATCGAGATGGTCCGCCGGGCCGGGCTGCGCGAGGGGTTCGGCGACCTGATCGCCGAGGGGAGTTACCGGTTGGCCTCCCACTACGGGCATCCCGAGTACGCGATCGTCGCCAAGAAGCAGGAGTTCCCCGGCTACGATCCCCGAGGGGCCAAGGGGATGGGCCTCCTCTACGCCACCTCCAACATCGGCGCGTCCCACATGGCGGGGGACACCGCCTACATGGAGGTCTTCGGCGTGCCCAAGCGGCTCGATCCCCTCTCCATCGACGACAAGCCGGCCTACGTGAAGTACTTCGAGGACATCTTCGCCATCGTCGACGCGGCGGGCCTCTGCGTCTTCCTCAGCATCCGGCACCTGTTCGAGTCCACCTACCAACTGGAGCCGGTGCGCATCTCCCGGATGATGGAGTACGCCACCGGCGCCGGGTACGACGAGGAGACGCTCCTCAAGGCGGGCGAGCGGATCTACAACCTGGAGCGGATGTTCCTGGTCCGCGCCGGCTTCAGCCGCGCCGACGACACCCTCCCGCCGCGGATGCTCCAGGAGCCGATGCCCGAGGGCGCGGCCGAGGGGCACGTGGTGGAGCTGGACAAGATGCTGTCGGAGTACTACCGGCTGCGCGGGTGGGACGAGAACGGGGTGCCCACCCAGGAGAAACTGGCCGAACTGGGCCTTCTGTAGAATGTCTTAACCACAGAGGCACAGAGAGCACAGAGAATCTCCAGATTTTGAGAGATAAACTCTGTGCCCTCCGTGCCTCTGTGGTTTTTTAACCGCTCCCTACCTCCACGATGGCGGTGCGGAGAACCTCAACGATCTCTTCGACCTGAACCTCGGTGACGACCAGCGGCGGGGCGACCATCAGGTGGTCGCCTCGCACCCCATCGACGCCGCCGTGGCCGGGGTAGAAGAGCACCCCCCGCTCGAAGGCCCGATCGCAGACGGCCCGCGCGAAGTGTCGGTCGGGAGGGAAGGGTTCCTTCGTCCGCCGGTCGGCGACGAACTCGACCGCCCACATCATCCCGATCCCGCGGATGTCCCCCACCCAGGGCAGGTCAGAAAGCACCTCGCGCAACCGCCGTCCCAGGTACGCTCCCCTCTCCGCCGCAGCCCGCACCAGGTCGTGGGCCTCTATGTACCGCAGCGTGGCCAGGGCCGCCGCTGCGCCGACGGCGTGGTGGGAGAAGGTCCCGCCGTGGATGAACTCCCCGTGCGCCCGCTGGATCGCCTCCACGTCGGACCCGCGGACGGCGAGGATGGAGAGAGGGAAGTACCCCCCGGTGGCCCCCTTCCCCATCACCATCCCGTCCGGCTCCACCCCGAAGTGCTCCATCCCGAACCACCGCCCGGTCCGCCCGAAGCCGGTCATCACCTCGTCGGCGATGAGGAGAAGGCCGTACCGGTCGCAGATCTCCCGGAGCAGGGGCCAGTACCCCTCGGGGGGGACCACGGCTCCCAGCGTCGCTCCGCCGACCGGCTCGGCGAGGAACGCCGCCACCTGGTCGGGGCCGTGGCGGAGGATCTCCGTCTCCAGGGCGCGGGCGCAGGCCAGGTCGCAGGCCGGGTAGGTCGCGCCGAACGGGCAGCGGTAGCAGTACGGCGGGGGAATGTGCGGCTGGTCGCGGAAGAGCGGCGTGTAGAGCGCGCGCATCTTCGGCTTGCCGGTCGCCGCCAGCGCGCCCAGCGTCGCCCCGTGGTAGGACCCCCAGCGGGAGATGACCAGATAGCGGGAGGGCTCACCGCGGGCCACCTGGACCTGCCGGGCGAACTTGATCGCCGCCTCGATCCCCTCCGAACCGCTGGTCAGGTAGTAGAAACGGGGATCGATAAAGGGGACCCGTCGTGCCAGTTCCTCGCTGTAGGTCTCCAATGCTTCGGTGGTGAAGAGGGTGGCGTGGACGTAGGCCACCTGTGCGGCCTGCTCGCCCATCGCGCGGGCGATCTCCTCAACGCCGTGGCCCACGTTGACGACGATGGCCCCGCCGGAGGCGTCGATGTACCGGCGGCCCTCGGCGTCCCAGAGGTAGACCCCCTCGCCCCGGACGGCGCGGGGGTGGGGAAAGGCCGGGCGACGGTAGAAAACGTGACTCATCTCACACTTCCCCAGCGAGTCTCACCACAGAGGCACAGAGGACACAGAGAACTATAATACAGAGAGGTCTCTGTGCTCTCTGTGCCTCTGTGGTTTCTTACACCCGCTCCACGGCTACGGACATCCCCAGCCCACCGCTGACGCAGAGGGTCGCCAAACCCACCTCCTTATCGTGGGTGCGGAGGGCGTGGAGGAGGGTGGTGAGGATGCGCGCGCCGGTGCAGCCGGTGGGGTGGCCCAGCGCCACCGCCCCGCCGTGGACGTTCCGCCGCTCGGGGTCCCAATCCAGTTCCCGCTCCACCGCCAGCACCTGGGCGGCGAACGCCTCGTTCAACTCGATCAGGTCGAAGTCGCTCAGGGAGAGGCCGTACCGGTCGAGGAGGCGGCGGGTGGCGGGCACCGGCCCCAGCCCCATCTCCCGCGGGTGGACCGCGCCGGAGGCGAAGCCGAGGAAGCGGGCCATCGGCTCGACCCCCAGCGCGCGGGCGTGCTCGGCGGTGGTCAGCACCAGCGCCGCTGCGCCGTCGGCGATGCCGGAGGCGTTGCCCGCGGTGATGGTCCCGTCCTCCCGGAAGACCGGCCGCAGGCGGGCCAGTTTCTCCAGGCTGGTGTCCGGCCGGGGCCGCTCGTCCCGCGCCACCACCCGAACCTCCCCCTTGCGCCCTTTCGTCTCCACCGGCACCACCTCCTCGGCGAAGGCGCCGCTCTCCCAGGCGGCGACCGCCTTCCGGTGGCTCTCCAGGGCGAACCGGTCCTGCTCCTCGCGGGTGATCCCGTACCGGTCGGCCAGCAGTTCCGCCGTCTCCCCCATCACCATCTCCGCCAGGGGGCAGAAGTACCCGTCCCGGTACATCGCGTCCACCAGCACGTCGTCCCCCAGCCGGTAGCCCCAGCGGGCTTTCATCACCAGGTAGGGGATCTGGGACATCTGCTCCACGCCGCCGACCAGGACCACCCGGTTCTCGCCGGTGAGGATGGACTGCACCCCCAGGGTGACCGCCTTGAGGCCGCTGGCGCAGGCCTTGTTGACGGTGTAGGCGGGGCGGTCCACCGGCACCCCGGTGTGCCAGGCCACCTGCCGGGCCACGTTGGGGCCGTTCCCTGCCTGGCGGGCGCAGCCGAAGACCACCTCGTCGATCTGGTCCGGCGTGAGACCCGCCCGCTCCACGGCGGCGCGGGCGGCGATGGCCCCCAGGTGGGCAGCGTGCACGTCCTTCAGCCCCCCACCGAACCGGCCGATGGGCGTGCGGACGGCGGAGAGGATCACTACGTCTCGAACGTCCATATCTTCTATGCTCCTCCAACCACGGCGAGTCGGCGAATCATCGGTAGATCCCCTGCGGGTCCAGTTCCTCCCGCAGGATGCGCAGTTCTTCCTCCGTAGGCGGCTCGGTCACCTTGAGGTCGGAGGCCACTTTGATCTCCCAGCCGATCTCCGCCTGCACCTCCTCCAGTGCGACGCCTGGGTGGAGGGAGGAAAGGGTCATCTCGCGGGTCTCGTCGTCGAAGGTGAAGATGGCCCGGTCGGTGACGACCAGGGCGGGGCCGCCGCCGGGGATGCCCAACTCCCGCCGCCGGTTGCCCCCGTCCAGGTGACCGGGGCTGGTGACGAAGTCCAGCCGCTCGACGAACCGGCGCCGCTGGAGCCGGGTGACGATGAACACCCGCCGGGCGTGGGTGGCGATGTCGCACGCGCCGCCGGAGCCGGGGAGCCGGACCTTCGGACGGTGGTAGTCGCCGATGACGGTGGTGTTGAGGTTGCCGAACCGGTCGATCTGGGCCGCACCCAGGAAGGCCACCTCCACCCAGCCGCCCTGGAGGTAGAGGGCGAAGACGTCGGGCATCGGGAAGATGGACAGCGCGCCGGTGACCAGGGCGGGATCGCCGATGGAGAAGGGCAACCGCTCCGGCCGCGCGCCGTAGACGCCGCTCTCGTAGATCAGCGCCAGGTCCGGCGCGACGGTCCGCCGCGCCAGGTTGCACGCCGCGTTCGGCAGCCCGATGCCGACGAAGACGGTCTTCACGCCCGCCAGCGCGCGGGCCGCAGCGATGATCATCATCTCAGAAGGGGTGTATCCTTCCATACCATCCCCACCTCAAATTGATTTCACCACAGAGGCTCAGAGTACACAGAGGCTTCTCTCAAAATTTTGGAGAAAAAACTCTGTGCCCTCTGTGTCTCTGTGGTTTTTACACATACCGACCGTAGTCCACCTGCCCGGAGGGGGCCTTCCCCGGCTTCAGCCGCTCCCAGGTCTCCGGGCCCATCTTCTCCACGTACTCCGCCCGGCCGCTCACTCCGTAGACCCACTCGTCGAGCCAGGCCCGCAACCGGGCCTCGTCCCGGCTGATCCCCTCCCACTCGAGGTAGAACTGGTTATCCCGGTCGTAGTACCCCTGGACGTAGGAGGGATGCGCGCCGTAGGGCTCGTGGACGACGGCGTCGACCACGAAGCCGGGGATCAGCGTCCGGTTGGGGTCGGCCCGGATCACCTCCTCGTCGACGATCTCCTCGACGACGACGATGACGTGCTTGGAGGCGAAGGCGACCTCCTTCTGAACGCCCACGATGCCCCACAACTGGGTGTTGCCGTTGACGTCGGCCCGCTGGGCGTGGATGATCCCCACGTCCGGGTTGAGGGGCGGCACGACGGCGACGCGCCCGTTGCCGAAGGGGCTTTCGACGAACCGGATGTTGGGGTTGATCTTGGGGTAGTCCGTGCCCACGTAGGAGTGGAGAGGGTAGAAGGGGAGACGGTACGCGCCAGCCAGATAGCGGGCCACCGTCCCCGCGTGGGAGTACTCCTCCAACTCCAGCGGGTGGGGGATCCCTTTCTCCACCGCCCGCCGGATGGCGTGGAGGGAGCCCACGCCGGGGTTCCCCAGGAAGGAGAAGATCATCTTGCGGGCACACCCTGCAGCGACCATCTGGTCGAAGAGCAGGTCGGGCGTGAGCCGGACCAGGACCAGGTCGCGCCGGCCCTGGCGGATGATCTCGTGCCCGGCGGCGAAGGGGATGCAGGCGGTGAACCCTTCGATGGCCACCGTGTCCCCGTCGTGGACAAAGGTAGCGATCGCCTCACGCATCGACATCAACTTCATCAATCGGCCCTCCTGAGCAGTCGTTTCACCACAGAGGCACAGAGGGCACAGAGTCTATCCCTCAAGATCTAGAGATCCTCTGTGCTCTCTGTGTCTCCGTGGTTCTCAACCCCCCTCTACCTCTGCCAGCGCGTCGGCGAAGATCTGGAAGGCGGTCTCGGCCTGGGCCTCGGTCAGGATCAGCGGCGGGGAGAAGCGGATGCTGTTGGGACCGCAGGTCAGAAGCAGCAGCCCCTTGCGGAAGCAGCCCTGGACCACCGCCTCGGCCTCCTTCTTGGCCGGCTCCTTGGTCGCCTTGTCCTTCACCAGTTCGACGCCGATCATCAGCCCCAGGCCGCGCACGTCGCCGATGAGGTGGCTCTCTGCCGCCAACTCCCGCAACCGCTCCAGGAGCAACCCGCCGACGCGGGCCGCGTTCTCCATCAGGCCCTCCTCCAGGATCACGTCCAGCGTGGCCTGGGCGGCGGCGCAGGCGACCGGGTTGCCGCCGTAGGTGCTGCCGTGCGCGCCCGGCGGCCACGTCATCACCTCCTCCCGGGCGATCATCGCCGAGAGGGGCATCCCCGAGGCCAGCGCCTTGGCCGTGCAGAGGATGTCTGGCTCCACCCCCCAGTGCTCGATGGCGAACATCTTCCCGGTTCGTCCCACGCCGCTCTGCACCTCGTCGGCTACCAGGAGGATGCCGTACCGGTCGCACAGCGCGCGCAATCTCGCCAGCCAGCCCTGGGGGGGGACGATGTAGCCGCCTTCCCCCTGGACCGGCTCGACGAAGACGGCGGCCACCTCCTCCGGGGGCACGCTGTGGTGGAGCCACAGGTCCTCGATCGCGTCCACGCAGGCCAGATCGCACTCCGGGTAGGTGAGGTTGTAGGCGCAGCGGTAGCAGTAGGCGTAGGGGACGTGGATCACCCCGGGCAGGAGGGGGCCGAAGCCCTTGTGGTAGATCGGCTTGCTGGCGGTGAGGGAGACCGCCCCCATCGTCCGGCCGTGGAAGGCGCCGAAGAAGGAGACGACGTAGGGCCGGCCGGTGTGGTGGCGGGCCAGTTTCAGCGCCGCCTCTACCGCCTCCGCGCCAGAGTTGCCCAGGAAGACCCTGGTGGGGCCCTTCATCGGTGCCAGTTCGCTCAGCCGCTCGGCCAGATCGATGTACATCGTGTCGTAGAAGTCGGCTCCGCAGATATGGAGGAGCCGCTCCGCCTGGCGCTGGATCGCCTCGACCACGCGGGGGTGGCAGTGACCGGTGGAGCAGACGGCGATCCCGGCGGCGCAGTCGAGGAACCGGTTGCCGTCCACGTCCTCCACAAACACCCCCTGGGCCCGCTCGACGACCAGCGGGTAGGCCCTGGGCAGGGAGGGCGTGACGAACCGCTCGCTCCGCTCTACGACAGCCCGCCCCTTCGGACCGGGCAAGGGGGTTACCAGACGGGGAACTTCCATCGTTGACATAGGCTTTCTCCCTGGACTTTGTGAAACCACAGAGGCACGGGGGACACAGAGAATCTCTAGATTTCTAGAGATAAACTCTGCGCCCTCTGTGTCTCTGTGGTGAAATCCTCACTCCTTTTCCTGAGCAACCTCCTCGGCCTCCCAGACCGGGGACCAACGGTAACTCAGTTTGTAGCTGCGGGCGATCATCAGGGTCTCGGTGGAGCGGACGCCGGGGATGGTGTGGATGTAGTGGGTGATGAACTCCGTCAGGTGCGGCAGGTCGCGGCAGAAGACCTCGGCGACCAGGTCGCTGGCCCCCAGCGTCATCACCAGGTAACTGACCTCGGGCAGTTCCGCGATCCGCCGGGCGATCCGGTCGATCTCCCCCGGCTCGACGGCGATGTGGATCAGCGCCGGGGCGTTGAAACCGAGCGCGTAGGGGTCGGCAATGCCGACGGTGCGGATGATCCCCTCCTCGGTCAGGTGCCGGTAGCGGGTGCGGATCGTCGTCTCCGACACCCCCGCCCGCCGGGCGATCTCCGTGAAGGGGGTCCGCCCGTCCTCCTGCAGCATCTCCAGGATCAGCCGGTCGAGTTCGTCCACCTCCCCACCTCCCCACCCTCGTCCAACACCCCGACCCACAGCCGAGGCTCTAAAAATTCGAAATTCAAAACCATAACTTTATTGTAACACACCATTCGATCCCAAGCAAGCAGAATACGCCGCTTTTCGTGTCAAAACTTGACGTCATCATCGAAGTGTGCTATCATCGATCCACGAATCTGAATCCACGATCCTGTCAGATCTGTTCCAAAGGAGGCTACGGATGGACGAACTCTTCCAGGCGATGGCACAGAGCATCATCGACGGCGAGGTGGAAGACGCCCGACGGCTGGCCCAGGAGGCCCTGGAGCGGGGGATCGACCCGCTGGAAGCGATCAACGAGGGGTTCGTGGTCGGCGTGAACTACGTGGGCGACCAGTACGCCGCCGGGGAGATGTTCCTGCCCGACCTGGTGCTGGCCGGTGAGGCGATGAAGGCCGCGGTGGAGGTGCTGGAGCCGGAACTGGCCCGGCGCGGCACGGAGCGGAAGATGTTGGGCACGGTGGTCATCGGCACCATCGAGGGGGACATCCACGACATCGGCAAGACGCTGGTGGCTACTATGCTCTCCACGGCCGGCTTTAAGGTTTACGACCTGGGAGTGGATGTACCTGTGTCCACGTTCATCGACAAAGCCCGCGAGGTGGAAGCGGACATCGTCGGGGTGAGTGCCCTCCTGACGACGACAATGGTGAAGCAGCGGGATGTGGTCGAGGCGTTGGAAGAGGCCGGCCTGCGCCCGAAGGTGAAGGTGATGGTCGGCGGAGCGCCGGTTACCCAGGGGTGGGCGGACGAGATCGGGGCCGACGGCTACAGCGAGGACGCCATCGGCGCCGTGGCCGTGGCCAAGCGTTTGGTCGGCGGGGGGTGACGGACCGATGGGCAGGAAGATCAAGTCGATCAGCGACCCACGGATCAGCCTGAACATCCTCAGTCCGGAGGACGTCCAGCGCATCCACACCGCCACCCTCGACGTCATCGAGTCGGTGGGGGTGCGGTTTCCCTCACACAAGGCGCTGGACATCTGGGAGGCCCACGGTGCGACGGTGGACCGGGACACGATGGTCGTCAAGGCCCCCGGTCACCTGATCGAGGAGGCCCTGAAGAAGGCCCCGCCGGTCTACACGTTGGCCGCCCGCGACCCCGAGCAGGACCTGCCGCTGGACGGCAACCACGTCTACGTCGGCACCGACGGCTGCGGGGTGCAGGTCATCGACCTGGAGACGGGGGAACTGCGCCGTTCCTGCCTGCAGGACGTGGCCGACATCGCCCGCGTGGCCGACTACGTGGAGGAGATCGCCTTCCACTGGACCCCCGTCTCGGCCCAGGACTACCCGCCCCATACCCGCAGCCTGCACGAGATCCGGGTGATCTGGGAGAACTCGACCAAGCACGTGCAGACGGAGAGCATCTACTCCGAGGAGGAGGCACGGGCGGCGGTGGAGATGGCCGCCGTCATCGCGGGCGGGAGGGAGGAACTGCGCAGGCGGCCGGTGCTCTCCATTATGCAGTGCACCACGCCCCCTCTGGGACAGGACGGGGGGAGTCTGGACGCAGCGCTGGTCGCCGCCGAGGCCGGCCTGCCGGTGGGCTTTATGACGATGACCTCCTGTGCCTCCACCGCCCCAGCGACGCTGGCCGGCAACCTGGTGGTGGGCAACGCGGAAGTCATCAGCGCGCTGGCGCTGATCCAACTGGCCCACCCCGGGGCCCCCGTCTTCTACGCCGCCGCGCAGACGGCGATGGACCTGCGCACCGGCGGCTACACCGGCGGCGGGCCGGAGGACTTCCTGTTCGGCGGCGCCACCAACGTCCTGGCCGACTTCTACAACGTTCCCCTCTCAATGGGCTCCTTCGCCACCGGCGCGAAGGAACCGAACTGGCAGGCGGGGGTCGACAACAGCCTCTCCACCCTGATGGCCTGCATCTCAATGTCGGACATGCTCCTCGGCGTCGGCCTCCTGCACGGTAGCCGGATCTGGTCCTACGAACAGATGTTGATGGACTGCGAGATCTTCGACATCGTGTACCATATGATGAAGGGGATCGTGGTCAACGACGAGACGCTGGCCCTGGACGTGATCCGCGCCGTGGGGCCGGGCGGCAACTTCCTGGCCCAGAAGCACACCAAGAAACACATGCGGGAACTGTGGGTGCCGCAGTTTATGGACCGCCGCCCGTACTCCGAATGGCAGGAGAAACGGAACGGGCCGCGGGACTGGGCCCGGGAGAAGGCGCGGAAGATCCTCGCCACCCACCAACCCGAGCCGCTCGATCCCAAGATCTCTGCCGAACTGAAACGGATCATCGCGTCACTGGAAAAGTAGGAAACCACGGAGACACAGAGGACACAGAGATCTCTCTTATAAAAGAGAAAAACCTCTGTGCCCTCCGTGTCTCTGTGGTGAAAATGAACGGGGAGGTGTTATGCAACCGAAGATTGCTCTTCTTTCGGACGAACTGATCGAACGGGTCCTGGCGGAAGCGTTCCAGATCCTGATGGAACCCGGTGTGAAGGTCCAATCGCCGAAGGCGCGGCAGATACTCGCCGAGGCCGGAGCCCAGGTCGATGAGGACAGCGAGGTGGTGCGCATCCCGGAGGACCTGGCCCGCAAGGCGCTGGAGACGGTGCCGCGCGAGTTCTGGCTGTACGACCGGGACGGGAACCCTGCCGTCCATTACGGCGGGGACGACGTCCACTTCGACCCCGGCTCCTCCGGCGTGCACATCCTGGACCCCGAGACCCTGGAGCATCGCCCCTCCACCGGCCCCGACCTGGCCCGGCTGGTGAAGGTAGCCGAGATGCTGCCGCAGTACGACGCCCAGTCCACGGCGGTGGTCTGCAACGAGATCCCCAAAGAGATCGGGGACCTGTACCGCCTCTACCTGGTGCTCCTTTACTCCAAGAAACCCATCGTCACCGGCGCCTTTTCCACCCGCACCACCCAGGTGATGTTCGACATGTTGGCCGTCTTCACCGGCGGTCGAGAGGGATTGGCGGAGAAGCCGTTGGCGATCTTCGACGTGTGCCCCTCCCCGCCGCTCATCTGGAGCGATTTCGGCGCCGAGAACCTGATCGACCTGGCGCGGGCCGGGGTGCCGGCCCAGATCGTCTCTATGCCGCTGGCGGGGGCGGCCGCGCCGGTGACGCTCATCGGCTCCGTGGTCCAGCACGCCGCCGAATGCATCAGCGGCATCACCATCCACCAGTTGGCCCGGCCCGGCGCGCCCATCGTCTGGGGCGGGGCGCCGGCCATCTTCGACATGCGCCAGGGCACCACGCCGATGGGGGCCATCGAGACGGCGATGATCGACGCTGCCTACGCCCAGGTCGGCAAGCACCTGGGCCTGCCCACCCACACCTACCTGGGCGCGACCGACGCCAAGGTGGTCGACTACCAGGCCGGCCTGGAAAGCGGCATCTCTGCCCTCGTCGGCGCGCTGGCCGGGATCAACATGATCTCCGGGGCCGGGATGCTGGACTTCCTGGCCTGCCAGAGCGCGGAGAAACTGGTGATCGACGCCGAGGCGATCGGGATGGCGAAGCGACTGCTCCAAGGGATCGAGGTCCACACCGACACCCTGGCCCTGGAGTTCTACGAACCCTTCGCTTTCCGGGGCGACTTCCTGAAGCAGAAGATCACCCGCCGCCTGTTCCCCAAGGAGCAGTACCTCCCCTCCTCCGTGATCGACCGAGGCTCCATCCGAACCTGGCACCAACAGGGCTCACCCGACACCTTCCAGCGGGCCAAGACCCGGGTGATCGAACTCCTGGCCGCCTACGAGCGCCCACCGATGGCCCCGGAGGAGGAGAAGGCCCTGCGTGAGTTGGTGGAGCATGTCGCTCGAGAGGCCGGGATGGACCAATTACCGAGGGTAGAG
This sequence comes from uncultured Anaerolineales bacterium, assembly GCA_964580565.1. Classification (GTDB taxonomy): domain Bacteria; phylum Chloroflexota; class Anaerolineae; order B4-G1; family DUEL01; genus DUEL01. The sequence goes on from CAZOLN010000028.1 coordinate 20,236, forward strand.
TAATCAACCACAGAGACACGGAGAGCACGGAGGTTCAATAAATAAAGAAACTCCGTGTCCTCTGCGCCTCTGTGGTTCAATCATAGATTGAGGAGGCTCTCCGATGGCGCAGAGTCCCAACACCCCTCCCCCGCCCTGGCAGGACGTCTCCTGGGCGGAGTGGGAGGACTGGCATTGGCAGTTGGCCCACCGGATCACGACCGTCGAAGAACTGAGCCGGGTCATCAACCTGACCGACGAGGAAAAAGAGATCATCGCCAAGTCCCTCAACACCCTGCGGATGGCGATCACCCCCTACTACGCCAGCCTGATGGACCCGGACGATCCCCACTGCCCGATCCGGCTGCGGGCGGTCCCGACCATCGCCGAGACCCACATCAGCGAGGAGGATATGGAGGACCCCCTCCACGAGGACGTGGACTCCCCCGTCCCCGGCCTCACCCACCGCTACCCCGACCGGGTCCTGCTGCTGGTGACCGACCAGTGTTCGATGTACTGTCGCCACTGCACGCGGCGCCGCTGGGCGGGCGAGACGGACCGTCCGCGGGCGCAGAGGGAGATCGACGAGGCGATCGCCTACATCCGAGAGACACGGGGGATCCGGGACGTCCTGATCAGCGGCGGCGATCCCTTCACCCTCTCCACCGAGCGGCTGGAGTACATCGTCGCCAAACTCCACGAGATCCCACATGTGGAGATCGTCCGCTACGGCACCTCCATCCCCGTCGTCCTCCCCCAACGGGTCACCGAGGAACTGATCTCGATGCTGAAGAAGTACCAGCCGGTCTGGATCAACACCCACTTCAACCATCCCAAAGAACTGACCCCACGGGCGCGCCAGGCGCTGGCGATGCTGGCCGACGCCGGGTTCGTCCTGGGTAACCAGACCGTCCTCCTGCGCGGGGTCAACGACTGCCCCTGGATTATGAAGGAACTCTTCCAGCGGCTGATCGAGAACCGGGTCCGGCCCTACCGCCTCTACCAGTGCGACCTCTCCCAGGGCATCTCCCACTTCCGCACGACCATCGCCCGGGGCATCGAGATCATGGAGCACCTCTCCGGCCACACCACCGGCTTCGCCGTGCCCGAGTTCATGGTCGACCTGCCTGGGGGCGGGGGGAAGACGCCGGTCCATCCGCGCTATATGATCTCCCAGGGGGACCGGGTGGTCGTCTTCCGCAACTACGAGGGGGTGATCTCCCGCTACGTCGAGCCCGCCGACTACCGGTTCGAGTGCCCGCCCAACTGCCACATCTGCGAGGAGCGGAAGGCACGGGGGTTGGACCAGCCCCTCGTGGGCCCGACGAAGGTGTTTGCCCGCGAGGTCGTCAGTCTGGAGCCTGCGGACCTCCCACGCCTCCAGCGGCGGAAGCGGGCGGCGGATGAATAAAAACCACGGAGACACGGAGGGCACAGAGACTCCGTAGAGAAGAGCCTTTGCGTCCTCTGCGCCTCTGGGGTGAAATTCGAGAGCGCCGATCGTGAGCACCCAACAGACCGCCACCCACCCTCCGCTGACGCGCGGGTACCTCTTCGCCCTGGCCGGGACGGCCTTCTGGTCCAGCACCGGCGTGTTGATCCGGTACCTGAGCACGGAGCACGCGCTCCCGTCCCTGGTCCTGGCCTTCTGGCGGGATCTCTTCGCCGCGGCGACGATGACCTTAGGGCTCTCTCTCCTGGGTCACTGGAGCGCACTGTGGGGCCACCGACGCCACCTGAAATTCCTCCTCGCCTACGGCTTCGTCCTGGCGGCCTTCAACGCGCTATGGACCACGTCGGTGGCGCTGAACGGGGCGGCGGTGGGGACGGTGCTCGCCTACAGCGCCCCGGCCTTCACCGCCCTTGCGAGCAGGCGTCTCTTTGGGGAGCGGGTCGGCCCGGTCAAGATCGTCGCCATCGTCCTCAGCATCGTGGGCTGCGTGGCGGTCTCGGGGGCCTACGACCCGGCGGCGTGGGCGATCGCGCCGGCGGGGATCGTCGTCGGCCTCCTGAGCGGCCTGGGGTTCTCCGCCTACAGCCTGATGGGCAAGGCCTCCTCCCGGCGTGGACTGGAGGCCTGGTCGGTCACCTGCTGGGGCTTCGCCTTCGCCGTCGTCTTCCTCCTGCTCTTCCAGATCCCGGCAGGGCAGATCGACAGCCTCTTCTGGCTGGGGACGTCCCTGCCCGGCTGGTCGGTGCTGCTTCTCCTCGCCCTTGCGCCGACCATCGGGGGGTACGGACTGTACACGGTCAGCATGAAATACCTGCCCGCGGGCACGGCCAACCTGATCACCACCCTGGAACCGCCGATGACCGCCGTACTGGCCTACCTCCTGCTCCACGAACAGATGACCGGGGTCCAGATCGTCGGAAGCCTGCTGATCCTCACCGGCGTCGTCCTGGTGCGGATCGGATGACCGGAGAAAGCAGGAAGGCAAGGGAGCAAGGGAGCAAAGGAGCACGGAAGCAAAGGAGCGGAACAGATGGAGGTTTCGATCTTTCAGGTTGACGCGTTCACGGACCAACCGTTCCGGGGGAACCCGGCGGCCGTCTGTCTGCTACCTGGCCCTCGGGACGAGGTCTGGATGCAAAACGTGGCCCGAGAGATGAACCTCTCGGAGACGGCTTTCGTGTATCGGGAGGGCGACGGCTTCCGCCTCCGCTGGTTCACCCCGGCGGTGGAGGTCGATCTGTGCGGCCACGCCACGCTGGCGACCGCTCACGTCCTCTGGGAGGTGGGCTGGCTCGCGCCGGAGGAGCCGGCCCGGTTCCACACCCGCAGCGGCCTGCTGACGGCCCGGCGGAGGGGAGCGGAGATCGAACTGGACTTCCCGGCCCTGCCGGAGGAGCCGGTGGACGATCTGCCGGGGTTGAGCGAGGCGCTAGGCGCGGCGGTCGTGTACGTCGGCAGGAGCGAATACGACTACCTGGTAGAGGTAGCGTCCGAAGAGGTGGTGCGGGAGATGAAGCCCGACTTCAACCGGCTCAAGACGCTCTCCGCCCGCGGCTTCATCGTCACCAGCCGGGCCACCTCTGAAGGGTACGACTTCGTCTCCCGCTACTTCGCCCCCAGCGTGGGGGTCGACGAGGACCCCGTGACGGGCTCGGCCCACTGCTGCCTCGGCCCCTTCTGGGGGGAGCGGCTGGGGAAGGAGGAGATGGTCGGGTACCAGGCCTCAGCCCGCGGCGGCGTGGTCCGGGTCCGCCTGGCGGGGGAGCGCGTATACATCGGAGGCCGGGCGGTCACGGTGCTGCGGGGGGAACTGATCGCTTCCTGAGCCATCCGGTATCTTC
>CAZOLN010000029.1:0-12802 GCA_964580565.1 uncultured Anaerolineales bacterium
GCGATTCATCGCGTCCGGCGATTCATCGCGCCCGCCGGGGTGGCGGTCATCTATCTGGGACGGCGGTTGCCCGCCGCCTCAAGCGGCCTACCCGGGGCTCGGACGGGACGGGCCGCCCCGTGGGGACGGGTGCGTACGCACCCGTCCCCGTCGCCCCTGCTTGGCCTTGCTCCCGGTGGGGGTTGCCTGGCCGCCCGGGTCACCCCGGGCGCCGGTGGTCTCTTACACCACCTTTTCACCCTTGCCCGCAGCACCGGCGACCTCTCGGCCGCCGGTGCCCGTTGGCGGTCTGTTTCTGTGGCCCTGTCCGCGGGTTACCCCGCCTGGGTGTTACCCAGCACCGCGCCCTGTGGAGCCCGGACTTTCCTCACCCCGCCCTAAGACGGGGCGCGACCGCCCGGCCGGCCTGGGTGCCACCTCCATCATAACACACCACCAGGGCCTGTCAAGGGGCCTTGCCCGAGCTTCGGACAGGAGTTCGGACACCCATTGTTTTTTTCACCACAGAGGCACAGAGGACACGGAGTCTCTTTCACTATTCAAGCACTTCTCTGTGCCCTCTGTGCCTCTGTGGTTTTTCCGTCGGGAAGTTGTGTCCGAACCTCAGGTCTACTCACGCGGTACGTAGTATCGAATCCGAAAAGCGGCCTCGGCCTGGAGTTCATCCTCGATGTACAGGGAGACGGTGTAGTCCCCACCCCGCAGGACCGTTCCCTCTGGGTTGAAGTACGCCACCCAATAGGTGCCCGCCTGACCGTCCCGCTCCTCGTCCCAGAAGTGGCTCTCCCGCGCCACCTCCTCCCCGTTCCGGGTCCACACCACCGACCACTCCAACCCATCCCGCATCCCCACGTAGTCGAACACGGCGTAGACCACCTTGGTGTTCCAGTCGAAGGTGTCCCCCACCAGGAAGGGCTCGCCCGACCCCAGCACGCCCAAAGCCACGGTCAGGTCGCTGAAGGCGGCTGGGACCGGCGTGGGCGTGGGAGGAGGCGTGGGCGTGGGGGTGGGCGAGGAAGTCGGAGAAGGCGTGGGGGAAGGGCGCGGCGTAGGGGTAGGAGGAAGAGGTGTGGCGGTCGGCCCCACGGCGATGGCCCCCGCCGAAAAGCCCGCCACCGCCACCAAGCCCGCCAGCACGACCAGCGCCGCCGCCCCTGCCAGACCCCAGACCCAGGCCGGAACTGCCGCGGTGCCGGCCGGCGGGGGAGGCGGCTCAGGCCACCGCTCCCGGTCCGGCGGCAGCAGGTCGACCTCCGGAATCTCCTGGCCCGCCTCGCCCAGCAACGCGGCCAGGAACCGCATATACGCCCGCAGTTGACCCCGCTCCGCCGGGTCGACGACCATCGCGCCCGCCTTGCGCGCGTCGCTCAGGAAAAGGCGGATCGACTCGAGGAGGTCTTCGTCGCTCTTGCCCGCTTCGCTCCGGGCAACCAGGTCCCGATAACGGCGCTGGAGGGTCTCGAACACTTCGCTCATCGGGGATCTCCTTCGTCCGGTGGCTCGCCCAACCTTTCCACCACCCTGCTCAGGTCCCGCCCCACCCAGAGCAGGAGGGCCTCGCAGACTTGATCCAGGGCATCGATCGCTTCGACAAGGGCCGTATGGCTGTACATCTCATCCAGAAGATGCCCCTCAACCTCTTGGCGCAGGAGGTGCAGACGAACGGCGTAGGGGAGGTCGGACGGAAGGACCTCCAAGAGAAGGTCAAACCGGTCCTGACAGGGCCGCCAGAGGGCAAGAAGATGCCGTCTGCCCTCCGCTCCCCCTCCGTCGATCCGAAGCGCAGCGCGGAAGGGGGCCAGCGCGGCGCGCAGCAGGGTCAAACGACGAAGCCGCAACGCAATCGCCCGCAGATGGGCCGCGATCGTCGGCTCGCTCATCGGCCTCCCTCCCCCTCAGGAACGACCATCCCCCGCAGGTTCTCAGCCTGGCGTCGGCTGATCTCCCGCCACATCGGATCCTCCCCCACCTCCAGATACCGCTCGAAGTCGGCCAGCGCGCCCTCGACGTCGCCCATCACCTGCCGGGCAAGAGCGCGGTTGAACCAGGCCTCCACCCGTCCCGGCTCCAGTTCGATCACGCGAGTGAGGTCCCGCACCGCCCCCTCCCCGTCGGCCAGTTCCCGCCACAGCAGAAGCCCCCGGTCGTAGATAGCCTGCACGAATCCGGGGTCCAGCCGGATCGCCCGCGTGAAATCGGCGACCGCCCGGTGATACTCCCGGGGATCGGCCCAGCGATGCCCCCAGTGCCGGTGTGCCGCCCCGCGAGCGTGGTAGAAGCGAGCCAGTAGACGATAGAACCAACGGGACCCACTCTCCACAGGTATGATTATAGCCAAGGTGATGGGGAGGACAAACGCGATTGCCTGGTGGACCGGGCCGTGGTATGATCGGGACCATCCTTCAAAGACAGGGGTTACGCAGTTGGGGGATAGAGCACCACAGAGACACAGAGGACACGGAGTTTCTCCAAGTTTTCCAGAGATTTCTCTGTGCTCTCCGTGCCTCTGTGGTGAAACTGCGTAGGTCCTGTCGAAGAGAGGGGAGCATCATGCGCGTGTTCATCGCCGGGGTGATGCAGGGAACGCGGCCCGGAGCAGGCATCGTCCCTCAGACGTACCGAGAGGAGATCACCCAGATCCTGCGCCAGTTCGACCCGGGAGTGGAGATCTGGGACCCCAACCGGATCCATCCGAACGGGGTGAACTACGACCGGGAACGAGCGAAGCGGACGCTGCTGGAGATGGCGGAACTGGCGGCGGCGGCAGACTGCCTGGTGGCCTACGTGCCGGAGGCGAGTATGGGGACGGCCATCGAGATGTGGCAGGCGTACCGGGCCGGCATCCCCGTCTACACCATCTCGCCGCTGACGGAGAACTGGGTGATCCTCACCCTCTCCACGGAGATCTTCCCGGACATCCCCGCCTTCGCCGACTTCGTGGCCTCGGGAGGGCTGGCGAGGTCCTAAACGACCCCCCGATCCCGCAGCCCGACCACCGTCGCCTCGTCGTACCCCAGTTCGGCCAGGATCGCGTCGGTGTGCTGGCCCAGGGCCGGGGCAGGGGCGGGCGGTCGGATCGACCAGCCGGAGGAGCGGAGCGGGGGGAGCAGGCCAGCCCGGCCGACCATGCCCAACGCCCGGACCGGCGCCGACTCCAGCGCCTCGGCGACGGTGTAGACCGGCTCGCAGCAGGTGTCCACGCCGGCGAAGATCTCCGCCCACTCCTCCCGGGTGCGGGCGCGGAACAGATCGCGCAACGCCTCGAAGGCCGGATTGCCGGGGACGGCAGGGGCGAACTGCTCGCCCAGCAGGTCCTCCCGCCCCACCGCGCGACAGAAGCCGGTCCAGAACTCCGGCTCCAGCGCGGCCAGGGTGACGTACCCTCCGTCGGCGGTCTCGTAGACGTTGTAGCAGACGACGCCGCCGGTGAGGTCGCTGCCCCCTCTGGTCATCGGCTGGCCCCCGGCCTGGCGGGCCACGGCGAAGGGAAGGGAGGCCAGCGCGGCCCCCAGCAGCGAACCCTCGATCCGTTGCCCCCTCCCCGTCCGCTCCCGCGCCGCCAGCGCCAGCAGGATACCGATCACGGCCCAGAGCGCGCCCGCGATGTCGGCGATGGGCGTGCCGGGGATGACCGGAGGGCCATCGCGAGGGCCGGTCAGGTCCAGCAGCCCCGCCAGGCCGATGTAGTTCAGGTCGTGCCCGGGCCGGCTGCGGTAGGGTCCCTCGGAGCCGTAGCCGGTGAGGGCGCAGTAGATCAGGCGGGGGTTGACCTGAGCCAATCGTTCGTAGCCCAGGCCCAGCCGCTCCATCGTGCCGGGGCGGAAGCCCTCCAGAAGGACGTCGGCTGTCTCGACCAGCCGCAGGAAGATGGCGCGGCCCTCGTCGGCCTTGAGGTTCAGGGTGAGGCTCTTCTTCCCCCGGTTGAGGGCGCGGAAGAGGAGGCTCTCCCCATCCTCCAGGGGGGGCACGTACCGAAGCCAATCGCCCTCACCGGGCCGCTCGATCTTGATGACCTCCGCCCCGAAGTCGGCGAGGATGCGGGAGGCGTAAGGGCCGGGGAGGAGACGGGAGAGGTCGAGGACGCGGAGGGAGTGTAGGGGGTGGGAATCCATAGCAGTGCTCCTTTCTGCAGGATGCAAGATGCAGGGGTCAGGGAGGGGGGTGGAGGCGGCGGACGGTGTCGACGACGCGGGCCAGGCGGAGGGGGCGGGAGAGCCAGGCGGCCACCCGGTCGCGCAGGGGGGCGAAGGAGGGAGCCTCGTAAGCCCCCACCAAAAGCACGACGGGCGTGTCGCCCAGCATCTCAAGCAACCGGTGCACCTGGTCGGATCGGGCCCCCGCGTCGCCGGTCACGTCCAGCACCACCAGCGCGGGCGTCAGCCGCCTGCTCGCCAGGGCGACCAGGGCCCACCGGACCCCCGGCAGGGCCACGACGTCGTAACCCGCCTCCTCCAACTCCGCCAGCAGCAGCGCCCGCGTGCGCCAGTCGGCGGCGACCAGAAGGAGCTTCCCCTCGTTACCCACCTCTCACGCTGCCCACCACCCCGTCGAGCAACTCCACGGAGGCGGTAGCGACGTGCTCGTTGTCCTCGTCGAAGACGAAGACCGCCCGCACCCGCCTCCCGGACAGAACGTGGGGGAGCCAGTAGGCGCTGTCGTCCCACATCCGGTCGAAGGGGATCGCCTCCACCCGAAACCAGGCCGGCTCCATCTCGTCGCTCTCCCGCGGTTCGCCCTGCCATCGGGGGACGAGGAAGGCGTGAACCAGGTGATCCCAATCGGGCCGATACGGGAACAGGAAGGTCAGGTGGGCCATCGGGATCAGGTCGGCCTCGCTCGCCTGCACCCCCGTCTCCTCCCACAGTTCCCGGACGGCGGCGCGGACGACCGGCTCCCCCGGCTCTATCTTGCCACCGACCCCCACGTACCGCCCCGCGCCGAAGCCGGCCTTCTTGAGGCCCAGCAACACCTCCCGGATCGGCTCCCCGCGCACCAGATAGCACAACGTCGCTTCCAGCACTGCTCCCCCGATTCCCCGCTTCCTGGCTTCCCCGCTTCCCCGCTTCCTCGCTTCCTGCTTCCTGCCTCCTGCCTCCTGCTTCCTGCTCTACCGATTCGACGTCCGCCGCTCCTCCTCCCGCGACCGGTACGGGATCGGGATGTACTCCACCGACGGCCGTCGCTGGGCGGTCTGCGGGTAGAGGCTCATCAGGTTGTACACCTCCTGGGGCATCTCGGTGCTGACCGGCAACCCCAGTTCCTGGGCCTCCTGCACCGTGATCGGATAGTCGTGGGTCCAGGTTCCGGTGGCCAGTTTCTCCGCCAGGCCCTCCGCCTGCTCCGGCTCCATCCGTTCGCTCACGATCTGGACGACGGTCTGCTTCACCTGTCGGATCGCCTTCTCCGCCACGTCGGCCAGGATGAGCGTCTGGTCGTCGATCTCGTTGACGTCCTTCTGGGCCACGACCTTGAGGATGGAGGCCGCCGGATACTGGCCCAACTGGGGGTCCACCGGCCCCAGCACCGCGTTCTCGTCCATCACGATCTGGTCGGCCGCCAGCGCGATCAGGGTGCCGCCGGACATCGCGTAGTGGGGGACGAAGACGGTGACGGGGGCCTTGTGGCGGCAGAGGGCGTAGGCGATCTGCTCCGCGGCCAGGACCAACCCACCCGGCGTGTGGAGGATGATGTCGATGGGAACCTCGGGATCGGTCAACTTGATGGCCCGCAGGACCTCCTCCGAGTCGTCGATGTCGATGTAGCGGGCGAGGGGGAAACCCAGAAACCGGAGCGTCTCCTGACGGTGGATGAGGGCGATGACCCGGCTCCCCCGTTTCTGCTCTAGCCTGCGGAGTATCCGCACCCTCGCCGCCTCCAACATCTTCTGCCGGATCACGGGCTGAAGCGACGCGATCATAAAGAAGAACCAGAACAGATCGAAGATGGACATCTCTCCCTCCTTGCTCCCTTGCTCCTCTGCTCCCCTGCGACCTGCGACCTGCGACCTGCTCCCCTGCTCCTTGCTTACCAGGGCCAATACTCATCCGGATACCACACGTAATAGTACCGCTCCCGCCGCCGCTCGAACACCTTGACCAGCAACAGCCCGGCCACGAAGCCGCCCACGTGGGCCCACCAGGCGACGCCGCCGTAGGTGCCGATGACGTCGGGAGCGGCCAGGGCGAACAGGCCGTTGAACAACTGGGAGATGAACCACATCCCCAGGTAGATCAGGGCCGGGATCTCCACGAACCAGGGGAAGAAGAACCAGAGCGGGACGAGCGTCACGACGCGGGCGGTGGGGAAGAGCACCAGATAGGCCCCCAGGACCCCGGAGATGGCCCCGCTGGCCCCCACCGTCGGGACGGGAGAGCCGGGGTTGAAGAAGATGTGGGTCAGAGAGGCCACGGCGCCGGTCAGCAGGTAGAAGAGCAGGTAGCGGCCGTGCCCCATCCGATCCTCCACGTTGTCGCCGAAGAGGTAGAGGGCCCACATGTTGCTGATCAGGTGGAACCATCCGCCGTGGAGGAACATCGACGTGAAGATGGTGAGCACCTCGTGGGGGCCGAAGGCGTGCAGGAACCGGGCCGGCACGACGCCGAAGTAGTGGACGAACCGCTCCAGCCCGGCGGGCCCCAGTGAGGTCTCGACGACGAAGGCGAGGACGTTCGCTCCGATGAGGAGCCAGTTCACGATGGGCACGTCCCGCGCCCGCACGGTGTCTTTCAGGGGGAACATGGGTCACAACCTCCTCTCTGGCCTTTGCGGCTAGTCACAGGCAACCACCACGGTCCTTACCCGACAGGATCACCGCTTGCCCAGGATGATCCCCGACCGCCCGGCACCGCTCCGCCGGTCCGGTTCCTCCGGCTCCTTCTCCTCCTCCGACTCCTCCGCCAGCAGGGCCAGGAGCCCCTCCACGTCCGGAAGGTGCAGGTCCAGCCGCTCGCCGATGTCGAGCAGGGTGCGGGCCAGCCGCCGGATCAGCAGCCGCTCCAGTTCGGCGGGGGAGGTGAAAGGTTCCCACTCCACCCCCTTCTGGTAAAAGGCCCACTGGGCCGAGGGGGAGCGGGCGACCTGCTTGGAAAAGGTCAGCATCAACCGGCGGTGGCGTCGGGCCTCCTGCCACTCGTTCCCCATCGGGGCGGCGAAGTCGGCCCCCAGCAGGACGACGAAAAGATCACACGAAGCGACAAAGGAGAGAAAATCCTCCTCCGGCTCACCAACGAGAGGGGTGTGGTGGATCTCCCAACCCAGGGAGACGGGGAGCGCGGCCACAGCCCTCCCCAAGGCCTCCCGTTCCGGCGCCAGGTCGGGGCTGCTGCTGACGTACAACCGGATCGGCCGGCCCATGTCCCGCCCCCCTCCTCCAGCCTTGCGCCGTGCGGCGACCTACGCTTCCGCCTCCTCCGATGGACGATAAGCGACCCGAGCCAACAGGATGCTGACCCCGTAAAGAAGCGTAAGGGGCAACATCACCAGCGCCATATTCACCGGGTCCGGCGTAGGGGTGATGACAGCGGCCAGGACGGCGATGAGCAGGATGGCGACCCGCCATCCGCGGAGCAGCATCTTGTAGTCGATCAGACGGACCTTGGCAAGGAAGAAGAGGACCAGGGGGGTCTCGAAACTCAGCCCGATCCAAAACATGATGCTGGTGACGAAGGAGAAGTAGTTGGAGGGACGCAGGCGGACGGGGATGCCGGCGAAACTGATCAGGAAAGGAATGGCTGCCGGGAGCATCACGTAGTAGGTGAAGAGGGCCCCGCTGAGGAAGAGGACCGTCGCCAGGGGAAGGAGGAGATAAACATACCGGCGCTCGTGGGGGTAGAGGCCAGGGGCGATGAACTGCCACATCTGATACAGGATGAAAGGCATCGCCAGGGTGACCCCTCCCAGGAGGACGGCCTGCATGAAGACCCCCACGTTCTCGGTGACCTCGATGGCCTCCAGTTCCTGTAGGCCGCCACCCGGGAGAGGGCGGGCTAACCACTCCAGGATCTGGGGAGCGAAGACCGCGCTGAGGGCAACGCCCACCCCCAGCGCGATCAAGGAGCGCAAAAGCCGACGCCGCAGTTCCTCAACGTGCTCCAGGATGGGGAGCGTCTCTTCTCGTTGCTGTCCCATCGCCTCCCTTGCTCGTATCGGCCGCCTCACCTATCGATTGGCCTGCCGCTTCGCCCTCCGCCGACTCCGTCTCCTCGGTCGTTCCTTCGTCCGACGGCCGCCCCACCGATCGAGGGGGCGTGGTCAGATGGGAGATGGGCTCCAGCGAGACCTCGTCCCGCACCGCCTGGACCTCTGTCATTATGTCGCGCTGGATGGTGCGCCACTCCCGCTGCAGCCGGGCCAGCAGCCGACCGGCCTGCTGCATCAACTGGACCGACCGCTTGGGCCCGACCACCAGGATGGCGAGCAGGACCAGGAAAAGGAGTTCGCCGGAACCGATGTTAAAGAACTCCATCGCCGCAAAGGGGACCCATACTGACTACGCGTTCTCGGACTCGGGGTTCTCCTCCTCCTCAAGATCCACGTCCTCGCCGGAGAGCGCCTGGCGGAAGTTGCGGATGCCTCTTCCCAACTCGGCTCCGATCTTCCCCAGCCGCCCGACGCCGAAGATCACGATCACGATGAGGAGGACAATCAACAACTCTGGAAGGCCGAAGTTTCGCAACATCCCGCGTATTACCTCCGTTTCTACCGATCTACTTAAGTCTGCCCTGCTCCCGACCGCTCCGGGCCTGCCGGCCGGAGCCCCAACGAAGCACGAGGATTGTACCCCTCATCAAGGGGTTTGTCAACCACGGCACAGCCAAATTACCTCTTGCATTCCCCTTTAATCTATGCTAAAGTACCTACAGGGGGTGAGCGGATGAGCGCTAAGATCCTGGTCGTGGACGACGATCTGGAAAGCCTCAAACTGATCGGCATGATCCTCCAGGCCAGAGGATACCAGATCGTCGCCGCCCGAGACGGACACCAAGCGCTGGAGAAGGCGTTCCAGGAGGCACCGGACCTGGTGATCTTGGACGTGATGATGCCCGGGATGGACGGGTACGCCGTGTGCCAACGGCTCCGGGCAGATCCCCGCACCAGCCCCATCCCCATCATCATGTTCACCGCCAAAACCCAACTGGCGGACAAGGTCATCGGCCTCCAATCCGGGGCAGACGAGTACCTGACCAAGCCGATCCACCCCCGTGAGCTGCTCGCCCACGTGGAGGCCCTGCTGGCCCGGTCTGCTCGCCTGCGGGCAGCCGCCCGCCCCGCGCTGAAGGCAAAGGTCGTCGGCCTGTTGGGCTGCAAGGGAGGCGTCGGTACGAGCACGCTGGCCGTCAACGTCAGCGTGGCCCTGGCACGAGGCCCGGCCCAGGGGAAAAAGGTGGCCCTGCTGGAGTTCCGCCCCGGAATGTCCACCCTGGCCCTGCAACTGGGGCTCACGCCGAGGGACGGGCTGCAACAGCTGCTCGAGCAGCCGATCGGCACCCTGAACGCCGAGGCGATCCTGGCCCACATGGACCGGCATCCGTCGGGGGTGATGGTGCTGGGGGGCACCCCGGCCCCGCTGGGCACGGTCAAGCCGGTCCCGCCCCTCCACGCCGCCGCCATCACCCGCCACCTGGGATCCGTCGTCGACTACATCCTCATCGACCTGGGCTCCAGCCTAGAAGAGGTGAACCGATCCCTCCTGGAGTTAACCGACTACATCCTGCTGATCATCGAGCCCCATCGGATCGCCCTGCTCCTGGCCCAGGCGATGCTGGTCGGGCTGGAGGAGATCGGCATCGGCCGCCACCGCGTCGGGGTGGTCCTCTGCCACAACACCGCGGCCGCCGTCTCGCTGGATCGAGGGACGGTGGAGAACTTCCTCCAGCACGAGGTGAAAGCGGTCGTCTCCCCGGCCGCCGAACTGGCCTTCCAGGCCGCCGAGCAGGGACGGCCGATGCTGCTTCTGCAGCCGGAAAGCGTGCCAGCGATGCAGTTCCGTCAATTAGCCGAGTTCCTGGCCTCGTTGTGATGGGTCTGACACCGGTTTTCAACCACCCCTGGGACCTCCCTCCCGCCGAGGCGAAGCGGCTACAGCGGCAGCTGCGGGACCGGGTACGGATCGAGCCCGTCTCGGGCCCGATCCACTGGGTCGCCGGGGTGGACGTCAGTGTGCGCGGGGAGACGAGCCGGGCCGCCGTCGTGCTCCTCTCCCTCCCCGAACTGGAGCCGATAGAGGCCGTCACCGCCGAGCGACCGGTGGAGTTCCCCTACGTCCCCGGTCTGCTCGCCTTCCGGGAGGGGCCGGTCGTGCTGGACGCGATGGCGAAACTCCGCCACCGGCCCGACCTGGTGATCTTCGACGCCCACGGTCTCTCCCACCCCCGCCGGATGGGTCTGGCCACCCACCTGGGGATCCTGCTCGATCTGCCCTCCATCGGCTGCGCGAAATCCAGGCTGTGCGGCGAACACGAGGAGCCCCCCCTGGAGCGCGGGGGATGGGTCCCTCTGTTCGACGGGGAGGAGGTCATCGGGGCGGTGCTTCGCACCCGCACCGGCGTGCATCCGGTATACGTGTCGGTGGGCCATCGGGTGAACTTAGAAAGCGCGATCGAGTGGGTGTTGTGCTGTTGCACTCGGTATCGGCTGCCGGAGCCGACCCGCTGGGCGCACCGAGTCGCCGGCGGAGAGTCGATCCCCCAGGCCCACCAACCGACGCTGTTCTAAGCACCTTGTACCTTGCATCTTGCATCCTGCATCCTGCTTCTTGCATCTGCTTCCTACTTCTTCTGCGCCCTCGGTGCCTCTGCGATGAGATAGGAGAAAATGGATAGAGAGGAGGAACTGGAGGCCCGGATCCGAGAGGCGGCCGCCCTGTTGCGGGAGGCACGGCACGCCATCGCGCTGACGGGAGCAGGGATCAGCACCCCCTCCGGCATCCCCGACTTTCGCAGCCCCGGCACAGGGCTGTGGGAAAAAGCGGACCCGATGGAAATCGCTTCCCTCTCCGCCTTCCGCCGTCACCCCGAAACCTTTTACCGCTGGGTGCAGCCGATGATCGACGTGATCCTCTCGGCGCAGCCCAACCCGGCCCACGTGGCCCTGGCCCAACTGGAGGCCGCGGGTCGGTTGCAGGCGGTGCTGACCCAGAACATCGACGGCCTCCATCAGCGGGCCGGCTCCCAGGTCGTCCTCGAACTCCACGGTCACCTGCGGGAGACCGCCTGCCTCCAATGTTATCGGACCACTCCGGCCGAGGAAGCGATCGAGGCGATCCGAGAGGGGAAGGTGCCTACCTGCCCCGTCTGCGGTGGGGTGCTGAAGCCCAAAGCGATCCTCTTCGGCGAGCAACTGCCGTCCGACGTGGTCAATCTGGCGATGGAGCACGTATGGCTGGCGGACCTGATCCTCGTGGTCGGTTCCTCGCTGACGGTGCTCCCCGCAGCCAAGATGCCGGCCTACGTCCATTCGATGGGCGGCCACGTGATCGTCGTCAACCGGCAGAGGACCTACGCCGACGACTTCGCCGCCGTCGTCTTCCACGAGGACGTGGTCGAGGTCCTGCCCCGTTTGGTCCAAGCCTGCCTGGGGGAAACCGAATGAGCCAAGAAGAACTCCAATCCCACATCGCACGACTGGAACGGATCATCGAGATCAGCCGGTCCCTCAACTCGACGCTGAACCTCCCACGCCTGCTACACCGGATTCTGGAGGCGGCCCAGGAGTTGACCCAGACCGAGGCGTGTTCGATCATCCTTCAGGACCGGAAGAGCGGCGACCTTCGCTTCGAGGCCACCATCGGCGCGCGCAGCCAGGAGGTCCGCTCGCTGGTGGTGCCGATGGAGGGAAGCATCGCCGGATGGGTGGTCCGGCACAACCTGCCGGTCGTCGTCGACGACGTGCAGAACGACCCCCGCTTCTACCGCCGGGTGGACCAGGAGGTCGGCTTCGAGACCCGGTCCATCCTCGCCGTGCCGCTGGCGGTGCGGGGAAAGCCCATCGGCGTGCTGGAGGTGCTCAACAAGAAGGACGGCAAGTCGTTCACCGACGAGGACGTCGAGACGCTGACGGTCCTGGCGGACCAGGCGGCCGTGGCGATCGAAAACGCGGTCCTCTTCCAACAGTCGGACCTGGTGGCCGACCTGGTGCACGAGATGCGCACCCCGCTCACCTCCATCATCGGCTACGCGGCGATGATCCTGCGGGACGACGTCTCCGAAGAGGACCGGAAGTCGTTCGCCCGCACCATCGAGCGGGAGGCCGCCCGCCTGAGCCAGATGGCGTCCGACTTCCTGGAACTGGCCCGGCTGGAGTCCGGCCGGGCCTTCCCGACCCAGGAGAAGGTGGCGCTGAAGAGCCTGGTTAAGGAAGTGATGGCCCTCCTCCGACCCCAGGCGGAGGCGAAGCGGATCACCCTCATCGACAAGATGACGAACGATCTCCCGGTGTTGATCGGCGACCCCCAGCGACTCCACCAGGCGCTGGTCAACCTGGTGGGCAACGCGGTCAAGTACTGCCGACAGGGAGACCGGGTGACCGTAGGTGCGCGGGTCGAGGGCGATGAGATCCTGGTCTACGTCAGCGACACCGGCCCCGGCATCCCGGCTTCGGCCCAGGAGCACCTGTTCGAGCGGTTCTATCGCCTCCCCCGCACCGAGAACGAGGCGGAGGGGGCCGGCCTGGGATTGGCGATCACCCGCCGCATCGTGGAGGCCCACGGCGGACGGATCTGGGTGGAGAGCGAGGAGGGAAAGGGGGCCACCTTCTACTTCACCCTTCCCCTGCCAGGGAAATGAGGACCACAGAGGCACAGAGG
>CAZOLN010000029.1:12902-15293 GCA_964580565.1 uncultured Anaerolineales bacterium
CTCTGTGGTGAAACCCCTACCGCTCGCCCACCAACCTCCCTAGGTCCTCAACGGACAGCCGAACCATGACCGGGTCGGGGTGCTCCCGACACCAGCGGGCCAGCGCGCTCGCCGGCCGCCACATCCCCGCCGGATCGGAGGGGAAGAGCCGCCTGCGCACCCCGAGGACCCGAACCTCCATCCCCGCCAGCGCGTCCTGATAGGCCGACCACCCCGCCGTGTCGAAGGTGAGGACGAAGTTGGAGATCGGGGTAAGAAGCACCGGGCGGTCAGGGGGAAGGTGCTCCCGCATCCGGCGGAGGAAGCGGAGGCTGTCGGCGCAGTTGAAGGGGAGCCAGAGGGGAAGGAGACGGGAGCGCAGCGGCGCGACCGGGTTGGACTGGGTGAACATCTCCACCAGGACACCCTGCGGCTCCCGGCCCTCCCGCTCGCTGAGCCGCCGGTGGGCGTCCAGGGCCAGCCGGGCGTACCACTCCGGGTGGTCCCCCTCCAGCGCCAGGAACCGATAGCCGTTGGCGCGGGCGAAGGTCTCCACGATCTCCCGCAGCGGGGGCGCCGCCCCCCACTCCGACTCCACCTGCTGTTCCAGAGGCAGGTCCGGCAGCGACCAGCCGCCCGGCGCGCCCCGGAGCGCTTCGATCTCCGGCCGGCCCTCCAGGAACTCCCGGTCGCTCACGCCCCCCAGGCCGCCCACCTGAAAGGTGTGGCGCGGGCCGACCCGGTACTGGAGCCAGGGGTACCGGCAGTCGATGAAGACCAGCGCACCGCCGGGCCGCAGCCGCTGCCGGATGAAGGTGCGGTAAGCCTCCGGCAGGTCCAGCAGTTTCAGCCGGATGTGGTTCACCCAACGGACCAGGAACCGGTCGTGGAGGGGGTCGTAGTGGTTGACCACGGCCACCATCGGCTCGCGGCGGAGGATGCGGCGGGCCAGAGCGGTGCCGTGGTCAAAGTAGGTGCCGATGTCGTCCGGCTCGGTGGGATCGCGGAAACTGATCAGGAAGTGCTGGGAGAGGAAGGGGGCGCCGAGGGCGGCGGCCAGGTGGGCCACCCCGCCGTTGGGCGCGCCGATCAGGATAGCGTCGAAGGGGCCGTCGAGGCCATCGTAGAGGGAGACGGCCCAGCGGGCCAGGTGCTCAGCGGTGACCCGGTCGGCCCAGGAGGGGTCGGTCCCTCGGAAGCGGACCCCGTACCCCACCGCCCGGCGGACCGGCTCCGGGCCGAAAAGGGCGACGGCGGAGAGGCCCACCCGCTCCAGCGCGCTCAGGCGGAAGGGGTCCAGGAAGCGGCCGCGCAGCGCCGCCGCCACGCTCCGCATACAGACCGCCGAGGAGTCCGTCGTCTCAATGGGTATCTTCATCTTCCAGCCGCAGTGGGCAGACTGCTGAGGTAGATTATACCGGTCGTCCCGTCCGGGGCAAGGCGGAGGCTGGGCTATCGTTTTTCACCACAGAGGCACCGAGGGCACAGAGTTTTCTCCTTTTGAGTGTCCCTCTGTGCCCTCGGTGCCTCTGTGGTTTTCCTATTCGGGGTCGACTCTCCTCGGGCCTTACGGCCGGTTCGGCCCGCCGCGCCCACCCCGCTCGACGGGCTGGCTGACGATGGCCTCGTACACCTCCTGGGAGAGGTACTGCGGCTGGTAGGTCTCCCCCGTCTGCGTCTCCAGGGTGGAGGTGAAGGCGCGCAGGTGGTTGCGGGAGCCCATCATCAGGTTCTCGTAGACCAGTTGGATGTCCTCTTTGTCGGTCTGGGCGATGCGCTCCTCCAGGTCTAGGATGTCGATCTCCTCGATCGCCGCCCCCACCCGCAGCGCGTCGGCGAGGGATTGGCTGCCCAGGTCCACCAGTTGGTCGTAGAGGGCCTGCAGGTCGGGGTTGGTGAACACCCCTATGTCGTTGCCGGCCGCGGGATCATCCAGGCCGTACCGGCCGAGCAGCGTCTTGACGGCGTCGGTGTGCGTCTGCTCGCTGCGGGCGATGTTCTGGAAGATCTGCAGGTCCCACTGCTGGTAGAGCGTCAGATAGACGTCGCGGGCCAGTTTCTCCTCCTCCCGCATGTAGAGGAGCCCGTCGATCTCCTCCTCGGTCAACGTGCCGACCGGATATTGGGCGACGGCGGTCGCCAGCGGCTCCGGTTCGACAAAGGTGTTCCCCTCCTCGTCCACACGCATCACCTCGGGCGCGGTCGCTTCCGGCAGCGGAGTGGGAGAGACGATGGCCTCCGCCGTCGGGGACGGGGACGGAGCGGCGCACGAGGCCAACGCCAGGGCGACCAGCACAACCAGGCCTAACATCAGTGTACGCATCTTCTTGTTCACGAACATCCTGCACCTCCAAGATCGATTTCTTTTACACGATGCATTGTACCGGAGGTGCGTGAAGGGTGGACGGAGGG
>CAZOLN010000029.1:15393-22095 GCA_964580565.1 uncultured Anaerolineales bacterium
CGTTCCTCCGCCGCAGCGACGACCGCCTGGGCGAGGGGGTGTTCGGACCGGCTCTCGACGCTGGCGGCGAGGGTTAGGACCTCCTCCGGCGAGCGGTCGTCCAGGGGGATCACGTCGGTGACGGCGGGCTCCCCGCGGGTGAGGGTGCCGGTCTTGTCGAAGGCGATCACCTGCAGGCCGCCCGCCGCCTCCAGGTAGGCCCCGCCCTTGACCAGCACGCCGCGCCGGGCGGCGTTGCTGATGGCGCTGACGATGCTCACGGGGGTGGAGATGACCAGGGCGCAGGGGCAGGCGATGATCAGGAGGGCCAGCGCGCGGTAGAGCCAGCCGTGGCCGCCGGTCGGCGGCTCCAGGAAGGGCTGGCCGAAGAGGAGGGGAGGCACGGCGGCGATGAGGATCGCCAGCCCGACCACCGCCGGGGTGTAGTAGCGGGCGAAGCGGTCCACCCACCGCTGGGAGGGGGCCTTCTGGGCCTGGGCCTCCTCGACCAGGTGGATGATCCGGCTGATGGTGCTATCCTCCGCCAGGCGGGTGACCTCGATCTCCAGCGCGCCCTCGCCGTTGACGGTGCCGGCGAAGACCTCGTCGCCGGGCCCCTTCTCCACCGGCACGCTCTCGCCGGTGACCGGGGCCTGGTTGACCGCCGAGGTGCCCTGGAGGACGCGCCCGTCCATCGGGATCCGCTCCCCGGGGCGGACGAGGATGCGGTCGCCCACGGCCAGTTCGGCCACGTCCACCCGCTCCTCGTGGGGCTCGCACCAGGGGCAGGGGCCGCCTTGGTAGGTCGTGCCGTCCGGCAGCGGCCGTCCCAGGTGCTCCTCGCAGTCGGTGCAGGGCCGGAGGACGGTGGCCTCGGCCGGGGCCAGTTCCATCAGGGAACGGATCGCGTTCCGCGCCCGGTCCATCGTGTAACTCTCCAGCGTCTCCCCCAGGCTGAAGAGGAAGACCACCAGCGCGCCCTCCTCCCACGCGCCGATGGCCATCGCGCCCAGGGCGGCCACCGTCATCAGGAAGTTGATGTCCAGTTCCCGGTTGATCCAGACGCCCGCAAGCCCCTTGCGGGCCACGTAGTAACCGCCGACGCCGATGGCGAGGCCGTAGAGGGCGTGGGTGATCCCCAAGGGGACCCCGCCCGTCTCCAGGCCGAAGGCCAGGAGGAGCAGGAGGCCGGAGAGGAGGGTGAGCATATCCCGCCGCCGCCCCCACATAAAGGCGAGCAGGCCGCGCAGCCCGCCGGGGCCCGCCTCGGTGGTTTGGACCACCTCCTCCTTCTCGGCCACGTCGTACCCCAGTTTGCGGATGCGGCCCACGATGTCGGTCTGGTCCACCTTTTCTACGTCGTACTCCACCCGCATCCGGCCGGTGGCGAAGTCGACGGTGGTGTAGAACACCCCGTCCAGCCGCCCGACCCCCTTCTCCAGTTTGACCGCGCAGTCGGCGCAGTCCAGGCCCTCCAGTTTCAGATCTCGGTGGCGGTACCGTTGCTGGATGGCGATCCCCTCCTGGCGGGCGTGCCGCTCCACCTCCGCCAGGGAGATCAGGTTGGGATCGTAGTGCAGGCAGAGACGGGGCGGATCGATGCTCTCGTCGACGTGAGCCTCCAGGATGCCCTTATGCAGCCGCAGGGCCTCCTGGAGCCGCTGCACGCAGTCGACGCAGTCGCCGTTCTCCGGCAGAAGCAGCGGGATCTCCAGTTTCAGTTTCTCGATCATCGGTCCTCCTAAATTTCACCACAGAGGCGCAGAGGGCACAGAGAACTCCTAAATGTACCCGACAGTCTGCCAGCCTCCCGCAGGTTCCTTAACCTGCGGGAGGCTTCTTTCATCCGTGCCTCTGCGGTGCAACATATGAGCAAACGTTCAAGTTTCGACTCATAAATCAGGGGGACGAACCGTTTCCGTCCCCTCCCCTCACTCGTGTTCTACGTGTTCCAGGCCCTGATGGAAGAGGTCGTGGATGTGCTCGTCGTCCAAGGTGTAGAAGACGTGGCGGCCCTCTTTACGGCGGCGGACCAGCCGCATCTCCCGCAGGGTTCGCAACTGGTGGGAGACGGCCGACTGGCTCATCCCCAGGCAGGCGGCCAGTTCGTGGACGCAGAGTTCGTTGTGGGAGAGGGCGGAGATGATGCGGACGCGGGTGGGGTCGCTGAGGGCCTTGAAGGTATGGGCCAGCCGGGTAGCGGTCAGCCCGTCGATCAGCCGCTCCTGCACCCCCTGCAGCCGGTCCTCATCCACCTCGGTCCACTCGCACCGTTCTTCACCGCCCATCCCGTATCCTCCCTAGCCCGCCCCGATATTTGAGCAGCCGCTCATATATTACCACACCTCCCTCCTTTTGTCAACCGCCCTAGGGCCACCGCCTAGGGAGCAGGCAGCGGCAATTGGATTCCACCGCAGAGACGCAGAGAACGCAGAGGATGGAAGGGGAAAAACATTGAACTCCGCGCCCTCTGCGTCTCTGCGGTGGCAGGATGCCCGACGTTTGAAGGTGCGATGGCCCGGAAGGCCTCAGGCTTCCTTTGGCCCCCGCCCAAGGTGTGATATACTCGACAGGGAAATCAGGAGAAGCAAGCGATGAGCGACCATCCGAAGGCACAGCCAGGGCCCATCGCTCTGTTCGGCTCAGGGGAGACCGGGCCGGCGGGGCGACGGGTCCACGAGATGTTGTTCCGTCGACTCGGACGGCCGATCCGGGTGGCGATCCTGGAGACGCCGGCCGGCTTCCAGCCCAATTCCGCCTGGGTCGCCGGACGGTTGGCCTCGTTCATCGAGGGGCGGCTGCAGAACTTCCACCCGCAGGTGACCGTCGTGCCGGCCCGGCGGCGGGAGGGCGCGAACGACCCGGAACTGACCGCCCCTCTGCTGGAAGCGAACTACTTCTTTATGGGCCCCGGCAGCCCGACCTACACCGTCCGCCATCTGGCCGACACGCGGGCCTGGCACATCACCCTGGCCCGACAACGGCGGGGGGCGGTGTTGGCCTTCGCCAGCGCCGACGCCATCGCCGTCGGCGCCTACGCCCTCCCCGTCTACGAGATCTACAAGGCAGGCGCCGAACTCCACTGGATCCGGGGGCTCGACCTCTTCCGCCCCTACGGGCTGGACCTCACCTTCGTCACCCACTGGGACAACCGGGAGGGCGGGGCCCATCTGGACACCCGATGCGCCTTCATGGGCGTGGAGCGGATGGAACGGCTGATGGCGATGCTCCCGCCAACGACGACCCTCCTAGGGATCGACGAGCACACAGCGGTGGTGTTCGACTTCGCCGAGGGAACCGCCCAGGTGATGGGGCGCGGCGGGGTGACGATCCGGCGTGGGGGGGAGGAGACCGTGTATCCCGATGGGGCGACGTTCCCCCTGGAGGTCCTGGGGACGGTGCGACTTCCGACGCTGGAAGAAGGACTCCCGCCGGAGGTCGTCAGGGCCGTGCTGGAGGCCGAGCGGGCGGCAGCCACCCTACCTCCGGAGGTGGCGGCGCTGATCGAGGAACGGGAAGCCGCCCGCCGCGCCCGCGACTGGCCCCGCGCCGATGCCCTCCGCGAGCAGATCCGCCGTCTGGGCTATATTATCGAAGACACCCCCACCGGTCCCCGCTGGCGCCGGGCCTGATCGAACCCACCGCGGAGGACGCGGAAGATTTGAGCGGGAAAACCCCCTGTCCCCTGCACCTCCGCAGTTAACGGCCCTGATCCTCTCTCCAGCCACCTGACGCTTTCGAAAGGAGCCTCCCGCAGGTTCCCTGCGCGCATTCGAGCGCGCCATGGAGGATGCTCTGACCGACCACTTGTGCTATCAAGCCGTGCGTTAACCTGCGGGAGGCCGGCAGACTGTCGGGTGGCCGGATCCCCCCTCAACCTTTTCGGCAACCCCGACCTGTGGTACAATGGAGTTGCAGGAGAGAAGGTATGGCGAAGAAGAACAATCGCGTGATCGACTACGGGGCAGCAGACGTCCAGGTCCTCGAGGGCCTGGAGGCGGTCCGTCGACGCCCCGGGATGTATGTCGGCGGCACGGACGCCCGGGCACTCCACCATCTGGTATACGAGGTCGTCGACAACTCCATCGACGAGGCGTTGGCCGGGGCGTGTGACCATATCGAGGTGATCATCCACAAAGACGAAAGCGTCACCGTCCGCGACAACGGCCGGGGCATCCCCACCGCTCCACATCCCGAGAAGGGCATCTCCACCCTGGAGTTGGTGATGACCACCCTCCACGCCGGAGCCAAGTTCGGTGGAGGCGGCTACAAGGTCTCCGGTGGCCTCCACGGCGTCGGCGTCTCGGCGGTCAACGCCCTCTCCGAGTGGATGGAGGTCGTGGTCGATAACCCACGGGACGGCAAGCGGTATCGCCAGCGGTACCGCCGGGGCGTCCCCGAAGGGCCCGTGGAGGTCATCGGCAAGACAAAGCGGTCCGGCACCACCACCACCTTCCGGTACGACCCCACGATCTTCAAAGACGTCACCTACCGGTTCGAGACGCTGGCTCAGCGGATGCGGGAGATGGCCTTCGTCACCGGCGGCGTCACCATCCGGTTGGTGGACGAGCGGCCCGACGACTTTCCCCGCGAGATGACCTTCTACTTTGAAGGAGGCATCCTCTCCTTCGTCCGCTACCTCAACCGCAACCGGACCCCCCTCCACCCGCCCATCTACATCCAGCGGGAGGTGGACGGGGTGGGGATCGAGGTCGCCATCCAGTACACCGACTCCTACGCCGAGTCGGTCTACGCCTTCGCCAACACCATCCACACCGTCGACGGCGGCACCCACCTGACCGGGCTGCGGTCGGCGCTGACCCGGACGATCAACGAATACGCCCGAAAGGCGGGCCTGCTGAAGGATAAGGACCCCAATTTCTCCGGGGAGGACGTCCGAGAGGGCCTTACCGCCGTCGTCAGCGTCAAGCATCCCGACCCCCAGTTCGAGTCCCAGACCAAGGTCAAACTGATGAACGCCGAGGTCAAGGGGATGGTGGAGTCGGTGGTCTCCGAGGCACTGGGGGAGTTCCTGCAGCGGGATTCCTCCTCGGCGCGGCGGATCGTGGAGAAGTGCCTCACGTCGTCCCGCGCCCGCGCGGCGGCCCGCAAGGCGCGCGACATGGTGATCCGCAAGTCCGTCCTGGAGAGCCTCACCCTCCCGGGGAAACTGGCCGATTGCTCGGAGCGGGACCCGACGCGGACGGAACTGTTCATCGTCGAGGGAGACAGCGCGGGCGGAAGCGCAAAGCAGGGACGGGATCGGCACTTCCAGGCGGTCCTCCCCCTGCGGGGAAAGATCCTCAACACGGAACGGGCCAGCCTGAACAAGGTGCTCAGCAACAGGGAGGTGGAGGCCCTCATCTCCGCCCTGGGCACCGGCATCGGCGACCAGTTCGACCTGAGCAACCTGCGGTACGGTCGGATCATCCTCCTCACCGACGCCGATGTGGACGGGGCCCACATCCGCACCCTGTTGCTCACCTTCTTCTACCGCTATATGCAGCCCCTCATCGAAGAGGGCCACCTGTTCATCGCCCAGCCTCCCCTTTACCGCATCGCCGCCGGCAAGAAGGTCTTCTACGCCTACAACGAGGCGGAGAAAGAGCGCATCCTGGAGCAACTGAAAGGGGAGAAGGTCACCATCCAGCGATACAAGGGCCTGGGCGAGATGAACCCCGAGCAGCTGTGGGAGACGACCCTCGATCCAACGCGACGGACGCTCCTGCAGGTGACCATTGAAGATGCGGCGGCGGCTGATCGGACCTTTTCGATGTTGATGGGAGACGCCGTGCCGCCTCGCCGTCGCTTCATCCAGACCCACGCCAAAGAGGTGCGCAACCTGGACGTGTAGTGGGAGGGGTGACGTGATCGGCAACGACTGGGCCCCGGCAGGCCAAGGGGCGAGGAGTGACGTTAGAAGTACGCTTGTTCGGCGAGATGGAATTACGCTGTGCCGGGGCCCTGCTGCGGTTACCCGCCACCGCCCGATCCCGTTCCCTCCTTGCCTACCTCATTGTCCACCGCAAACGCCCTCACCCGCGCGAGCGGCTGGCCGACCTCTTCTGGCCTAACCGCCCCCGCACCAAATCGCTGCGCAGCCTGAGCACCGCCCTCTGGCGTATCCGCCGCACCCTCCCCCCAGGCGACTACATCCTGGCCGACGTCCACACGGTCCAGTTCAACCCCCACAGCGACTATTGGCTGGACGTGGAGGCGTTCGAGCAGGAGATAAAAGAAGCAAGGGGCAAGGCGCAGGATACAAGGTGCAGGGAACAGGACGCAAAGCGTAAGGAAGAGGGGGGGCTGAACCCCGCATCTTGCATCCTGCACCTTGCCTCTTGCGTCCAACTGTACCGGGGCGACTTCCTGGAAGGGCTCTACGACGACTGGTGTCTGGAGGAGCGGTACCGCCTGGAGGGGATGTACCTGGAAGCGCTGGAACGGCTGGTGACACTCCACGAGAGGCTGGATCAGCCAGAGGCGGCGCTGCGGTATGGGGCCCGGCTCCTGGCCCGCGACCCCCTGCGGGAGGACATCCACCGCACGATCATCCGGCTACAGGTCCGCCTGGGGAACCGAGCCGAGGCTGTCCGTCAGGCCCGCCGGTGCCGCGCCGTGCTGCGGTCCGAACTGGGGATGGACCTGGCACCGGAGACGGCCGCCTTGTGCGACGAACTCCTGGGGCCGGTGTGGCGACGGGAGTCGGTGGAACCGATCCTC
>CAZOLN010000029.1:22195-23378 GCA_964580565.1 uncultured Anaerolineales bacterium
TCTGGTGTTCGTCACCGGGGAGGCAGGCATCGGGAAATCCCGCCTCGTAAGCGAACTCGGCGAGTGGGTCCGGCAACGGGGAGGATGGGCCGCCCGGGCCGGTTGTTACGAGTACGAGCGCGCCCTGCCCCACGGTCCGCTGGCGGACCTGCTGCGTGCGACCCTTGCCTGCACGGGCACGGAGACGCTGGAAGCCCTCCCCCCGTGGCAGGTCGAGGAACTGGCCCGCCTGGCCCCCGACCAGATCCCCCACCTCCCGCCGGTGACGGACACCTCCGTCCCCACGAGCCAGCGCCAGGCCCGCCTCTTCAACGCGCTGACCCTCTTCCTTACCGATCTGGCGAAGCGGAACCCCCTCCTGCTGATCCTGGAGGACCTTCACTGGGCCCACGATTCGACGCTGGCCTGGCTGCACTACCTGGCCCGCCGTCTGCCTCAGACCCCCGTTCTGGCGCTCGCCACGTACCGCCGTGAGGAGATCGGAGCCCAGCACCCCCTGCACGGACTGGCCCTCCGGCTGGAACGGGAAGGGATGGCGTCTCGCCTGGAACTGCCGCGCCTCTCCCGCGAAGCCCTCTCGGTCTGGATGGTGGGAGCCGACGACGCGCTCGTGGAACGGGTCTATCAGCAGACAGAGGGAAACCCTTTCTTCACCCTGGAGACCCTCCGTGCCCTCTTCGAGGCGGGTCGGATAAGGCTGAGCGATGGGAGGTGGGTCGAGACGACCATGTCGGGCGCTCTCCCGATCCCGGCATCGGTGCGCCAGGTGGTGCGGGAGCGGCTGGACCGCCTCTCTCCGCCGACCCGGCGGATGGTCGAGGTCGCCGCCGTCATCGGCCGCTCGTTCGACTTCGAAGTGGCGGAGCAAGCGTGGGGGCGGGGGGAGGAGGCCACCCTAGAAGCACTGGACGAACTCCTGCACCGTCGTCTCCTTCGCGAAGAGGCGGGCCCCGTCGACCGGGATTACGCTTTCGACCACCATCTGGTGCGGGAGGTGATCTATCGGGAGTTGCACCACCGCCGCCGCCAGCGGCTCCACCGTCAGGTGGGCGAGGCGATGGAGCGACTGTATGGGGCCCGACCGGAGACGGCTGCCGAACTGGCCTACCACTTCGAGCAGGCGCAGGAGGCCGAAAAGGCCCTCTCTTGGCTCGTGGAGGCAGGGGAGCAGGCCCGCCGGGGG
>CAZOLN010000030.1:0-4919 GCA_964580565.1 uncultured Anaerolineales bacterium
GCCGAGACCGGCCACATCCCCACCGAGGCGGCCGGCATGAACTACTACGCGATGTGGGTCCTGAAGGAGGCGCTGGAGCTCTCTGGCCAGTTGCATCCGGATGACCCGTTGAACCCGGACAACTTGCGGGACGCCTTCCTCCAGTTGGACCTCACCTCCGGCCCGGCGGTGGAGACCTACCCCGGCGATCACATCACCTTCACCGAGACCGGGGACAATCCCTACGCCGTGGCGACCATCATGCAGGTCATCAACGGCGAGCCGAAGGTCGTCTGGCCGTTCGACGCCGCGGAGGCGGAGTTCGTCTTCCCGCGGCCGGACGCCAAGTACTAGACCTCCGGTCCGCATCGGAGGGAGGTCCGGGTGTGCACCTGCCCGGCCGCCCTCGACCGCCTTCCCGCGCGCGGGGCGGTCGGGCGGGTGCCCCATCGGATCGGGTAGGGAACCACGGGGACACGAACCGCGGAGAGACAGAGAACACAGAGATTCTCATAGAGGTTAAAGACTCCGTGTCCTCTGTGTCTCTGTGGTGGGAACAGACACGTAGCATCGGATGGGAGGAACGGTGGATACCGTTGTCCAGAGTCTTCTGAACGGCGCGTTGATGGGGTGCGTCTACGCCCTCATCACGTTGGGCCTGTCTCTCATCTTCGGCGTGATGAACGTGGTCAACTTCGCCCACGGCGACTTCGTGATGCTCTCGATGTACTTCGCCTTCTTCATCGGCTCGATGTGGGGGGTGGACGCGGTCTTCACGCCGGTCGTCACTTTCCCACTCCTGTTCATCGTCGGAGTGGTAGCCTATTACCTCATTATCGACGGAACGCTGCGGCAGAAGTACGTGACGCAGATCGCGGTCACGGTGGGGTTGATGACGTTCCTGCGGGCCATCACCCAGTTGATGTGGAAGGCCCAGCCCAGGGCGCTTCCCTATTCCCTCATCCAGGGGAGCATCCACATCGCCGGGTACAACATCATGCTCTCCCGGCTGATCTCCGCCGTGGTCAGCATCCTCGCCATCGGGGGCGTCTCCCTCTTCCTGAGCAAGACCTGGCCGGGTCGGGCCATCCGGGCGGCCTCCGACGACCTGGACGCCGCCTCGTTGGTGGGGGTGAACTACCGGTGGACCTACGCCCTCGCCTTCGGGCTGGGCTCGGCGCTGACGGCCATCGCAGGTGGGTTGTTGATGACGTTCCAGCAGGTCGATCCGACGATGGGCGTCCGCTTCGGGCTCCTGAGTTGGTGCGTGCTGGCCCTGGCCGGCCTGGGCTCGATCCCCGGCCTCCTGATCTCCGGGATCATCGTCGGCGCCGCTGAGTCCCTCTCGATGACGCTGTGGGATCCCCGGGCGCGGTCGCTCATCGTGTATCTCATCTTCATCCTCGTGTTGTGGGTTCGTCCTCGAGGGCTCTTCGGGAGGAAATAGTGAAGATCAGATCGACGACCTTCAACCGGGTTCTGTTGGGCGTGGTGTTGGCCGTCGCCCTCGTCGTCCCCCTCTTGATCCGGACCAACCAGTACAACCTCGTCCTGGTCACGACGGTGCTCCTGTACGGCGTGCTGGCGACGGCGTGGAACATCATCGGCGGGATGGCCGGTCAGTTGGACCTGGCGGCCTTCGCCTACCTGGGACTGGGTGCGTTCACCTCCGGCACGCTCCTCATCCGATGGAACGTCTCCCCCTGGATCGGGATGATCCTTGGCGGACTGGTCGCCACCGGCTTCGCCGTTCTGGTCGGCTTCCCCCTGTTCCGCTTCAAGGTCCGAGAGGTGTGGTACGCGCTGACCTCCTCGGCCCTGGTCGAGGTCCTCAAAGTGGCCTTCGTGATGTGGGAGGACGTGGGCGGTCCGGTGGAGCGGTACCTCCCCTACTACTCCTTCTCCCTCTACCACATGCGCTTCGGCACCTACATTCCGTATTACTACATCATGCTCGCCATCCTGGTGATCGCCCTCGTCGTCAACTACCGGATCGGCCGCTCGAAACTGGGCTTCTACCTGCGGGCGTTGGGGGAGGATGAGGACGCCGCAGAGATCCTCGGGGTGGACGCCCGGGCGTGCAAACTGAAGGCGCTGATGATCTACGCCTTCTTGGTCGGCGCTACGGGTGCGGTCTACGCCTGTATGTACGGATTCATCCACCCCAACTTCTTCAGCGGCGCAAGGAGCACGGAGGTGGCGATCCTGGGGATCGTCGGCGGGATGGGGATCACGTACGGGCCGCTTCTGGCGGCGGTGATCCTGGTGAGCGCGCGGGAGTTCCTGCGGGCCAGCCTCGGCGGCCAGATGGAGAGCCTGTATCTGGTCATCTACTCCGTCGTCCTGATCCTCATCGCGCTCTTCCGGCCCCAAGGGATCGCGGTTATGTTCCGGGACGCCTACAGGAAACTCCTTTCGTGGATAACAGGGGATGAACATGTCCTCGAAGCCAATACTCCAGGTATCTAACCTGACCAAGCGGTTCGGCAACCTCGTCGCCGTCAACAACGTGAGCCTCCAGATCGACGGAGGGGAGATCGTCGGCCTGATCGGCCCCAACGGGGCGGGGAAGACCACCTTCTTCAACACGATCACCGGCCTCTACACGCCGGACGAGGGGCGGGTGTTCTTCAAGGGGGAGGACATCACCGGCGCGCCGCCCCACAAGATCTGCAAGTTGGGGATGTCCCGCACCTTCCAGGTGACCAAGGCGTTCACCGAGATGACGGTCGAGGAGACGGTGCGGGTGGGGGCCTACAACCGGCACGGCGAGGACGACGTGGCGGAGAAGGTGGACGAGGTCATCGCTTTCTGCGGGCTGGAGGAGATCCGGCACCAGAAGTGCGGGGACCTGGGGCTGGCCCCCCTGCGGCGGGTAGAACTGGCCCGGGCGATGGCGACGGAGCCAGACCTGCTGCTGTTGGACGAGGCCGGGGCCGGCCTGACGGCGGCGGAACTGGCCGAACTGATGGAGATCCTCCGCCGGTTGAACAGAGAGCAGGGTGTCACCCTCTGCGTGGTGGAGCACGTGATGCAGATGGTGATGGGCCTGTGCGAGCGGATCTTCGTCCTGGACGCCGGGGAGTTGATCGCCGAGGGAACACCTGAGGAGATCAGCAACAATCCCCGGGTCATCGAAGCCTACTTGGGAGAGAGGGCCATCCGATGAGCGAGATACTGCGGGTGGAAGGACTGCACGCGGGCTACGGCAAGGTCCCCGTCCTCCGGGACGTCTCGTTCCACGTCGACGAGGGGGAGGTGGTCGCCATCATCGGCCCCAACGGAGCGGGAAAGACGACGCTTTTGAGGACCATCTCCGGTCTGATCCGCCCCACTGCGGGGAAGATCATATTCAACGGCCAGGAGATCGAGGGGTGGCCTCCCCATCGGGTGACCCAGGAAGGGATCGCCCACGTTCCGGAGGGAGGACGCCTCTTCCCCAACATGAGCGTCCGAGAGAACCTGTTGATGGGGGCTTACGGGAACCGGGAGGCCCTCCGGACCGGGGTGCTGGAGGAGGTCTACGAGATGTTCCCGGTGCTCCAGGAGCGGCGACGCCAGATGGCGAGGACCCTCAGCGGTGGCGAGAAGCAGATGCTGGCCATCGGCCGTGGGCTGGCCTCGCGGCCCCGGTTCCTGATGCTGGATGAGCCGTCGCTGGGGCTGGCCCCGAAACTGGTGGACGGGATCTACGAGCGGTTGCAGGCGCTCCGGGGACGGGGGCTCACCGTGCTTCTGGTGGAGCAGAACATCCACTACGCCCTGGAACTGGCCGATCGGGGGTACGTGCTGGAGAACGGGCGGATCGTGATGGAAGGGACGGGCGAGGAACTGGCCCGCAGCGAGCATATCAAGAAGCATTACCTGGGGCTGTGAGGTGAGGAAAGGATGTCTGCATCGCTGATCCGACTGACCCGGGGGGTTCCCCCCGCCGAGAGTTTCCCCGTGGAACAGATCAAGGCGTGCGCCGAGGCGGTGCTGGACGGCGACGCGGCGCGGGTGCTCCAGTACGGGAAGTCCCGTGGCTATCCCCCGCTGCGGGAGATCCTCTCGCAGGAGACGGGCGTGGCGCCGGAGCGGATCATCGTCGGTCAGGGGTCGCTTCAGTTGCAGGACCTGATCGCGCGGATGCTGGTGCGGCCCGGCGACGTGGTCTACGTGGAGGAGCCGACCTACGACCGTACCTTGACCCTCCTGCGGCGGGCGGGGGCCCACGTGATCGGCTTTCCCCTCGCCGCAGACGGCCCGGACGTGGAGGCGATGGAGGACCGGCTGAAGAAGGGAGAGAGGCCGGTCCTCTTCTACGTAATCCCCGACTTCCAGAACCCCAGTGGGACGGTGATGGCCCGCCCGAAGCGGGAGCGGATCGCTCAACTGTCCCGGGAGTACGGGTTTTGGATTATGGAGGACGTGCCCTACCGGAAACTTCGTTACCGGGGGGAGGACCTGCCGACGCTGTGGGACCTGGCCCCTGAGCGGGTGATCCAACTTTCCTCTTACAGCAAACTGATCAGCCCTGGGCTCCGCGTCGGCTACGCCATCGCGCCGGAGGCCCTGGCGGACAACTTGGCGAAGATGGCGGAGGATACCTACATCAACGCCAGTTATCTCAACCAGGCCATCGTCGCCGAGTTCATCCGACGGGGCTGGCTGGAGGAGCAACTGGCCCGGCTCAAGGACCTCTACTTGCCCCGTCTGGACGCGACGATGGAGGCGCTGGACGCCCATATGGGGGACCTGGCGACGTGGCATCGGGTCGACGGCGGGTTCTTCCTGGGGATCACGCTCAACCGCCACGTCCGCGCCGACGATCTGCTGGAGGCGGCGAGGGAGGCGAACTTGGTGCTGACCGACGGGCGGGGGTTCTTCGCGGGCGACGGCGGCGACGGCTTCGTCCGGCTTCCGTTCTGCTCCCTCACACCGGAGGAGATCCACGAGGG
>CAZOLN010000030.1:5019-22634 GCA_964580565.1 uncultured Anaerolineales bacterium
GGTGATTGTACCTCGAACCTTGAACGCTAACGGAGGTGGTCAATGGTCGATTTGAAAGGCAAGGACATCCTGCACGGTGCGCAGTTTACCCGCGAGGAGATCGAGCATATAATGGAAGTGGCGGAGCAGTTCCGCGGGCGGCTGGAGGAGGAGCGGTCGTTGGACCTGATGAAGGGGTACGTGATGGGGACCCTGTTCTTCGAGCCCAGTACGCGGACCCGCCTCTCCTTCGAAACGGCGATGCACCGGCTGGGTGGGGCAGTGGTGGGGTTCGCCTCGGCCGCTGGTACCTCGGTCGCCAAGGGGGAGAGCCTCGCCGACACGGTCCGCACGGTGGATCAGTACGTGGACCTCATCGTCATCCGCCATCCCCAGATCGGCTCGGCGCAGATCGCGGCCGACGCGGCGGAATCGCCGGTGATCAACGGCGGCGACGGCGCAGGTCAGCACCCCACGCAGGCCCTCCTCGACCTGTTCACCATCCGCTCCGAGAAGGGTCGCGTGGACGGCCTCACCATCGTCCTCTGCGGCGATCTGAAGTACGGCCGAACCGTGCACGCGGGCGTGGAACTGTACAAGCACTACAACTGCCGGCTGGTCTTCGTCTCCCCTGAGGCGCTGCGGATGCCCCCGGAGATCACCGACCGGCTGCGGGAGCAGGGTGTGCGGGTGGAGGAGACGACCGACCTGGAGGCTGCCCTTGCCGAGGCCGACGTGCTCTATATGACCCGCATCCAGAAGGAACGGTTCGACGATCCGGCGGAGTACGAGCGGCTGAAAGGGAGTTACATCCTGACCCGCGAGATGGTCGAGCGGATCCGCCCCGACGTGACGGTCCTGCATCCTCTGCCTCGCGTGAACGAGATCACCACCGACGTAGATACCCTCCCCAACGCCGCCTACTTCCGCCAGGTGCGCAACGGGGTGTACGTGCGGATGGCGTTGATCGCGCTGGTGATGGGAGTCGCCGGGTAACCCAGTCGCCAGGTCACCAAGTCACCGAGTCACCAAGTAGCCAGGTGTTGGGTGACCAGGTGATGGGGTGACTGGGCGACCGGGTGATAGAGTGGTTGGGTGATTGGGAGGCAGGTTATGCAGAGGTCGTTCAATATTTTGGGTAAGGTGACGCCGCGTAAGGACGGCGTGGCACGGGTGACGGGGCGGGAGCGGTACCCGTCCGACGTCATCCTCCCCCGGATGTTGTACGGTCGGATCCTTTCCAGCCCCTACGCCCACGCCCGCATCAAGAGCATCGACGCCAGCGAGGCGGAGGCGATGGGGGCGGTGGTGATCACCTGGGACGACGTCCCCCACGCCCGGTTCAACCAGCGGATCATCACCATCCCGCCGGTCCTGCACAAGGACTTCACCGTCCTGGCCGACAAGGTGCGCCGGATGGGGGAGCCGGTGGCGGCGGTGGCGGCGGAGACGGAGTACCTGGCCGAACAGGCGGTGCGGGCCATCAAGGTGGAGTACGAGCCCCTGCCGGTGCTCACCGATCCCTTCGAGGCGATGAAGCCGGGGGCGGTCCCCATCCACGAGACGGTGCTCTGGGGCGACAAAGAGATCGAGATCGAGAACAACATCGCCTGCACCCGCGAGATCGAGGAGGGGGACGTGGATCGGGCCTTCGCCGAGGCGGACATCGTCGTCGAGGGGACGTTCCGCACGCCGAAGATCTACCATATGCAGTTGGAGCCCAAGACCGCCGTCTGCCGCCCCGAGCCGGACGGCGGCCTCACCGTCTGGGCCACCACCCAGTCCATCCACAACGTCCGCATCATCCTGGGCGAACTCTTCGACATCCCCCTCAGCAAGATCGACGTGATCCGGATGCCGGTGGGCGGCACCTTCGGCTCCAGCATCCAGATGAACACCCCTATCCCCATCTGCGCCGCCCTCGCCCTCAAGGCGGGTCGGCCGGTGAAGTTGAGCATGACGCGGGAGGAGGACTTCCTGGAGCACACGCGCTATTGGACCCAGATCCACCTCCGCTTGGCGGCTAAGAAGGACGGCACGCTCCTCGGCGCGGAGATGGAGCTGGTCACCGACATCGGTGCCCACAACATCCAGCCCTACTCCTTCCTCGGCGTCTGCATCGGCTGGCTGGTCTCGATGTACAAACTGCCCAACGTCCGCTACAAGGGCATCGCCGTCTACACCAACAAGACCCCCTCCTGCGCGATGCAGGGGTTCGGCAACCCCCAGGTCACCTTCGCCGTCGAGTCGCTGATGGACGAGTTGGCGGAGCGGCTGGGGGTGGATCCGGTCGAACTGCGGTTGAAGAACTACGTCGGGTTGGGAGACACCTTCTGGGGGCAGGGGCCGCTGGTCCGCTCCATCGTCCGCAGCGATGGGGTGCCGCAACTGCTGGAGCGGGGCAAGGAGATCATCGGCTGGGACCGGCGGGAGCCGCCCGAGGCCAAGGCGGGCCGCTACCGCCGGGGGATCGGGATGGCGCGGGGTTTTCACACCTCCAGCGCAGGCGCGCCCCAGCCTGGCGACGTCATCGACTTCTCCGGCGCGATGGTCAAGGTCAACAAAGACGGCTCCATCGACGTGGTGACGGCGGTGATGGACCACGGCGGCGGGACGCTGGAGGCGATCGCCAAACTGGTGGCGGAGGCGCTCTGCGTGCCGCTGGACAAGGTCAACGTGGTCCCCGCCGGGGCCGCCACCACCGTCTACGACTGTGTCACCCACGCCACCCGCGGGGTTTACGCCGGAGGTGGCGCGGCCTACAAGGCAGCCCAGGAGGTCCGGCAGGAGTTGCTGGAGACGGCGGCCCGCTACCTCAACGTGATGCCGGACGCGCTGGACCTCAAACTGGACGAGGAACGGGGCCAGGGGGTCATCTACGCTCCCTCCATCCCCGACCGGCAGATGACGATCGAGGAACTGGCGACCCGCTGTTGGATGGAGAGTTGGAAGACCATCGCGGCGGTGGTCAGTTACCGGCCCACCAACTGCCCGCCGGCCTACGTCTCCGTCTTCGTCGAGGTGGAGGTGGATACCTGGACCGGTCGGGTGCGCACGGTGCGGGCGGCGATGGGCAGCGACTGCGGGACGGTGATCAACCCGGACATGGCGGCCGGGCAGTTGGAAGGGGGCCTCTCCAAGGGGGTGGGCTTCGCGCTCTACGAAGATAACCGATGGGACGAGAACGGGCACGTCCTCTCCAGAGGCTACCTGATCGACGCCAAGATCCCTGGCGTGGACGAAAGCCCGCTCTTGAAGGATCTGATCACCTACTTCGCCGAGACCTACGAGCCGACGGGGCCGTTCGGTGCCAAGGGGATCGGCGAGGCGGCGACCAACCCCGTGGCAGCGGCCTACGCCAACGCGATCTACAACGCCATCGGCGTCCGGTTCTACGAACTGCCCATCACGCCGGAGAAGGTGTTGGAAGCGCTTAGGAGGAAGCAAGGAAGCGGGGAAGCAGGGGAACGATAGGTCGCAGAGGAGCAAGGGAGCAGGGTCGCAGGTAGAAGACCGATGCCCTTGCGCCCCTGCGACCTGCGTCCTGCGACTTGCGACCTGCGCTCTGTGCAGTGGAGGTGGCTATGACGAACACCCACATTCTTGTTCACACGTTCGACTACCTGGAGCCGACGTCGCTTGAGGAGGCGATCTCGTTGCTCGCCGAATACGGCGACCAGGCGCGGGTGCTGTCGGGCGGGACCGACCTCATCGTCCAGATGAAGATGGAACGGCTCGCCCCCCGCTACCTGGTCAGCCTTCGCCACGTTCCGGGCCTCGCGGGGATCTCCGTCGATGAGGATGGCGTCCGGATCGGCGCGCGGACCTCGATCCGGGCCATCCGGCGCGATCCGCGGGTCCAGGCCCTCTACCCGGCCCTCGCCGAGGCGTGCGCGTCGTTCAGCACGACCCAGGTGCAGGTGATGGGGACGGTGGGCGGGAACCTCTGCAACGGCTCGCCCGCCTCCGACACCGCCCCGCCGCTCATCGCTTTCGACGCGGAGGTGGTCATCACCGGGCCGAGCGGCGAACGGCGGCTCCCTCTGGAGTCCTTCTTCCTCGGGCCGGGCAAGACCGCCCTCCAACCGGGGGAACTCCTGACGGCGGTGGTGCTCCCCCGCCCCCGGCCGAACACCGGCAGCGTCTTCTACAAGGTCTCCCGCGTCACGGCCGACCTGGCGAAGGTGAACGGGGCGATCGTGGTGGTCCGGGAGGGCGACCGGATCGCCGACGCGCGGCTGGTCTTCGGCTCCGTTGCCCCGACCCCCTTCCGCGCCCGGAAGGCGGAGGCGGTCCTGGTGGGCCAGGCCTTCGGCGACGACCTGGTCGCCGAGGCGGCCCGGGTCGCCTCCGAGGAGGTCTCCCCCATCGACGACGTCCGCTCCACCGCCTGGTACCGGCGGGAGATCGTGCGGGTGCTGACCCTCGACGGGCTCAACGAGGCGTGGAGGAGAGCAGGGGAGCAAGGGGGAAGCGAGGAAGCGAGGAAGCAGGGAGCAGGGAGCAAGGAGCAGGGGAGCAGAGAGCAGGGGAAGGGGAAACGGGTGGCGGCCGATGGGCGGTGCGAGATCACGTTGAAGGTGAACGGAGAGACGCACCGGCTGTGGGTCGCGCCCAACGAACTCCTGCTCAACGTCCTGCGGGAGCGGCTCCATCTCACCGGCTCCAAGTACGGCTGCGGCATCGGGGAGTGCGGAGCCTGCACCGTGATGATCGACGGCCAACTGGCCCTCTCCTGCCTGGTGCTGGCGGTGTCGGTGGACGGAAGCGAGATCCTCACCGTGGAGGGGTTGGCCGGGCCGGACGGTCGACTCGACCCGCTGCAGGAGGCGTTCATCGAGCACGGTGCATTCCAATGCGGCTTCTGCACGCCGGGGATGCTGATCACGGCCAAGAGCCTGCTCAAGGAGATCCCGAGGCCCACCGAGCAGGACGTGCGCGATTACCTGAAGGGGAACCTCTGCCGCTGCACGGGCTACGCCAGCATCGTCCGCGCCGTCCTGGACTGCGCGGCAAAGTGAATCCTGCACCCTGCGACCTGCGACTTGCGACCGGCGTCACACGTCATGCGTCATACGTTATGCGTCATTTGAGGAGGTGCTGCGGTGTTGCCAGAGTTTGAATTGCTGATGCCCCGGACCCTCTCCGAGGCGCTGGAGATGTTGGCTCAGGCTGGGGAGGGGGTAGCGCCTGTCGCTGGCGGCACGAACCTGGTCGTGGATATGCGCGGCGGGCGTCACCGGCCCTCCGTCCTGGTGAGCGTCGCTGGTCTGGAGGAACTGCGGGGGATCCGTCGGGAGGACGGTCACGTGGTCATCGGCGCGACGACGACCGTGGCCGAACTGCTGGAGGAGCCCCTCATCGCCGAGGCCGCGCCGGTGTTGTGGAGCGCGGCACGGGTCTTCGCCAACCCCCTGGTGCGCAACCGGGCGACGGTCGGCGGCAACCTGGCCGATGCCTCCCCGGCGGCGGACACGGCTCCGCCCCTGCTGGTCCTCGACGCCGAGGTCCAACTGGCCAGCAAGGAGGGCTCCCGCTGGGTCCCGCTGGACGAGTTCTTCCTCGGGGTTCGGCAGACCCTTCGTCAGCCCGACGAACTGTTGACGGCGGTCCGGTTCCCTCTCCCGCCGTCCGGTGCGTTCGGCGGCTTCCACAAACTGGGTCTGCGGAAGGCGGACGCCATCTCCGTGGCCAGCGTCGCCGTGGTGATGGAGGTGGGGGACGACGGTACCTGCCGCAAGGCGCGCATCGCGATGGGGGCCGTGGCCCCGAAGCCGATCCGGGCCTACGAGGCGGAGAAACTGCTGGAGGGCCACGTGCTGACCCCCGAACTCGTCGCTGAGGCGGCCCGCCTCTGCGCCGAGGCGACGTCCCCCATCGACGACATCCGCGCCTCGGCGGCCTACCGGAAACACGTCGTCGAGGTCCTCGCCCGCCGCCTGCTGAGCGAGGAGAGAAGATAAGAACCACAGAGACACAGAGAGCACGGAGTTTTCTCTCTGAAACTTTTGCCCCTCTGTGTCCTCTGTGCCTCTGTGGTCAGTTTGAGGAGGAGACCTATGGAAACCAAGGTGGTCACGCTCCACATCAACGGCCGCACGCACCAGGTCGCTCTTCCCCCCAACCGGACGCTCCTGCAGGTCCTGCGGGACCTGGGGTACACGGACGTCAAGAACGGCTGTGAGAAGGGGGACTGCGGGGCGTGCGCGGTGTTGCTGAACGGCAAACCGGTCAACAGTTGTCTGGTCCTGGCCTGGCAGGCCGACGGAGCGGAGGTTGTCACAGACGCCGGCCTGGGCGACCAGGCCCACCCGCACATCATCCAGGAGGCCTTCGCCGACGCGGGCGCGATCCAGTGCGGCTACTGCACGCCGGGGATGATCGTCTCCACCAAGGCGCTCCTGGATCGGAACCCCCATCCGACCGACGAGGAGATCCGTGAAGCGATCTCCGGCAACCTCTGTCGGTGCACCGGCTACGTGAAGATCGTCGAGGCGATCAAACTGGCAGCGGAACGGATGGCTGCTGCAAAGGAAGGGAGGTGAGCAATGGGGCTGTATAAGTCGAAGTACACGGCGAAGCCGCTGCCTCCCGTGGACCTGCCCGAGTTGCGGGTCGTGGGCAAGCCCCTGCGCCGGGTGGACGCGCTGGCGAAGGCGGTCGGCAAGACGGTCTACGCGGGCGACTTCTCGATGCCGGGGATGCTCTACGCCAAGGTCTTCCGCAGCACCGTCCCCTCGGCGCGGATCAAACGGCTGGACGTGAGCAAGGCGCGGGCGCTCCCCGGGGTGGCTTGCGTGCTGACGGCGGAGGACCTGCCGGACGGTAAACTGGTCACCGACATCCCCGGACAGACCGGGCAGAAGGTCCGTAAGGGATCACTGACCTCGGTGCTGGCCCGCGACCGGGTCCGGTTCGTCGGCGATCCCATCGCCCTGGTGGCGGCGGAGACGCTGGAGATCGCCGAGAAGGCGCTGGATCTGATCGAGATCGAGTACGAAGAACTACCCGGCGTCTTCGACCCCCTGGAAGCGATGAAGCCGGGCGCGCCGATCGTCTACGAGCCGGACAACATCGTCGCCCGCTGGAAGATCCGCAAGGGGGACGTGCGGGCCGGGATGGCGGAGGCCGACCTGATCATCGAGAACACCTACCGCGTCCCCTTCGTCGAGCACGCCTACCTGGAGCCGGAGGCGGGGGTGGCCTGGGTGGACGAGCGGGGCGTCATCAACATCCGGGTCTCCACCCAGGTCGTCGAGCACTTCCGCAGCATCGCCAAGGCGGTGGGCGTGCCCCAGAACAAGATCCGCACCATCGGCACGATGGTCGGCGGCGGCTTCGGCGGCAAGGAGGACATCACGGTCGAGATCTTCCTGGCCCTCCTGGCGAAGCACACCCAGCGGCCGGTGAAACTGGTCTACACCCGCGAAGAGTCGATGATGTCCCAGTCCAAACGACACCCCTTCGTCATCACCCACCGCACCGGCGTCAAACGGAACGGCCGCATCGTCGCCGCCGAGATCGACCTGGTGGCCGACTCGGGGGCCTATCCTTACCTCAGCCCCTATGTCCTCCTCTACGCCGTGGTGATGGCGACCGGCCCCTATCGCATCCCCAACGTCCGCGTGGACGGGGTGGCGGTGGCGACCAACAACCCCTTCACCAGCGCGTTCCGTGGGTTCGGAGGGCCGCAGGCCGCCTTCGCCTACGAGCAACAGATGGACGCCATCGCCGAGGCGCTGGGGATGGACCCGATGGAGGTGCGGCGGATCAACTACCTTCGCACGGGAGACACCACCGCGACCGGTCAGGTCATCGAGAGCGCGGCCTGGCTGGAGGAGACCGCCACCCGCGCGCTGGAGGCCCTGGGCGAGAAGGAGCCGGACCGGGGCTCGGTCAAGATCGGTCGGGGCGTCGCCTCCTACTTCCAGAGTTACGGCCGCATCACCTGGCTCCACGACACCTCCCGCGCCTGGGTCGGCGTGGAGTTGGACGGCACGGTGGTGGTCCGCTCCGGCGTGCCGGACCTGGGGGCGGGGCAGGTCAACAGCCTGGCGCAGATCACCGCCGAGGTGCTGGGCGTGCCGCTAGATCAAGTGACGGTTTACAGCACCGACTCGGCGCTGACCCCCCTGGCGGGCACCTCCACCGCCACCCGGCAGTTGTACATGTCCGGCAACGCCGTCTACCAGGCCGCCAGCGCCGTCCGCAAGGTCCTCTTGGACCGGGCCTCCAAGCATTTCGAGGAGGACCCCGAGGACCTGGATATGGCGGAGGGGCGGATCTTCGTCAAGCATAACCCGGAGCAATCGATCTCGTTGGCGGAGATGGCGCAGATCTGCGCGGCGGAGGGATTGCCTCTCTCCAACCTGGCCCTCTTCCGCGCCCCCTTCACCGATCCGCTCGACCCGGAGAACCTGCGGGGCCGGGTGTTCCCGGACTTCACCTTCGGTGCGCAGGCGGTGGAGGTAGCGGTAGATACCGAGACCGGCGAGATCACGCTGCTCAAGTCCGTCGCCTGCCACGACATCGGACGGGCCATCAACCGGGCCGCGGTGGAGGGGCAGATCGAGGGCGGCAGTTCTCAGGGACTGGGGTACGCGCTGCTGGAGGAGTACATCGTCGAAGAGGGCATCCCCAAGACCGTGACCCTCTCCGAGTACCTGATCCCCACCTCGATGGACTTCCCGCCGACGAAGGCCATCGTCCTGGAGTCGGGCTCCGGGAAGGGGCCGTTCGGGGCCAAGGGGATCGGCGAGCCCTCGCTGACCCCGGCCGCGGCCGCCGTCGCCAACGCCGTCGCCGACGCCATCGGCGTCCGCATCCGCGAACTGCCGATCACGCCGGAGAAGGTCCTGGAGGCGCTGAAGCGGATCGAGTGATATAACCACAGAGGCACGGAGGGCACAGAGATTTTCTCCAAGACCTTCTTATCCTCTGTGTCCTCTGTGTCTCTGTGGTGAAAGATGGAGAAAGGACAATGGGGAGTATGTCCTTCGATTTGCTGCTGACCGGCGGCATCGTCGTCACCGGGGAGGGCGTCCAGCGGGCCGACGTGGGGATCCGGGGGGAGAAGATCGTCGCCGTCGGGCCGGACCTGCCGCGAGAGGGGGCGCGGGAGGTGATCGACGTCACCGGCAAGTACGTCCTCCCCGGCGTCATCGACGTCCACGTCCATCCGGTCTACTTGGACACGGTGGAAGATTGCTCCCGCGTGGCGGCCTACGGCGGGACGACGACCCTTCTCCACTTCGCCTACGCCCGCACGGGGGAGAGCCTGCTGGAGCAGGTGGAGTCGATGCTGGAGGACGGGCTGGCCCACTCCTGCCTCGACTTCGGCCTCCACGGCGGCCTGTTCGAGGCCCCCAAGCAGGTCCCGGAGATCCCCAAAGTGATGGAACTGGGGGTCCGTACCTTCAAGTTCTTCCTCACCTACCTCAAGCAGGGCTGGTACACGGACGACTACCAGTTGATCAAGGCGATGGACATCCTGGCCCAGCGCGGCGGGATGGCGATGGTCCACGCCGAGAACGGCGGGGGGATCGACTATCTGGAGGACAAATACCTCAAGGGGCCGAACGCGTCGGCCAAGTACTTCAACGCCAGCCGCCCCGCCGCGCTGGAGGAGGAGGCGGTCTTCCGCGCCATCCGGCTGGCGGAGGTGGTGGGGTGCCGCCTCTACATCCCCCACGTCACCTCGGCCCGCGCGCTGCGGCCGATCCGGCAGGCGCAGGCGGAGGGGCTGCCTGTCTTCGCCGAGACCTGTCCCCAGTATCTCACGCTGACCCAGGAGGTCATCGAGGAGCGGGGCGCGCTGGCGAAGATCGGGCCGCCGATCCGGACCGCCGAGGATCGGGAGGCACTGTGGGCCGCCCTGCGCGATGGCACCCTTCAGACGGTCGGTTCCGACCACGCACCGAAGTACAAGGACGTCCACGGCGACTTCCTGGAGCAGCCCTTCGGCTCCCCTCAGGCGGAGACGCTCCTGCCGTTGACCTACGACGGGGGGGTCAACAAGGGCCGGATCGGCCTGGTGCGGTTGGTGCAGGTGTTGTGCGAGAACCCCGCCCGCATCTTCGGCCTTTACCCGCGCAAGGGGACCATCGCCGTGGGGTCGGATGCCGACCTGGTGGTGTTCGACCCGACGCGGGAGTTCACCATCCGGGCGGAGAACCAGCACACCAACGCCCGCTACACCCTGTACGAGGGGCGGACCGTGCTGGGCTGGCCGGTGATGACCTTCCAGCGGGGGCACAGGGTGCTGTGGGAGGGGGAGATCGTCGCCGAGCCGGGGACGGGCCGGTTCCTGCCGACACTGGAATCCCCGGCCGAGCCGTTGACGCCGTGAGGGCTATGAACGGGCTTCTGCCTTGATCACGCCCTCGATGAGGGAATCCAAGAGGGGCAAGTCTTCGGTTACAGTTTTCCAGACGACTTCCAGATCGACGCCGAAATAGTGATGAATGAGTTTATCGCGCATTCCCGCGATCTCGCGCCAGGGCACCTCTGGGTGCCGCTGCCTCACTTCTGCCGGGATCTGCTTGGCGGCCTCTCCCATAACCTCCAGGGCGCGGATCACGGCGAAGATGGTCTTCGTATCCCGCTCGAATTGGGCATAGGTCATATCGCCGACGAACTCCCTGGCCCGTTCGAGGGCGTCCTGCAGATCCTCCAGGTAATCGACGAAGGTCCGCTCTGGGGTCATACAGGGATGGCCTCGCGGAGAATGCGTGCACCGATGCGGGGTTTCAGCCCGCTCCTCATAACCAGGTCAACTTTGACACCGAGGGTGTCGCTTAAATAGTGCTCCAGGGCAAGGAATTG
Source organism: uncultured Anaerolineales bacterium (assembly GCA_964580565.1). GTDB lineage: Bacteria > Chloroflexota > Anaerolineae > B4-G1 > DUEL01 > DUEL01. The sequence goes on from CAZOLN010000030.1 coordinate 15,823, forward strand.
GAGGAGGCTGGGTGTACGGCGAAACGTCACCAGGACGTCGAGATCGCTATCCGGTCGCTGTTCCCCTCGGACGTAGGAGCCGAAGAGGGCGATTGACTCGACGTGGTACCGTTCGGCCAGTAACGGCGCGAGATCGCGGAGTCTCTTGCGGATCTCCTCAAGTGTTGGAGTTCGACTCATCCTTTTCGCCTCCTGTTAAAATTATACACCGTATTTGTAGGACTTGCCAAGCCGTCTTTCGGAGGACGTGATGAAGCAACTGCTCACCGGCAACGAAGCCCTCGCCCTGGGCGCGCTGCAGGCGGGGGTGAGGGTGGTCACCGGCTATCCGGGCACGCCCTCCACGGGGGCCATCGAGAGCCTCCTGCGCCGTCAGCCCCAGGGCGTCCACGTCGAATGGAGCACCAACGAGAAGGTCGCCTTCGACATCGCCGCCGGGGCCGCCTGGGCCGGGCAGCGGGCCCTGTGCACGATGAAGATGTCCGGCCTGAACGTCGCCTTCGACTCGGTCATCTCCATCGCCTACTCCGGCGTCGTCGGCGGGCTGGTCATCTACGTCGCCGACGACCCCGGCGTCAGCGCGGGGATGGCGGAGCAGGACAGCCGGGGGTACGCGCTGATGGCCGACCTGCCGATGTTGGATCCTCCCTCCGTGGCGGAGGCGTACCGTCTGGTCCAGGCGGCCTTCGAGATCTCGGAGCGGGTGGGAACGCCGGTCCTGGTCCGGCTGGTCACCTCGCTCTCCCACTCCAAGGCTCCGGTGGATGTGGAGGAGCCGCCGCCCCCGCCGGAGCGGGAGCCCCAACTGATCCGCGACATCGCCCGCTTCACCAAGGCGGGCGCGGCCATCTGCATGGCCCAGCATCGGGACCTGATCCGGCGGCTGGAGGAGGCGGGGCGGGTCATCGAGGAGATGGGGCTGAACCGGCTGGACCTGGCCCCCGAGCCGGGCGGACTGGGGATCGTCGCGTCTGGCGTCGCGGCCTCCTACCTTGAGGAGGGCTTCGAGATCCTTTCGAGGATGGGGCTCGATCTGGAGACGGTCTCCGTGCTGCGGCTGAGGGGAGTCCACCCCTTCCCCGCCGGGAAGGTCCGCTGCCTGCTGGATCACTGCGGGGCACTCCTGGTCCTGGAGGAGCTGGAGCCCCACATCGAGCGGGGGGTCTACGCGGAGGCGCGGCGGGTGGGGTTCGCAGGCCGGATCGTGGGGAAGTTGGACGGGACGCTGGGCCGCGTCGGCGAGTACACCGTCCGGGAGGTCGTGCGGGGCATCGCCGAGGCTGCGGGGCTGGAGATGCCGGAGGGGGCCCTGACGGGCCTGGCGGCCGACGACCGGGCCGCACCGCGCCCCATCACCGTCTGTGCCGGGTGCCCCCATCGCGGGACCTTTATGGCGATCAACCAGGCGATCCGGCGGGCGGGCTACCGAAAGAACGAGGTGATGGTCACCGGCGACATCGGCTGCACCATCCTGGGGATGAACCCGCCGTTCTACACCGTGTGGAACGAGGTCTCGATGGGGGCCAGCATCGGCCTGGCCCAGGGGTACGTCCACGCCGGGGTGGAGACGCCGGTCATCGCCACCATCGGCGATTCGACCTTCTTCCACGCCGGTATGCCGGCCCTGGTCAACGCCATCCAGCATCAGGTGGATCTGACGGTGGTGATCATGGACAACGGCTGGACCAGCATGACCGGCATGCAGGTCAACCCCGGCACCGATGAGGCCTTCCAGCCCCCCGGCAACCGACGGGTGGACATCGAGCAGGTGGTCAAGGGGATGGGGGTGGAGCACCTCTTCGTCGTCGATCCGTTCGACCTGGAGGCGACCACCCAGGCGATCCAGGAGGCGCTGTCGCTGCCGGGGGTGAAGGTGGTCCTGGCGCGGCAGGAGTGCGCCATCCAGGCGATGCGGCGGGGGATCAGGGCCGGGACGGTGCGGGTGGTGCCGGAGAAGTGCGTCCTCTGCAAGCGGTGCGTCATCCTCACCGGATGCCCCGCGCTGGACCTGGGGGAGGAGGCGGTGGAGATCGACCCGGCGCTCTGCTACGGCTGCGGCCTCTGCGCGCAGGTGTGTAAACTGGATGCGCTGGTGGTAGAATAAGGTCCGATAGAAACACCACAGAGACACGGAGGACACGGAGTTTCTCTGAGTTTTCATAGGTTTCTCTGTGTTCTCTGTGCCTCCGTGGTGAAATTGCGTAAGTTATTAGGGGACCTGGTCAGTGCAGATTGATGGAGGAATTTCGTCAAAGGAGCGGATGATGAATTACGACGTACTCCTGGTCGGCGTCGGGGGGCAGGGGGTGCTCACGGTGGCCGAACTGATCGGTCAGGCCGCCGTGTTACAGGATATTCCGGTCTCCCTCTACCCCTACAAGGGGATGGCCCAGCGGGGCGGGTTCGTCAAGGCCCAGGTGCGGCTGGGGCGGGACGGGGCCGGTCCGAACATCCCGGAGCGAGGGGCCGACCTGGTGATCGGGATGGAGGTCTCGGAAGCGCTCAAAGGCGTCCGCTTCGTCAAACCCGGCGGCGACTTCCTCCTCTACGGCCACGTCTGGCCGCCGACGGCGGTGATGCTGGGCAAGGCGGAGTACCCGCCGCTGGAAGAGGTCTTGCAGGCCGCGCGGAAGGCCGGGGCGCGGGTGGTCTACCTCGACCCGGCGAATCGGCCCACCTACGAGGGCCAGCCGGTGCCCGCCAACGTCTACGTGCTGGGTGCGGCGCTGGGCCACACCGGGCTGGGGAGGGTGCTGAGCGCCGAGGCGGTGCTGCAGGCCATCGAGACCCGCTGGCCGAGGGGCGCGGAGCGCAACCGGTTTGCCTTCCGGGCTGGGCTGGATGCGGTGGTCGGGTGACTAGGTGATTGGGTGACTGGGTGACTGGGTGGCTTGGTGACTCGCATCCTGATCGACCGGAGGAGGTCTATGGAGCTGCACTCCCTCTTCAACCCTAAGGGCGTCGCCGTCATCGGCTCGGCGTCGGAAGGCAAGTTGGGCTACGTGCTCACCCACCAGATCGTCTCGGCGGGATACCGGGGCCCCCTCTTCCTGGTGAACCCCAAGGGGAAGGGGGCCCTTTCCGTGCCGGGGTATCGGTCGGTGGCGGAGATCGGGGCGGAGGTGGACCTGGCGGTGGTCGCCTCGCCCGCGCCGACCGTGCCCGACGTGCTGGAGGACTGCGGACGGGCGGGGGTCAAGGTGGCCGTGGTCATCACCGCCGGCTTCTCCGAGGTGGGCAACGTCGAGGGCGAGGAGGCCATCAAAGAGGTGGCGCGCCGATACGGCGTCCGGGTCGTCGGCCCGAACTGCGCCGGATTCTTCAACAACCGCCTTGGCCTCCACGCCACCCTGGAGATCCGCCCGCCCGTGGGCGAGGTAGCCCTCGTCTCCCAAAGCGGCGCGCTCGGTGGCGCGGTCCTGGCCTGGGCGGAGGAGCAGGGGCTGGGGTTCTCCAAGTTCGTCAGTTACGGCAACCGGGCCGACGTGGGCGAGGTCGACCTGCTGGCCTACCTGGCGGGGGACCCCGAGACGAAGGTGGTGGCCCTCTACATCGAGAGCGTGGAGGACGGACGGGCCTTCCTGGAGGCGGCGCACGCCTTCACCCGCCATAAGCCCCTGGTGGTGATCAAGGCGGGGCGGGGGCAGGCCGGGCGGCGGGCGGCCCTCTCCCACACCGGCTCGATGGCCGGCTCCGACGCCGTGTATGACGCTGCGCTGCGCCAGGCCGGCGCGCTGCGGGTGGAGACCGTTGAGGAGATGTTCGACCTGTGCAAGGGGTTGGTCCACCTGCCGCCGGTGAAGGGCCGCCGGGTCGCCATCGTCACCAACTCCGGCGGGCCGGGGGTGCTGGCGGCGGACCGGGCGGAGACGGTCGGACTGGAGGTGGCGGAACCGAGCGACGCGCTCAAGGAGCGGCTCTCGGCGTTCCTCCCGCCCTACTGCTCCCTCCGCAACCCGTTCGATCTGACGGTGGAAGGGACGGAGGACGGGTACCGAGAGACGCTGAAGGCGGTGTTGGAGGAGTACGACGCGGCGCTGGCGCTGGACGTCTGCCCGCCGTACCTGGATTCGGCCCCTCACGCCCGCGGGGTGTGCGATGCGGCGGAGGCGACCGGCAAGCCGGTGGTGGCCAACTTCATGGCCGGGCGGACCGTCGAGAAAGCCCTGCCGGTGCTGCGGGAGCGCGGCGTGCCCGACTTCCCCACCGGGGAGCGGGCGGTGACGGTGCTGGCCCGCCTGGCCGAGTACGAGGAGCGGAAGGCCCGATGGCGGCCGCTGCCGGAGGTCCCTCAGGAACGGCGGAGGTTGCCCGGTGAGGAGCCGCTGCTGGAGCCGGAGGCGATGGCGTGGCTGCGGGAGAACGGGATCCCCACGCTGGACTTCCGTTTCGCCACGACCGCGGAAGAGGCGGTGGAGGCCGCCCGCGACCTGGGTTACCCGGTCGTGATGAAAGTTGTCTCCCCCCACATCCTTCACAAATCGGACGTGGGTGGGGTGGTCCTGAACGTCGCCGACGACCAGCAGGCGCTGGAAACGTTCGTCGCTCTCCAGCGGGTGGCGGCCGACCTGGACTTCCGGGGCGTGGTCGTCTACCCGATGGTGCGCGGGATGCAGGAGGTCATCCTGGGCCTCTCCCGCGATCCCCAGTTCGGCCCGGTGGTCCTCTTCGGGCTGGGCGGCATCTACACCGAGGTCCTGCACGACGTCGCCCTGCGGATCGCGCCGATCGACCGGCCTGAGGCGGAGGAGATGATCCGCGAGATCCGGGCCTATCCCCTTCTGACCGGGGTGCGGGGCCAGCCGCCGTGCGACCTGGAGACGCTGGCCGACGTCCTGGTCCGGTTCTCCCGCCTTCCTTTCCTCTACCCCGAGGTCGCCGAGGTGGACCTGAACCCGGTGTTCGTCTCGGCGGAGGGGGTGTGGGTGGGGGATGTGCGGGTGATCAGGAACAAGGTCGCAGGGGAGCAAGGGGGCAGGGGGCAGGAAGGTAGGAAGCAAGGAAGCAAGGGTAAAGAGAAATGAGTGAGATACGACCGCAGCGAGGACTGGACGAGATCCGGCCTTATGTGCCGGGCAAGCCGATCGAGGAGGTGAAGCGGGAGTACGGTCTGGAGGATGTGATCAAACTGGCCTCCAACGAGAACCCCCTGGGCCCCTCGCCGAAGGCGCTGGCGGCGCTGGAGAAAACGTTGCGGGAGGTGCACCTCTACCCCGATGGACAGGGATACTACCTCCGACGAGCCATCGCCGATCATCTGGACGTGGCTCCGGAGCAGGTGATCATAGGAAACGGGGCCGACGGGGTGATCGTGCAGACTTGCCTGGCGTACCTCGACGACGGAGACGAGGTGGTCGTGGGCCGGTCTTCCTTCCCCGTGTACGACATCTACACCCACGTGATGCGGGCCCGGCTGGTGAAGGTTCCGTTGAAGGATTACCGGCTGGACCTGAAGGGGATGGCAGAGGCGATCACGGACCGGACCAAGATCGTCTTCGTCTGCAACCCCAACAACCCCACCGGCACCATCGTCACCGCGGACGAGGTGGAAGGGTTTCTCGCAGAGGTGCCGGAAAGGGTCCTGGTGGTCTTCGATGAGGCCTACTACGAGTTCGTGGAGTCACTAGAGTATCCCGACACCCTCCGGTACGTCCGGGAGGGACGGCGAAACGTGATGGTGGTGCGCACCTTCTCCAAAGTGTACGGTTTGGCAGGGCTGCGGTTGGGGTACGGAGTAGCCCATCCGGACGTCTTGGCTCCTCTCTGGCGGGTCAAGGAGCCGTTCGCCGTCAACCGGCTGGCCCAGGTCGCGGGGATCGCTGCCCTGGAGGACGAGGAGTTCGTCCGCCGGACGGTGGAGGTCAATCGGGAAGGCCGCCATTACCTCTACCAGGCGTTCGACCGGCTGGGCCTCTTCTACGTCGAAAGCCACACCAACTTCGTCCTGGTACGGATCGGCCCGGAGGCACGGGAGGTGGCCGAGCGACTGCTGCGGCGCGGCGTCATCGTCCGTCCCTGCACCGGCTACGACCTGCCCGAGTTCCTCCGCATCACGGTGGGGAGCCCTGATCAAAACGCGCGCTTGATCGCTGCCCTGGAGGAGGTCCTGGCGGAGGTAAGGTGAGCCGGAAACTGCTCATCGGCCTGACCGGCAACATCGCCACCGGCAAGTCCACCGTGGCCCGGATGTTGGCCGACCTGGGGGCGACGGTGATCGACGCCGACGGGGTGGCCCACGAGGTGATGCGGGCCGGCACGTCGGTCCACGCGGCGGTCGTGGAAGCCTTCGGCCCTCAGATCGTGGGGCCGGATGGGGAGATCGACCGGGCTCAGTTAGGGGCGATCGTCTTCGCCGACCCGGAGGCGCTGGCCCGGCTGGAGCAGATCGTCCACCCGGCGGTGACGGAGGAGGTAGCCCGCCGGATCGCCGAAGCGCCGACGCCGGTGGTCGTCGTCGAGGCGATCAAGTTGATCGAGGCGGGGATGGCGGAGGCGTGCGACAGCCTCTGGGTCACCACCTGCCCGCCCGAACTGCAGGTGGAGCGGCTGATGGCCGACCGGGGCCTGAGCCGGGAGGCGGCGGAACTGCGCGTGCGGGCCCAGCCGCCGCAGGAGGAGAAGGTCGCCCGGGCCGATGTGGTGATCGACACCTCGGGGACCCTCGATCAGACCCGCGCCCAGGTGAAAGCGGCGTGGGACCGAGTGGTCCAGCCAGTGGGCGGGCGCGGCGGCCCGTCCACGCGGCATGCGGATACCCGATCGTGAGGGCGGCCCTCCGTGCTCGCTCCGATGGGCGGGCGCGGAGGTCCGTC
>CAZOLN010000031.1:0-22300 GCA_964580565.1 uncultured Anaerolineales bacterium
TCCCGCCCTGCGTCCAGCGCCGCGCCGAAGACGATCTTCTGGAACAGGTCGGGACGGACCGCGCCGGAGCAGGAGGTGGTGAAGAGCACCCCGCCGGGGCGGAGCAGCCGGAAGGCCAGCAGGTTGATGTCCTTATAGGCCCGGGCCGCCCGCTCGACGTCCTTGACCGCCGGGGCGAACTTCGGCGGGTCCAGCACCACCACGTCGAAGGTCCGCCCCTCGTTCCAGAAACGCCGCAGGACGCGGAAAAGGTTCCCTTCGACGAACTCGTGCCGCCCGATCTCCTCCCCGTTGAGGCTCAGGTTCTGCCGGGCCGTTCCCAGGGCCATCCCGGACGCCTCCACCAGCGTCACCCGGCTCGCGCCGCCCGCCACCGCGTACACGGCGAACGCACCGGTGTAGGCGAACCCGTCCAGTACCTCCGCCCCTTCGCAGAAGGCGGGCAAGCGAGCCCGGTTCTCCCGCTGGTCGAGGTAGAAGCCGGTCTTCTGACCGGACCGCAGATCCACCCAGAAGCGGTGCCCGTTCTCCAGCACCTCCACGAGGTGGGGCGGTTCCTTCCCCCGTATCCGACCGGTCCGGAGGGGGAGCCCCTCCTTCTCACGGGCCTCCACGTCGGACCGCTCGAAGATCCCCCGCGGAGAGAGCAGGTCGCCGAGGGCGTCCAGGATCGGCCCTCGCTGCTTCTCCACCCCTGTCGTCAGAAACTGCACGACGAGGAAGTCGGCGTACCGGTCGACGATCAGGCCGGGCAGCCCGTCCGATTCGGCGTGGACCAGCCGGTAGGCGGTGGTGGAGGGGTCGTCGGCGAGGGCGGAGCGGGCGGCGACGGCCCGCTCCAACCGGCGACGCCAGAAGGCGGTGTCGATGGCCTCGTCCGGATCCCAGGTGAGGATCCGGACGGTGATCTGGGAGCGGCGGCTGTAGGTGCCGCGGGCCAGCCACTGACCGCCCGCGCTGTACACCTCCACCACGTCCCCGTTGGCAGGGCTTCCCTCGATGCGCCCGATCGCTCCGGAGAAGATCCAGGGGTGGCGGCGCAGCACCGACTGCTCGCGCCCTTTTTTTAAGTATATCTGCGGTGTGGTCATCGAGGATGCTCCTTGGGGTTGTGGTATCGGAGACGATCCGCCCCCGGCCGACGAGCCGGGGGCGTTGCGATGGGCCCGGCAGGATTCGAACCTGCAACCAACCGGTTATGAGCCGGTTGCTCTGACCGTTGAGCTACGGGCCCGAATGGACGTCGCTGTTCGGCTACGACCACAGAGACACAGAGGGTGCTTGGTTTGGGTGTCCTCTGTGGCCCTGTGGGAACGATCAGAGCGGGCGGCGGGAATCGAACCCGCAACAGCAGCTTGGAAGGCTGCGGCAATACCATTTTGCAACGCCCGCGTGTCAGTCGGGGCGGCCGGACTTGAACCGGCGAACCTCCCGGACCCAAACCGGGCGCTCTGCCTGTCTGAGCTACGCCCCGATGATTGGTTCTCACCACAGAGACACAGAGAGCACAGAGTTCCAGAAGATCCTCTCTATCAACGGTTTCTCTGTGTCCTCTGTGCCTCTGTGGTTAAAGTATACCGCTGTTAGGCTCTTCCGTCAAGGTGCCCAGGAGATCCGCTGGTCCATCCAGCCGGGCATCGTATCCCCCAGGGAGATGATCGGGCGGGCGTTTGCCCCGGTGGGGTCCGCCAGGTAGATCGCCCACTGGTCGTCCCGGTAGCCCACGAAGATGAGCGCGGAGCCGTCGGGCGCCCACGCGGGCAGCGCTTCGATGTCCGGCGTGTCCACCAGGACCTGCACGCCCCCGCTGATGTGCAGGAGGTAGAGGTCCCAATCCCCGGCGTGATCCGACATATAGGCCAGCATCTCGCCGTTAGGGTGCCAGTGGAGGCCGATGTCGTTCCGGTCGCCGGTCAACCGCCGGGGCGGCCGGTCGTCGTCCGGGTTGTCGATGAAAATGCCACACCCCTCGTCGTCGCAGCCGGTCCACGCCAACAGGCCCGACGGTCCCCAGGCTGGCCCCCACCCGGGTGCGAGCGGTTCCGGCTCGCCAGTCCCGTCGGTGCGGGCGATGTAGATGTAGCCGTCTTGCGCGGCGTAGGCGTACCGGCTCCCGTCGGGGGAGAGGGTGGGAGAGGACGCACCGGGGTCGGCTCGAAGCGTCACCGGCTGCCCGCCGGGTCGAATGAGGGAGATGCCGGGAGCGATGAGGTTGCGGTAGATCAGCCGGTCGCTCCCCCAGAGCCAGGATGGCTGGTCGGCCCCTGCGGCGATGCGGACCGGCCCGCCACCGCCCGCGACGAGGATGTAGATGTCATACAGCCCGGTCTGGGGATTGTACGCTGGGTAGGCCAGCCGTCCGACCCGGAAGTCGGGGACGGTGTAGGTGTTGGTGGTGGGCAGAGTCCCGGTGATCGGCGGGATCGGCGTCGGCGTGGCGGCGGCGCAGACCTCGGCTGCCTGATCCCGCTTCTGCTGCAGGACCTCGCTCTGCAGGAGTTCCAACGCGCGGGCGTACTCGGCCGCTGCCGGGCACATCTCCCCCTCCTCGGCCCACAGGTCGCCGTAGAGGACGTGGGCTTGATAGAGGCGGGTGTAGACGTCGCGGTAGGCCGGGGCCAGGGTGTACAACTCCTCGAGCCGCCGGATGCACTGCTCCCAGTCCACCCCCCAGTAGCCCAGCGCGGTCAGGTACCGGTGGGCCATCTCCCGTTCCCACAGCGCCTCTTGGGGAAGCGGGCAGATCTGCTGGGCTTGATCGAGATAGAAGATGCCTTTCTCCAGGGGGGCGTCCTCCCCCTCCTCGCTCAGGAGGGCCATTCCATACTGGTAGAGGCTGGTGCAGAGCATCTCCTCTACCTCGTCCCGGCGGTAGTCGGGGTCGAAGCCGCGCAACTGGCTCAGCGCCTCGATCGCCGGTTCCCAGTCCTCCGCCTGGAAGGCGGCCTCTCCGCGGACGAACAGTTCGGCGGTGATGTCCTCCCGTGCCTGGGAGGTGGGGGTGGGGCGGGCGGCCAGCCGCGCCATCGCCTCGTCCAGCCCCTGGGCCGCCAGGGGGTCGTCCGGGTTAAGTTGGAGGGCGTACCGGAACTCGGCAATAGCCTGCTCGTACTCTCCGCTGTCCAGATAGGCCAGTCCTCGAGCGTAGTGGTCGGCGGCGGCGGTGGCGCTACGGGCGGCCCGTTCGACCTCGCCCTGTCGGTAGCCGGCGTAGATTCCGACGGCGGTGGCGAGGAGCAACATCGCCAGGAAGATCAAGAGAGAGCCGAGCACAAAGCGGACCCGTTGCCAGAGGGTTGGCGGGGGAGGGGGTTCCTCCTGCGACTGGGAGAGGAGGATGGGGATGGTCTCATCCAAAGCGGTCGAAAGGCGGGCCTGGCGATCCTTTCGTCGCTTGATCGGCTGGGTCTCTTCGACATTTAAGCCACATTGAGGGCAGAGCGTGAGGTGCTCTGGCACCTCGTAGCCACAATCCGGACAGCGCATTGGTCCCTTAACTGGAGAGTTTTTTCCGGCTCGAGCGGGGCGATTATAGTCCTTTTTATCGGTCTTGTCCAGCGAGCCACCGTAGGTTTGACGGCCCTCTCAAGGCTGGTATAATCTTTTCAAAAGCAACTGAAGGAGGCAGGAATGATCGATGTAAACGATCTTCGTCGCGGCACCACCTTTATCCTCGACGGAGAGTTGTACAAGGTGCTGGAGTATCAGCACTACAAACCCGGTCGGGGCAACGCCATCATCCGCACCAAACTCCGCAACCTCCGCACCGGCGCAACCATCCAGCGCAACTTCCTCTCCGGCGACCGAGTTCAGGAGATTCGCATCGAGCGGCGTGGGGTCCAGTACCTCTACAACGACGGCGACCTCTATTACTTTATGGATACCGAGACCTACGACCAGATGGCCTTGTCCGCCGCTGCCTTGGAGGGACAGACCGGTTATTTGAAGGAAGGGATGGAACTGGTGATCGCCGTGTACGAGGGGCAACCCCTGGAGGTCGAACTGCCGACGACGGTGGATCTGGAGGTGGTGGAGACCGAGGCAGCGGTGGCCGGAGATACGGCGACCAGTGTGACGAAGAAGGCCACCCTGGAGACCGGCCTCGAGGTCCAGGTTCCCCTCTTCGTGCAGACGGGCGACGTCGTTCGCGTGGACACCCGGACCGGCGAATACGTCACCCGCGTGTGATGGGGCCGCCCCGGAGATGTCCGCCGCTCCCATCCGCAGTGCAGAGCAGGATCGCGCTGGACGGAAGAAGCAGGCCGTCGCGCTGGGCTCTGTCCTCACCTCCGCCTTCCTGGCCTCCGCCAAACTGGTCATCGGTCTGATCACAGGCAGCCTGGCGGTCCTGGCCCAGGCTGCCGACAACGGGCTGGACCTCGTGATCGCGTTGATGACCTACCTGGCGGTCCGCTTGGCGGAGCGCCCCCCCGACGAGGACCATCCCTACGGCCACGGCAAGGTAGAGAGCCTTTCCGCCCTTTTCGAGACGGCCCTTCTGGTGGTGACCTGTGGTGGCATCGTCTACCAGGCCGCTCGCCGTTTGATGACCGGCCAGGCGGACGTCCGCTACCCTGGCATCGCCGTCGGCGTCATGCTCTTTTCCATCGGTGTGGACCTGGTGCGGACGGCGGTCCTGCGTCGGACGGCCCGCCGGTACCACAGCCAGGCCCTGGCTGCGGACGCGCTCAATTTCACCGGGGACATCCTCAGTTCCGCCCTGGTCATCGCTGGCCTCTTCTTCGTCGAATGGGGGGTCTCCTGGGCCGACCCCCTGGCGGCGTTGGTGGTGGCCGGCGTGGTGCTGACCGGTGCGCTGCGGCTGGCGCGGGAGGCGGTGGACGCCCTTCTGGACCGGGAGCCGGCGGACCTGGCGAGGCGGATCCGGGAGGTCGTGGAGGGGGTAGAGGGGGTCATCACCTGCCGCGAGTTGCGGGTCCGCCGCGTGGGGGCCAAGACCTTCGCCGAGGTCACCATCGGGGTGGACCGGGCTGCCGGGGTGGAGGCGGCCCACGAGGTGGCCTCCGCGGTGGAGGCGGCCCTCCAATCCCAACTGGCCCCGGTGGATGTGGTGGTCCACGTGGAACCGGCCCCCCGCCCCGACGAGACCCCCGTCGAGCAGGTCGTCCTCCTGGCCCAACGGCACGGCCTGCCGGTCCACCAGGTCTTCGTCCGCCAGGGGGCGGACGGTCTGGTGGTGGACCTGCACTGTGAGGTGGAAGGCACCCTCTCGCTGCGCGAGGCCCACGATCTGGCCTCCCGGCTGGAGGAGGAGATCCGCGGGGCGATCCCCGGCACCGCCCGGGTGATCACCCACATCGAGCCGCAGCGCGGCGGCGTCGTCGGCCTGGACGAAGATCCCCGGATGCGGGAGCGGGTGGAGACGGCGGTGGAGGAGGCCGCCCGGGAGGTGGACGGCGTCGCCGGGTGTCACCAGGTGGAGGTCAGTTACAGCGAGGGCCACTACGTGATCAGCCTTCACTGCGAGATCGACGGCGGGGCCTCTGTCGAGGAGGCCCATCGCATCGCCAGCGAACTCGAACGTCACCTTCACCACCGCTTCCCCCACGTCCGTCAGGTCATCGTTCACACGGAGCCGGTTTAGGAGGGAAAGCGATGCGAAAAAGATCGCGGCGAACCGTTTGGATCCTCATCGTAGTCCTGGTCCCGGTGCTGATATTCCTTCTCCCGGGCTTGCTCGAACTGTGGGCCACGCTCTACACCGACTGGCTCTGGTTCGACAGCGTCGGCTACCTGTCTGTGTACCAAACCCGGTTGGCAGCCCAGATCGGGATGTACGCGGTGGGAGCGCTGCTGGCCCTGGCGTTCACGGGGGTCAACTGGCTGCTGATCCCTCGCCGCCTGCTGGCTTCGATCCCGGAGGTGGTCCCGTTGCAGGTGCGGCGGATCCGGCTGCCCCGCGGCGTGTTGACCGTGGCGGCGGCCATCGCTGCGGTGCTCATCGCCCTGATGATGGGCTCCTGGGCCTCTGGGGAGTGGCTGAGTTACCTCCGCGCCCGCCACGCCGCCCCCTTCGGCCTCGCTGACCCCATTTTCGGGCTGGACGCCGCTTTCTACGTGTTCAAACTCCCCTTCTATCGCTTCCTGCTGGGATGGTTGCTGGCCCTGGCGGCGCTGACCCTGGCGGGGACGGTGCTGCTCTACGCCGCACGGCGGGTCCTACGGTGGCCTGCCCCCCGACTCCACCTCTCGATCCTGGCCGCTCTCCCCCTGTTCCTGCTCGGCCTGCAGTTCCAGTTGTCCCGCCTGGCGCTTCTGGATTCGGCCCGAGGGGTGGTCTTTGGGGCCGGCTACACCGACGTCCACGCCCGTCTGCCCCTTTACCACGTCTATACCGTGCTCTTCTTCCTGCTCGGGGTCGCCGTCTTGGCCAACTCCTTCCTCCGTCGGCGGTGGCTTCTGCCCGCCGCGGGGTTGCTGACGGCGGTGGTCCTCGTCGCGGGCGGCCTCTACCCGGCCCTGCTCCAGCGGTACGTCGTCGCCCCCAACGAACTGGCGGCCGAGCGGCCCTATATTGAACACAACATCACCTTCACCCGCTACGCCTTCGGGCTAGGGGACGTGCAGGAGTACGATTTCCCTGCCACCGGCGAACTGACGCCTCAGGTCCTGGAGGAGAACGATCTCACCCTGCGCAACATCCGCCTCTGGGACTGGCGACCTTTGTTGACCACCTACGGGCAGTTGCAGGAGATCCGTCTTTATTACACCTTCAACGACGTCGATGTGGACCGGTACGTGATCGACGGGCAGTTGCGGGAGGTGATGTTGGCGGCACGGGAACTGGACGTGAGCCAGTTGCCGGAACAGGCCCAGACGTGGGTGAACCGTCACCTGGTCTTCACCCACGGCTACGGGCTCTGTCTGAGCCCGGTCAACGAAATAACGGAGGAGGGGATGCCCCACTTCCTGGTGCGCGACATCCCCCCTCAGAGCGTTGATCCCGTGTTGGAGATCGCCCGACCGGAGATCTACTTCGGCGAGTCCACCATCAATTACGTCATCGTGGACACCGATGAGGAGGAATTCGACCGCCCCAGTGGCGACGAGAACGTGTACACCCGCTACGAGGGACCGGATGGCGTGGTGATGGGGAGCCTCTGGCGTCGGATCGCTTTCGCCCTCCGGTTCGACAGTTCGCAGATCCTCTTTTCCGGGGCCGTTCTCCCCGAGAGCCGGATCCTCTTCCACCGCGCCCTGACCGACCGGGTCTGGACCCTGGCCCCCATCTTCTGGTACGACCCCGACCCCTACCTGGTCATCGCCGACGGTCGCCTCGTCTGGCTGTACGACGCCTACACCTGGACCGATCGCTTTCCCTATTCCGAGCCTTTCCAGGGGGTGAACTACATTCGGAACAGCGTCAAAGTGGCCATCGACGCCTACACCGGCGAGACGACCTTCTATGTGGTCGATCCCGACGATCCCATCGTTCGGACCTACCAGGCGATCTTCCCTGCCCTGTTTACCCCGGTGGATAGGATGCCGCAGTCGCTGCGCGACCACTGGCGATACCCGGAGCAACTCTTCCGCATCCAGGCGGAGGCCTACGCGGCCTACCATATGGAGGACCCCCAGGTCTTTTACAACAAGGAGGACCTCTGGGCGACGCCGACCGAACTGTTCGGGGCCTACGAACAGGAGATGGCCCCCTACTACGTGGTGATGCAACTGCCCGGGGAGGAGGAGGTGGAGTTTCTGATGATCCGCCCCTACGTCCCCAACGGGCGGCGAAATATGATCGCCTGGCTGTACGCCGATTCCGACGGGTCGGACTACGGCCAACTGGGGGTTTTCAAGTTCCCCAAGCAGGAACTGATCTACGGGCCGATGCAGGTGGAGGCCCGGTTCGATCAGGACCCCTACATTTCGCAGCAGTTGACCCTGTGGAACCAGCAGGGGTCTGAGGTCATCCGGGGCAACATGATGGTCGTCCCCATCGACGACACGGTGCTCTACGTGGAACCTCTCTACCTCCAGGCGCAGGCGGGGCGGTTGCCGGAGTTGAAGCGGGTCCTGGTGGCCTACGGCAACCGGGTGGCGATGGGGAGGAGCATGGAGGAGGCGCTGATCCAGGTCCTCTCCGGGGAAGCGGTGACGGAGGCCCCGCCGGAGGGGGCGACCGAAACCCCGCCGTCGGACGACGTGGGGGCGCTGGCCCGTTCCGCTCTGGCCCACTACCAGGCCGCCCAGGAATGTCTCCGTCAGGGCGATTGGGCGTGCTACGGGCGAGAGATGGAGGCGATGGAGGCGGACCTGGAGGCGCTGGTGGAGGCGACGGGGGAGGAGTAGGCGGAGGAGCAGGGGGGAGGGGGACAGAGCGTGCGGACGCCAGCGGGGAAGGAGTGCCGGTACTATTACGAGGACTTTCACCGGGGGCGGGCCATCCAGGAGTGCCGGCTGCTGAGCCGGGAGGAGTGGCAGCCCCGGGTCTGTTCCGTCTGTCCGGTGCCGGACATTCTCCGGGCGAACCGGTGTGCGCATATGCGCCTGCATGCCCGCCTGGTCCGCCGCTGGCTCCGGCGTCGGGTTGAGGTGACGGCCTACTGCGATCGATATGAGGTGCCGGTGGAGAACCCTTACGTCGGCTGCGGGCGGTGCCATCCCGACGCCGGCGCGGTCCTGACACCGGCAGAGTCGAAAGGGGAAGAGGATGGATAGCCAACTCCCGACGAGGATCAAAGCCCTGCTGCTCGACCTGGATAACACCCTTCTGCGGAACGATATGGCGACGTTCGTCCCGGCCTACCTGTCCGCCCTGGCCGACTTTATGGCCGACTATTTTCCCCCCGACATGCTCATCACCCACCTGATGCGGGCCACCCGGGCGATGATGAACGATACGGACCCGTCCCGCACCAATTTGGAAGCGTTCGACCGGGTCTTCTTCCCCGCCCTGGGCCGGACCCGCCGCGAACTGGAGCCCGTCTTCGAGCGGTTCTACGCCACCCGTTTCCCCCAACTGCGCAGCCTGACCCGGTCCGATCCGATAGCCCGCCCGCTGGTGGCGTGGGCCTTCGAGCAGGGGTTCCGGGTCGCCGTCGCCACCAACCCTCTCTTTCCCCGCACCGCCATCGAGCAGCGGCTGGAGTGGGCCGGGGTGCCTTCTTCTGAGTTCCCCTACCACCTCATCACCAGTTACGAGGATATGCACGCCACCAAACCACATCCGGCTTACTACCTGGAGATCGCCCAGCGGCTGGACTGCAGGCCCGAGGAGTGCCTGATGGTCGGCGACGATTGGGAGATGGACATCCTCCCCGCTCTGGAGATCGGTATGGAGACGTACTGGATCGCCCAGCCCGAGGAGGAACCGCGGTCGGAGGGACGGGGGCCGTTGGGGGTGGGATCTCTCGCCGATTTCTATCACTGGATCAGGGATCTTTCCTCTTGCTCCACATGACCCCGGGGCCCTGCCGGACCCTCCCCGGGCGTGCCTTCCGGGCGGTCGAGGATACAATTTTATGGTACAATAAGGGGTGGAGAGGTAGGGCTTTTGTGCGGGCAACGGGGTGATGAGAGCACACCGATGGGGAAGCCAACGACCTGGGTGATCGATCCGGACCCGACCTGGCGTGAGAAGATCGAGAAGGTGCTTCGACACGCCGGTGTCCAGGTTGTCGCGCACGGGGCTATCCCCCAGCCGCCACCCTGGAGGGAGACGGACACCCTTGTTGTCTCGGCCCGCCTGCTGCCCGTCCCGGAACCACCGCCAGCCGTCGTCGTCCTGGTCTCCCCTCAGGACGCCGCCAAATTCGCAGCGGCCTGCGAGCAGCACGCATGCTGGTGTTTCCCCAGGGAGCCGACATGGCTTCCCTACCTGCCGGTGATGCTGAGTGCCCTCCAGGCCCGGCAGCGGTACACCCTCGAGACCACCTTCTATGCCCGCGTCCTGGAGCAGATCGAGGAGGGGATCGTTATCGAGGACCCGGACACTCACCTCATCTACGTCAGCCCCCGTGCCGCTCAGATTTTAGGGGACTCCCCCCAGGCCCTTCTCGGCCGGTCGTCCCTGGAGTTTATCCACCCGGAGGATCGGGAGCGGGTCGTCGCCGAGACCGCGAAACGGCGCCACGGCATCGCCAGCCAGTACGAGGTGCGCGTGATGCGCGAGGATGGCTCTGTCTTCCCGGTGTGGATCTCCGCCACTCCGATCTTCGAGCAGGGCCGGTTCGCTGGGATATTCGCTGTGTTCCGGGACCTCACCCACGAGAAGCGCCTCCAGCAGAGGGCACGGGCGTTCCAGCGGATCGCCGCCGCCATTGCCGAGGAGCGCATCCTGATCGAGATCTTCAGGGAAGCGCGGGACGTGCTGCGGACCACCGTGCGGGGGGCCGAGGAGGTCATCTTCACGGTGCTGGACCCGGACGAGGGGAAGTTGCACCTGGTAGACCTTGAGGAGGAGGCTCCGCTGCTCGACAGTTTGGAAGCCATCCTGGGCACCCCGGCGACGAGCGTCGGTTTCCCTCTCTCCCAACTTCCTATCGAGTGGTACGATCGGTTGAAGCAGGGCCGCCCCGTCATCTCCCTCGAGGTGGAGGAGTTGTGGGAGGTGGCGAGCAGGATGCTCGGCCTGGAGTCGATCGACCAGGACCTCCCGATCCACCGGACCGCCAGCCTGGTCGGTCTTCCCCTCGTCGCTGGCGGGTTGCTGCGCGGGGTCGTCGCCCTGATGCTGGATCAGCCCCACGTTCTCCAGGACGATCTGGACCTGGCGATGGCGGTCACCCATCTCGTCGCGGCTGCGATCGAGAGCCGTTCGCTCTTGGAGCAGGCCCGCCACCGCACGTTCGTCTTGGAGCGCCTCTTCCAGGTGGCTCAGGCGGCCGCCTCCTCCACGGAGCCTCCCGACCTGGCCAGCCTCGCCGCTCGCCAGTTCATCCAGGCCTTCGGCGTGGAGAAGGCGCGGATCTCCCTGCTCGACCCCCATACCGATGTGCTGCGCACGATCGCCGACCTCTGGTACGACTCCACCAGGGGCGTCTTCCTCCCCCAGGACGGGGAGACGGTCCTCTCCCCCCGCGAGTGCCCCTTCATCCGCCAGGCGCTGGAGGGCCAGGAGCCCCTCCAGGCTGTGGTGGGGGACCCCAATCTGAAGGATGATACGAGGGCCTACCTGCGGGAGCGCGACGTCAAGACGCTCATCGTCCTCCCGATGGTGAGCAAGGGGCGGACCGTCGGCGTGGTCGAGTTGGGGGACCTCCGGGCGGAGCAGCGGCTCAATGAGGAGCAGATGAACCTGGCGATGGCGATGGCGGGGCAGGTGGCGGGGGTCCTGGAGAACGCCCGCTTGCTGGCCGAAGCCAGACGACGGACGATCCAGTTGCAGACGGCCGCCGAGGTCACCCGGGACGCCACGGGCATCCTCGATGTGGAGCACATGATCTCGCGGGCGGTCGAACTGATCCGGGAGCGGTTCGGCCTGTACTACGTGGGTCTCTTCCTGCTCGACGAGAGCGGGGAGTGGGCCGTGCTCCGGGCTGGCACGGGGGAGGCCGGCCGCCGGATGTTGCAGAGCGGCCACCGTCTGAGGGTCGGCGGCGATTCGATGATCGGCTGGTGCGTCGCCCACGCCGAAGCCCGCATCGCCCTCGATGTGGGGAAAGAGGCGGCCCGTTTCGACAACCCCTTCCTGCCGGAGACGCGATCCGAGATCGCGTTGCCCCTGATCAGCAGAGGCAGGGTGATCGGCGCGATGACCATCCAGTCGGCTCAGCCGGCTGCCTTCACCGAAGAGGATATCTCCGTCCTCCAGACGATGGCCGGCCAACTGGCGAACGCCATCGAGAACGCCCGTCTCCACGAAAACCTCCGCCGCCATTTGACCGAACTCTCCATCCTCTACGAGATCGGGCAGGCCATCACCTCCGTGCTCGATCTGAAGGAACTGATCAAGGTCATCCACCGGGAGATCCGCCGGTTTACCCCCGCCTCCCACTTCTATGTCGCTTTGTGGAACCGGGAGGCGGAGAGGATCGACATCCCTCTCATCGTCGAGGAGGAGCAGTGGCTCTGCGACCAGACGGTGGGCTGGGACGGCGTTGCCGGTTGGGTGCTCCGGGAGGGAGAGCCTCTGCTGGTGGGGGATGTGAGGGAGGGGGAGGCGTTGCCTCCCGGCGTGCGGCCGTTCGTCATCGGCGAGGCCGGGATCCGCTCCCTCCTCGTCGTCCCCCTGGTCCTCGGCAACGAGGTCATCGGGGCCCTTTCGGTGCAGAGCAAGCAGGCCCACGCTTACGCCGAGCAGGACCTCACCTTCCTCAACGCCGTTGCCAGTCAGGTGGCGGTTGCCCTGCAGAACGCCCGCCTCTACGCCGAGGCCCAGCGTCGGGCGGAGGAGCTGGCTGCGCTCAACGCCATCGCTGCCCGGCTGGGCCAGACCCTCGATCTGCAGGAAGTGCTGAACACGGCCATCGAAGAGGTGGTCCGTGCCCTCGATGTGGAGGCGGCGGCCGTCAGTCTCCTGGACGAGCAGAAGGGTGAGTTGACGATCCGTGCCCAGTGCGGCCTCCGGAACTCCTATGTGGGGATCCACATCCCCGTCGACCGGGGGCTCTCCGGCCACGTGGTCCGCACCGGGCAGCCCCTCATCACCGGCGATGTCCAGGACGATCCCCGCCTGGCCGTCCCCGCCTTCGCCGACGAACGGATCCAGGCGATGGCGCTCATCCCGATGCGCGTCCGCGGAAGGGTGGTCGGTGTGCTCAGCGCGATGAGCCACGTTCCCCACGATTTCATCCCGCGGGAACTCGCCTTCCTGGAGGCCATCGCCAGCCAGGTCGGCGTGGCCGTGGAAAACGCGCGCCTCTTCGAGGCCGAGCGGTCCCAGCGCCGGATGGCCGAGACGCTCCGCAGCGTGGCCGCCGTCCTCACCTCCAGCCTGGAGATCGACCAGGTCCTCCAATGGCTGCTGGAGTACCTGAAGGAGTTGGTCCTCTACGATCGGGCCACGGTGATGCTTCTGGAGAAGGACCGGCTCCGCGTGGCTGCCACCAGCGGCTATACCCGCCTTCCCGACGGCAAGGAGGCCGTCGGGCACACGGTCCGGCTTGCCGACGACCACCTGCTGTCCGAGGTGATCCTGGGGAAGAAGCCGACCCTCGTCAGAGATACGGACCGCGATCCTCGCTGGAGGTATCCGCAGCTCCTGTGGGTCACCAAGAGCTGGATCGGGGTCCCGCTGGTGGTGCGGGGGACCGTCATCGGGATGCTGAGCCTGGCGCGGGAGCGTCCCCCCGGCTTTACCGAGGAGGAGGTGGCGTTGGCGGCGGACATCGCCAGCCACGCCGCCGTGGCCATCGAAAACGCCCGCCTCTACCGGGAGGTGCAGGAACACGCTGCGCAGCTGAAGGAAGCCTACGATCAGTTGAAGGAGGCCGACCGCCTGAAGGACGAGATCATTCAGAACGTCTCCCACGAGTTGCGCACTCCTCTGGCCTTCATCAAAGGGTACGTCGAGCTTCTGAAGAGCGGCGAACTGGGCCCGGTGACGCCCGAGCAGGAGCGGAGCCTGGAGATCGTCGCCCGGCGTACCGATCATCTGACCCGCCTCGTCAACGACTTCATCACCCTCCAGGTGGTCAGTTGGGAGACCCTCAATCTGCAGGAGGTCGATCTGGGCCGGTTGGCACGCACCGCGGTGGAGGATTGCCGGTCGGCGGCCGGCCAAAACGGGATCGAGGTGAAGGAGGACATCCCCGCGGACCTTCCTCCGGTCGCGGCCGACCCCGATCGGATCGCCCAGGTGCTGGACAACCTGCTGGCGAACGCGATCAAGTTCAGCCCCCAGGGGGGGACCATCGTCGTGCGGGTGAGGGAGGTGGGGGACTGGCTCCGGACGGAGGTGAGCGATACCGGCATCGGCATCCCGGCCGACAAGTTGCCCCGCGTGTTCGAGCGGTTCTACCAGGTGGACGGCACTTCCCGTCGTCGTTTTGGGGGGACCGGGTTGGGATTGGCGATCGTCAAGCAGATCGTCGAGGCCCACGGGGGGCAGGTGGGAGTGGAGAGCGCGCTGGGGGAGGGGAGCACCTTCTACTTCACGCTGCCCAAGGCGGGTCAGGGCCGCTCCAGACCGTGAGCCTCCAGAAGTTCCTCGTTGGCCAGGATCTTCTCGGTGGGGCCGTCGGCCACCACCCGGCCGCCGTCCAGGACCACGGTCCGCGGTAGCAGTTCCATCACCAGGCGCATATCGTGGGTCGCGACCAGCATCGTCTGTGGCAGTTCGGCCAGGAGCCCGATCAGCCGCCGCCGCGCGCGCGGGTCCAGCCCCGAGGTCGGTTCGTCCAGCAGCAGCATCTCCGGCTGCATCGAGAGGACGGTGGCTACGGCCACTCGCTTCTTTTCCCCGACGCTCAGGTGGTGGGAGAGCCGCTCCGCGAACCCCTCCAGCCCCATCTGGGCCAGCGCCCAGGCCACCTGACGCCGCACCTCGTCCTCCGGAAGCCCGGCGTAGAGCGGGCCATATGCTACGTCGTCGAAGACGGTAGGGGAGAAGAGTTGGTCGTCCGGGTCCTGGAAGACCAGGCCGAGTCGGGATCGCATCCGTTTGATGTTCCCGTCGTTCAGCGGTTCACCAAATAGCCGTACTTCCCCCTCGCCCTGCAGCAGCCCAGCGAGGATCAGCAGCAGGGTGGACTTCCCCGCCCCGTTCGGCCCCACGAGGGCGACCTTCTCTCCGGGAGCGACCGTCAGGTTGATCCCCCGCAGCGCCTCCCGCCCGTCGGGGTAGGTGAACCACAGGTTCCGTACGTTTACACAGGGTTCCATTGATACCTGCTTTCATCCGCCGTTGCATCTGACGTTTGACGCTTCACGTTTGACGCTTGACGCCTGACGCTTGACGGGTGGCGTTTCACTTTGCCGTCCTTCAAGCGTCAAACGTCAAGCGTCAACAGGAGAAGCGCTGCCAGTAACATCCCAACAAGCAGGCCGACGGCCCAGTCGACGCGGCGCAGGGAGGGCGGGGAGAGGGTTCGGACCGTGCCGTCGTACCCCCGGGCCAGCATCGCCAGGTAGATGCGCTCGCTCCGTTCGTAGGAGCGCAGGAAGAGGGTCCCGGCCATCGAGCCGGTGACCCGCGCGCGCCACGCTACGCTTCCCCCACCTTTCCCGTCGGGGGCGGCGGAGCGGGCCTCCCGCGCCTGAAGCATCCGCCGGGCCTCGTCGGCCAGGACGAAGAGGTATCGGTACAGGAAGCCGGTGATCGTCACGAGGACCTGAGGGACTCTCAGCGCGCGCATTCCCCAGAGGAGATCGGGGAAGGGGGTCGTCGCTGCCAGCAGGACCGCCGCCTGGACGGAGAGGTAGGAACGGGCGAGGATGGAGAGGAAGCGGAACACGCCGGCCTCGGTGATGGATAGGAGGAAGCCGGGGAGGGGTACGCTCCAGAGCACCCTCCCCGGCGTGGAGAAGACGACCGTCAGCGCGGCCAGGGTGAAAGGCAGCGCAACGGCGCTCCGCCGTTGCACTCGAACCCATCCGACTCGAGAGAGAAACGTCGCCAGCAGGACCAGCCCCTCCAGCGCCCCGAAGGCGGCCCATTTTCGGTCGGGCACGAGGGCGGCGGTGAGGATGAAGAGCCCGACGAGGCTCAACTTCACCCTTGGGTCCAACCGGTGAACAGGGCTGCTCCCGGGGCAGTAACTGTCCAGGGCGTGGATGTGCACTGCTGACTACGCCTCCGCTGCCGACCGCCGCCGATACAGCGCGGCCACTCCCACGGCCAGCCCGAAGACGATGATCGTGCCCACCACCCCGGCGGCGATGGTCGCCAGGGCTTCGTTGGAGAGGCCTGGGAAGGTGTAGTCGGGGATCACCGCGTAGGGGGCTTCCTGGGCGGCCTCGATGAAGCCCAGGTCCTCCGCCACCCGCTCCAGCCCGTCGGGGTAGGGGGAGGCCAACGGGGAGAGAAGGGTCAACACCAGCGCTACCGCCAGCCCGGCCAGCACCCAGCGAAGGCCTCCGGCCGTCCCCGCCTGCCCTACCTCCACCAGGTCTGGCCGGGTCGCCGAGACCAGGGCCAGCGCCCCCACCGTGATCAGCCCCTCGCCGATGCCGATGAGGGCGTGGACCCCCGCCATCGCCGGGAGGGCGATGCCGATGGGGGAGGTGCCGGAGAAGCCCAGTTCGATGGCGCAGGCCGCCGCTGCCACTATCACCGAGGTCCACGCAGCAGCGAACCCGCCCACCAGCAATCCCCACCGCCGCTCGCCGGCCAGGAGCCGTACCCCGCGGTAGACGCCGTATCCCACCAGACAGGCGATGATGGCCATATTGGTGATGTTCGCTCCCATCACCAACAGCCCCCCATCCTGGAAGAGCAGGGCCTGCACGGCGACCACGGTGGTCATCGTCAGGATGCCGGCCCACGGGCCCAGCAGGATCGCCGCCAGCGCGCCGCCGATCAGGTGGCCTGAGGTCCCTCCGGCGACGGTGAAGTTGAGCATCTGGGCGGCGAAGATGAAGGCGGCCAGCACGCCCATCAGGGGAACCTGCCGCTCCCCCAGGGCCTCCCGGCTACGCCACAGCGCCAGCCCGACCCCGACGATGGCCACGATCCAGCCGATCAGGGCCACCCCCGGGCTGAGGAAACCGTCTGGGATGTGCATTAGGATGGGTGCAGGAAAGATGGCACGGAACAACATCGCTCACCTCCGTAAGGATTGGGGGTCCCTGAGAGATCCTCGGGCTCGAAGACGGCGGGCGGGCGCCGCCTTCGTGGCTCACTCTCCCTGATCTTCTATCTCTTCAGATCGACACGCTGCGCAGAGGCCGTAGATGGCGAAGTGTTGGGGGTGGCAGGTGAACCCGTACCGGGCCTGGATCTCTTCGAACAAGGTTTCGAAGGGGCCGATGTCGGCGTCGATCACCTGCCCGCAGTGCCGACAGACGAGGTGGATGTGGGGGCCGTGGCGGGCCGTGGCGTAGACCACCCGCCCGCCCCCCAGGTCGGCCCGGCTGGCCAACCCCTCTTCGACCAGGAGATCCAACGTCCGATACACCGTGGCCAGGTTGATCGCCCGGCTCTGCTCCCGCACCGCCTCCAGCACTTCCTCCGCCGTCATATGGCGGCCGCTGTGGGCGATGGCGTGGACGATCATCTCCCGCTGGGGGGTGATCCGGTATCCTCGTCGGCGCAGCGCCTGTAGAAACGTCTCACAGTGGGGCATTGCAATTGTTTCCAGTAGCAAATATTCGCAGGTGTCACCATTATATCGGATCGGGGAGGGTTGTCAAGTGTGGTTCCTGCTGTGAACGCCCAGGGTGGGGCGCGGTCATACAGAACCCTCCCGCAGGCCCCCGCGGCGCTGGCCGCCTCGATGGTTGCCCGGCCGACGCCGTTGGGGACCCGCGGGAGGGTCGATGTCGCTGTCGCAGGCACGTGGGGCCTGCTGCTGCCTCACGCCATTCCGATCGCTCGGTTCTCCTCCTGGGCTGTTCGGATCCCCTCCTCCTCGTCCACGAGGGAGAGGAGGATGATCCCGCCGACGAAGAAGACGATCAGGGCGATGATGCTGAGGCGGCTGGAGCCGGTCAACTGCCCCACCAGGCCGAACAGGAAGGGACCGGCGATCCCGGCGAACTTGCTGGAGATCTTGTAGAAGCCGAAGAACTCCGCGCTGCGGGCCTTGGGGGCCATCTGCCCGAAGAGGCTCCGGCTCAGGGCCTGGGTCCCGCCCTGCACCATACCGACCATGAAGGCCAGCGCCCAGAAGTGCCACGCCTGGCTCATGAAGTAACCCGCGATGGTGATGAGAGTGTACCACGCCAGCCCCAGCATGATCGCCCGCTTGGTGCCGATCCTCTTGCCGAACTTGCCGAAGAGCAGGGAGAACGGGATGCCCACGAACTGGGTCATCAGCAACGCGCCGATCAGGTGGATCATGCCGATGCCGATCTCCGACCCGTAGATGGTGGCCATCTTGATGATGGTGCCGATGCCGTCGTTGTAGAGCCAGAAGGCGAGCAGGAAGAAGAACAGTTGGCGGTACTTGCGGATCTCCCGGAAGGTCTGCCCCAGCCGACGGAACCCGGCCTCCACGGGGTTCACCCCCGCGCCGATGTCGCCGACGTAGGGGGGCGGCTCCGGCACCCACCGCAGAAGCGGGATGGTGAAGACCGCCCACCAGATTGCTACCGTCAGGAAGGAAAGGCGCGGCCCCAGGGTGCTGCCGGCCCAGATGAACTGGATCATCACGATGTTGACCGCCAGGAGGAGGCCACCGCCCAGGTAGCCCAGTGCGTACCCTTTGGAGGAGACGTAGTCGATGTCGTCGGGGCGGGCGACGTGGGGGAGAAGGGCGTCGTAGAAGACGTAGGAACCGCCGATCCCCACGGAGGCCAGAAGGAAGAGCACGAGCGCCAGCAGCCAGTCCCCGGTGTCGATGAGGACCATCGCGGCGACGGCGGCGACGCCTATGGCGGCGAAGACCGCCAGCAGCCGTTTCTTGCTGCCGGTGTAGTCGGCGATGGAGCCCAGGATGGGGGCCAGCACGGCGACGATGAGGAGGGCGATGGAGGTGGTGTAGGCCCAATAGACCGTCGGGAGGTTGCCGGGCAGGTCCGCCGCCACCACCTCCCTGAAGTATACCGGCAGCACCGCCGCCTCCACCGTGGTGGAGAAGGCCGAACTCCCCCAGTCGTACAAGCACCAGGCGTTGATGATCTTGCGATATAATCGATCTGTTATCTCTTTCATGGCTTCACTCCCGTGAGATTCGATCCGCCGGGCGGATGGGACAATAAACCGAAGTTGTGCTATAATCTTCCCCCGATGACCGTCGCGCGCTTCCATCCCAGCGTCCCGGTGACCTGTGAGGGGGGGTCAACGGAGAAGCCCCCTGCCCTCCGCATCTCGGTGGTGGAAAAGGGGCGGAACTGCACGATTTCTGTGACTGGCCGGAGGTAGCCGATACTATACCCCATCTTCCCCTCCACGCAAACCGGATGCCGGTCGAAAAACTCAACCGTCGGAGGATTTGAATGAAGGCTTACACGGTTTTGATCGTCCTGGGCCTGCTGTTCGTCGGTATGGCCTGCTGTTGCTGCGTGTCGTGGCTGCCGGACATCGATTGGGAGCGTTTCATCGAATTCCCTTCCCCAGACGCCTCTCCATCTGAGCCCACCCCCCACATCGTCTACGGGCCGGTGCCGGATACGGCGGCGGAGACCGAGACCCTGCTGGAGACCGCGGAGGTCCCGGTGCGCGACCTGCACGAACTGGCGATCCGTCTGAAGGGCCTTCCGCCGGACACCCCCCGCGTCGCCCCTTCGGGCTGCGCTCCCGATTGCCCCATCGGCACCCGCCGCCTCTTTCACGTCTCCAACGTCGATACCGACGAACAGTTCGACATCTACGCCGTCCTCCGGTACAAGACCGACCATGTCTACATGTGGGTTGAGGAGGGGGTGGACGTCGATATGGAGGACCTTCGGGCCGCTGCCGACCTGTTTGAGGAGCATACCTACCCTACCAACCGCTCTTTCTTTGGCTCCGAATGGACCCCCGGCGTGGATGACGACCCCCATCTTTCCATCCTTCACGCCCGCAACCTCGGGGGCACGGTCGCCGGGTATTACTCCTCCGCCGACGAGTTCGTCTCCGAGGTCCGCGAGGATTCCAACGAGATGGAGATGTTCTACATTAACATCGAGAACATCAGCGTCAACTCCGAGTTCTACAACGGCGTCCTGGCCCACGAGTTCCAGCACATGATCCACTGGTACAACGACCGAAACGAGGAGACCTGGCTGAACGAGGGCTTCTCCGAACTGGCTTCTTATCTCAACGGCTTCGACCCCGGCGGATCCGAGTACACCTTCGCCCACTGGCCGGACACCCAGTTGAACTCCTGGCCCGAGGGGCCCGGTGCGGCGGGGGCCAACTATGGGGCGGGGTACCTCTTCACCTCCTACTTCCTCGACCGGTTCGGCCCCGAGGCCACCCAGGCGCTGGTCGCCCACGACGAGAACGGCCTCGCCGCCGTGGACGCGGTCCTGTCCGATCTGGGGGTTGGGATCGACCACGTGGACCTCTTCGCCGATTGGGTGATCGCCAACCTGCTGGACGATCCCACCATCTACGACGGCCGGTACGGGTATCACGAGATCGATCCGCCCACGCCGACGATGAACGGCCGGTTCGACAGCGGCGACTACCCGCTGAGCCGGGAGACCACCGTCCACCAGTACGCTACCGACTACATTGAACTGGAGGGGGATCGTCCTCTGCTCTTCTCCTTCGTCGGCTCCACTCAGGTGGGGCTGATCGACACCCAGGCCCACAGCGGCCGGTATCTCTGGTGGTCCAACCGGGGGGACGATTCCGACATGACCCTCACCCGTGCCTTCGACCTCTCCGGGGTTTCCCAGGCCACGCTGGAGTATTGGTGCTGGTACGACATCGAGGAGGATTGGGATTACGCCTACGTGGAGGTGAGCACCGACGGTGGGCGAACCTGGGAGATCCTCACCACTCCCTCTGGCACCGGGACCAATCCCAACGGCAACTCCTTCGGCTGGGCCTACACCGGCCGGAGTGGGGGGGGCGAACAGCCGGAGTGGATCCACGAGGTGGTGGACCTGAGTTCCTACGCCGGGCAGGAGGTCCTGATCCGTTTCGAGTACATCACCGACGACGCCGTGAACCGGCCCGGTTTTGCCCTGGACGATGTGGCGATCCGGGAGATCGGCTACTTTTCCGATTTTGAGGCGGACGGTGGGGACTGGGTGCCGGCGGGGTTCATCCGCCACGCCAACGTCTTGCCCCAGCGGTGGTTGCTCCAGATGGTCCTTTTTGGCCCGCAGACGACGGTACAACGGCTGGAACTTGAGCCGGATCAGACCGGGCAGTGGGAGATCCCGCTGGGGAGCGACGCTCGCCGGGCGGTGATCGCCGTCTCTGCCTACGCCCCCGTCACCACCGAGCCTGCCTCCTACCGGTACGAGATCACTTTTCCGTGAGGCGATAGGCAAGAGGTGGATTGCAGCCCGCGTCCTTGCGACCTGCGACCGGTAACCTGCTATGGCCCTGATCGGCGTGTTCGACTCCGGCGTAGGCGGCCTTTCCATCTGGCGGGAGATCGTCCGACAGCTCCCCCAGTACGACACGCTGTACGTGGCTGACCAGGCCCACGTGCCCTACGGCCCCCGGCCGCTGGCGGAGGTGCGGCAGTTCGCCGAGGAGATCGCTCGGTTCCTGATCGGCGAGGGAGCCCGGGTGGTGGTCCTGGCCTGCAACACCGCCTCCGCCGCGGCTCTCCATTACCTCCGTGCCACTTTCCCCCAGACCCCCTTCGTGGGGATGGAGCCAGCGGTCAAGCCGGCCACCCGGAACACGCGG
The DNA here is from genome assembly GCA_964580565.1 of uncultured Anaerolineales bacterium. GTDB lineage: Bacteria > Chloroflexota > Anaerolineae > B4-G1 > DUEL01 > DUEL01. The sequence continues at coordinate 21,362 of CAZOLN010000031.1, forward strand.
ACCGGCGTGGTCGGCGTCATCGCCACGCCGGCCACCTTTCAGGGCGAACTCTTCGCATCCCTTCTGGAGCGGTTCGCCACCGATGTCACGGTGCTCACCCGCGTATGCCCGGGGCTGGTGGAGGCGGTGGAGGACGGTGCGCTGGACACGCCCGAGACGGAAGCGCTGGTGCGTTCGTGCCTGGAGCCGCTTCTGGAGGCCGGGATCGACGAACTGGTTCTGGGGTGTACCCACTACCCCTTCCTGCGGCCGGTCATCGAGCGGGTGGTCGGGCCGGGGGTGGAGGTGATCGACCCGGCCCCCGCCGTCGCCCGACAGACGGGGCGGGTGCTGGCCGCCTGGTCCGTCGCTCCCTCCCCGAAGGGTCTCGCTCGCCACCGCTTCGCCACGACCGGCGATCCGGTCCGCTTCCGCTCGATGGTGGGGCGGCTGGTCGGTGTGGATGCGGAGGTGGAACCTCTGCGGTGGACCCCGGGAGGCCACCTGGAGCGGGCGATGGCGTGAGGGGGGATCTCATCATAGAGACGCAGAGGACGCAGAGAAGTCCTGTCGGAATCTCTGCGTCCTCTGCGTCTCTGTGGCAGATGCGGTTATCGATACGGCGAGTGCGACTACTCCTCAGCGGTGCCAGAGGGGGCCTGGAGGACGATCGGCTCTCCCTGGCGGAAGGCCTCCAACTGTGCCTCCAGTTCCGCCCGCTTCGCCGCCGCGGCTTCCCTTCCTCGCTCGATCAACTCCTGCACGCGGGTGCGGATCCGCTCCTGTAGTTCAGGCCCGGCGTAAGGGGCCAACAGCAACCCAGCCACCACTCCCACGAACGCCCCGCAAATCAACCCGGCCAGAAGCCACACCGTCTTGCGCATTCTTCTTTCCTCCCACGTCAAAATCCACCCCCATTATACGCCGGTCCGCCCGATCTGCCAAGCGGAGAGGTGGGCT
>CAZOLN010000032.1:0-10089 GCA_964580565.1 uncultured Anaerolineales bacterium
AGGAAGAGATCTGGTGCATCCACCCCTCGTGAGGTGGAGTTCACCACAGAGACACGGAGGGCACAGAGGACTCTCTATTTTTGAGAAAACTCTGTGTTCTCTGTGTCTCTGTGGTTTTTCCTACAGTTCCCGCTCGTAGATGCGGTGTTTCTTGTAGACCTCCGCACCCAGGGCTTCCAGTTCCTGCACCATCTTCATGTTCTGCTCGTTGATCTGGACCAGGTCGGCGTGCAGGAAGCCCCGTTCGCGGACCGTCTTGTACATCTCATAGTAGAGGACGGCGTTCGCGCCGAGGCCCTGGTACTGGGGGAGGATGCCTGCCCCGTTGAAGTTGATCCACTTCGTGCGGCGGGCCTCCCACAGGATCATCGGCAGGCCGAAGGGGTAGAGCCGTCCCCTGCACCGCTGTAACGCGGCGGAGACGTCTGGGAAGCCGAAGAGGAACCCGACGATCTTGTCCCCCTTGGCGACGATCTTCACCAGGTCCGGCTGGGTCATCTCGATCAGCCGCTTGGCGATCCGTTGGGCGTCCTCGCCGGTGATGGGGACGAAATCCCGGTTCTCCACGAAGGCGGCGTTGTAGGCGTCCACCACCTGGGGCACGATCGCCCACAGCTCCCGCTTGCTGCGGAAGTCCAGGACGCGGAACCCCCGCCGCTCCCTCACTTTGCGGGCGATCCGCTTAAACCGCTCCGGCAGTTCGAGGGTCCCCGGCAGATAGCAGGAGTAATAGTCGGTCTGCTTGCGGAACCCGGAGTCTTTGATGAACCCGTCGTAGTAGGCGTAGTTGTAGGTGATGCCCATCGCCGGTCGATGTTCGAACCCCTTGACCAGCGCTCCCAGGCCGTCGCCGGGGAGGAAGCCTGAGGGACCGCTGATCTCCTCCAGGCCGCGGCTGCGGGCCCAGTCGAAGGCGGCGGCGAACAGGGCGCGGGCCACCTCGATGTCCTCCACCACTTCGAAGAGATAGAAGTACGCCTCCTTTCGACCCCGGTAGGCGTTCCGTTTCCGCGGTTCGAGCACTGCGATCCGCCCGACCACTTCTTTGCCCTGGAGGGCGAGGAAGAACTCGGCGTCGGAGTGGCGGAAGAAAGGGTTCTTCTCACGGTTCAGTTGCTTGCGCGCGCTGGAGACCAGCGGGGGGACCCACTGGGGGCAATCCCGGTAGAGGTGGAACGGGAACTGGACGAACCGCTCCACGTCCTTCGGGTCGCTGGTGTCCACTCTGTGGATTGTGGTCATAGAAGTTCCTCCGGTGGGTCAGGATGCAGGATGCAGGATGCAAGATGCAAGGTGCAAGATGCAGGGTTGGTCAGGTGAGGAAAGCCGCGGCCAGGACGCCGGGGCCGGCGTGGACGACGATGGCGGGGGGGAGTTCGTAGATGGGGACGTCGGAGAGGCCCAGTTCGGCCCCGAGATCGGCCGCCAACGTCTGGGCTTCGGCCTCGGCGTCGGCGTGCATCACGCACAGGTGGGCCTCCTCGCTGCGGGGACATTCCGCCAGGATCAGTTCCCGCAGTCGGGCGAGGGCCCGCCGCTTGGTCCGTTGCTGCTCGAACGGCTCGACGCGGCCGTCCTTCAGGGTGAGGATCGGTTTGATCTGAAGGACGCTGCCCAGCAGGGCCTTCGCCCCGCCGATCCGTCCTCCCTTGTGGAGGTATTCCAACGTGTCTACCACAAAGTAGACCCGCTGGCGGGCCATCAAGTCGTGGACGCGGTCTACGATGGTATCGGCGTCGACGTCCTCCCGGGCCCATCGGGCGCTCAGGAGGGCCATCGTCGCCAGGGGACCGGCGATGGTGCGGGTGTCGATCACCCGGATGTCCGCCTCGGGGAAGTCGTGTGAGGCGACGACGGCGGATCGGACCGTCCCGCTCAGTTCGGTCGATGGGTGCAGGCAGATGATGGTGTGCCCTTCCGCTGCCAGCCGTTCGAAGACGGGCGTGAACAGCGCTGGCGGGGGAGCAGCCGTTTTGGGGAGCGTCGGCGAGGTGCGCAGCTTCTGCAGAAAGGCCTGCGTGTCCAGTTCGGTGTCGTCCCGATACGTCTCCTCTCCGAAAATGATGATCTGAGGCATAAGGACGATCCCATGGGCCTCGGCGACCTCCAGGGTCAGGCCCGAGGTGGTGTCGGTAACGATCTTCACCTTTGGCATAGGGGTTCCTCCTTGTCGCTTGTCGCAGGGTCGCAAGGTCGCAGAGAGCAAGTCGCGGGGCCGCAGGGCCGCAGGTCACACGCGGCGGACCTCCTCCCACTCGATGTGGTTCACCAGGAAGTCGGTCAGTTCGCGGCGGGGGCCGCCGTACAGCGCGACGCAGCCGTGGCCCGGCAAGATGGCGATCAGGACCTTGTCCAGTCGCCCGCGGGTGCGGAACGATTCGGCCTGGAAGAGCGCAGAGAGCAGGTGGAGTTCCGCCTCCCGCACCCCGCAGGGAAAGTCCACCTCCGGGAACCGTGTGCGATCGGGGTAGACGATCTCGACCCGGTCGGGCTTTCGGATGCCTCCTTCCCTGGGCTGTCGGTGGAAGTGCTCGACAGCGAGGACTTTGGGCTCCATCCCCTCTGGCAGGACGTCGACCCGGTCGTGGCGGGAGAAGTGGTCGTGCAGGAAATTCAAGAATGAATCGAATCCGTCCACGACGCCCGCGTTGACCAGCGCCCCGGCCAGGTAGACCAGGCCGTTCTCGTGGGCCTCGACGGAGGGGGCCCGGTAGGAGACGGGGCAGCCGCGTGGGATGGCCCGGACGTACCCCCGCCAGGTCAGTTGAGCGATGGGGACGACGTGGCCGTCCGCCGGGTCGGGACTGACGTTGACCTTGCCGCCCCCGGTGGTGGTCACTCCCATCACCCGCAGGTCGGGGTCGAGTTGGCTGCGCATCCCCTCCCCCAGAGCGGCCCGGTTGAGGAACCCCAGCACCTCCCGCACCTGCTCGCCCGAGCCGTACTTCCCCAGCGGGACCGCGTCTTCGATCAGTCCGGCTGCGCCCAGGGCACGGGCCGCCTCGGCGATGTCGCGGTGGACAGGGGAGGCGGCCCATTCCTCCCAGGAAAAGCCCGCCTCGTCGTCTCCCTCGTGGAGGTTGATCTTCTCCGCGCCAGCGTGGGCCAGGATGCGCAGGGCCAGGTTGTCGAAGACTTCCGATTCGTCCCCCTCCAGCAGCCGGTAGTTCCCGGCCATGCTCCCCCAGAGTGCCCGTCGTACCTCCGCTCCGTCGGGGTCGCCCTCGACCACGATACCGATGTGGCTAGCCTTCCTCAGCAGTTGTCCGCGGGCTAGGTGGAAGAGGTTTTCGTCGGGCAGGTTGGATACCGTGGTGATCATCAGGACCGTGCCCCGGGGCTTGGGCAGCCGGCCGTAGACCGTCGTGGGGCGAACCTCCTCCCGCAGCCGCAGGCCGAAGCCGATCGCCAACCGCACCCGGTCCCCCAGCGGGGTCTCCTCCTGGGGGGTCCGCACGAACCGGCACCCGTGGGCCCCCAGCCGCCCGCGAAGTTGGTCCAGCACGTGCGCCTGCAGCCGGTTGCACGGGTTGATCGCCACCCAGATGTTGATCGGCCGAGGATGCCAGACGTACCGCTGTTCCATCATCTCCCCCCCCGTCATCCGGTCACCCAGTCACCCGATCACGAAGTGCGCGCCACACCTTCTCAGGCGTGAGAGGGGTGCTGGGGACCAGAACGCCCACCGCGTCGTACACGGCGTTGATGACCGCCGGGGCCACGCCGTCCAGCGGGATCTCCGCCACCGCCTTGACCCCGAAGGGGTGGGTGGGCTCCCACGTTTCGACGAAGAGGACCTCCAGTTGGGGCATCTCGTCGGCGCGGAAGATCCGGTAGGCGTCGAAGCGGGGATTGACGATGCGGCCCCGCTCGTCGAAGACGAGTTCCTCGCTGACGGCGTACCCCAGCGCCTGGGTCATCCCTCCCTCGATCTGCCCGCTGGCGGTGATGGGGTTGACGATCTTGCCGCAGTCCAGCGCCATCAGCAGCCGCTCCACGGTCACCTGGCCTGTCTCCGTGTCGACTACCACCTCGGCGAACTGGGCGGCGAAGGGCGGAGGGCTGTACTCGCTCCAGAAGGAGGCGACGCCCATGATCTGGACCTGGTCGTGGTGGTGCAGGCTCTCCAACGCCACCTCCCGCAGGCTGACCGAGCGTCCGTCGGGCGCCCAGGCGGCCCGGTCCCGCAGTTCGATCTCCTCGGGATCTGCCTTCAACATCCGACCCGCCACCTGCCGGATTTGCTCCGCGGCCTGCCGGGCAGCCCGCACCACCGCCCCGCCGCTGATGTAGGTGGTGCTGGAGGCGTAGGCTCCTTTATCGAAAGGAGTGAAGTCGGTGTCGGAGGAATAGACGACGATGTCCTCCACCGGGCAGCCGAGGACCTCCGCCGCCATCTGGGCCAGCACCGTGTCGGATCCCGTCCCCAGGTCGGTCGCCCCCACCAGCAGGTTGAAGGAGCCGTCGTCGTTCATCTTGATGTAGGCGGCCCCCATATCGAGGTACGGGATCGCGGTCCCCTGCATCACGAAGGCCACGCCGTGCCCCCGACGCAGGTGGGGCTTGCCGGGGACCTCCTGGTAGTTGCCCTGTCGCCATCCGAAGGCCGCCGCGCCCTGGGCCGCCGCCTCCGGCAGCGCGCAGGTGTGGATGACCTCGCCGTGGGCCTCCCGCCCCTCGCTCCACACCTTGCTCATCGGGTGCTCCGCCCCGGCTTTGACCGCGTTCTTCAGCCGAAACTCCAGGGGATCCCACCCCATCTCCCGACAGATCCGCTCCATATGGGCCTCCACCGCCACGAACCCCTGGGGCACGCCGTACCCCCGGTACGCGCCGGAGGGCACCTTGTTGGTGTAGACGATGTCGGCCCAGAAACGGATGTTGGGCACGTCGTAGATGGAGAGCGCCTTGTGGCCGGTGTTGCCGGTGACGGTGAGGGCGTGGTTGCCGTAGGCCCCGGTGTCGGAGAGGACGACCATCTCCTGGGCGACGATGGTCCCGTCCTTCCTCACCCCGGTCCGCATCTTGAAGATCATCGGGTGGCGGGTGGTGGAGGCGACGAACTGCTCCTCGCGGGAGTACTCCAGAAGCACCGGCCGACCGGTGGCGATGGTCAGGTGGGCGCAGATGTCCTCGTAGATCTCCTGCTTGTTGCCGAACCCCCCGCCGATGCGCGGCTTGATCACCCGGATGCGCTTTTCGGGCAGGCCCAGGACCGGGGCCAGGATGCGGCGGACGTGGAAGGGGACCTGGGTGGAGGTTCGGATGACCAGCCGGTCGTCCTCGTCCCAGTAGGTCAGGCAGACCCACGGCTCGATGGGGGCGGCCTGCACCCGCTGGACCTCGTACTCCCCCTCGAAGACGAGGTCCGCTTCCTCCATCGCCGCGTCCACATCCCCCAGTTCGATGCGGATGCGGGCGGCCAGGTTGCGGGCGGGATCGCATTCGCCGAAGGGGACGTAGTCCGGCTCGTCGTGGATGACCGGCGCACCGGGCTCCATCGCCTCCCGGGGGTCGAGCACGGCGGGCAGTTCCTCGTACTCGACCTCGATGAGCCGGAGGGCCTGCTCGGCGATCTCCGGGCTCTCCGCCGCGACCGCTGCCACCCGGTCGCCCACGTACCGGACCTTGCTATCCAGGCTCACGAAGTCCAGGGGGCCGGGGATGGGGTCGGATTGACCCGCCGTGGAGAAGACGACGCGGGGGATGTCCTTGTAAGTGAGGACGGCGTGGACCCCCGGCAGGGCTTCGGCGCGGCTGGTGTCGATCCGCTTGATGCGGGCGTGGGCGACGGGGCTGCGGAGGATCTTCGCGTAGAGCATCCCCGGCATCTGGACGTCGGCGGCGAAGGCCGGTTTGCCCTGCACCAACTTCAGCGCGTCCACCTTCGGCTCCGGCTTCCCGACCACCTGAAGGGGCTTCGCCTCTTCGGTGACCACCAAGCGGGGGAAGACGACGGTTTGGACAGCGGGCCCGGGGCCTGCGGGCTCCGGTGGGGGCTCCTCGGGGGGAGGCAGCAGCTCCGGCGGCATCGGGACCGCCTCCGGCGCGGCCTCGATGGGTGGGACCTCCTCGCCGCGGAGTATCGCCGCCGCCCGCAGCACCGCCTGGACCGGCTTGACGTACCCGGTCTCGCGAGAGAGGACCCCGCTGAGGGCGTCGCGCACCTCTTCCTCGGTGGGGTTGGGGTTCCGGTCGAGGAGGGCTTTGGCAACGAGGATCATCGCTGGCGCATCGTACCCGCTCTGCATCGCCCCGGTCTCGATGAACGCCTGCTGGATCGGGTGGAGCGGCGCGCTCCCCTTCCATCCGCGCATCTGTGGGCCGCTCAAGCCTTCGACGGTGGTGATCTCCGCGCCGTCCACTTGCGCTGCCAGCGTGATGCAACTCAACCTCGGCTCTCCGTTCACCAGGACGGTGCACGCGCCGCAGGTCCCGTCCTCGCAGCCGTGCTTGACGCTGAAAAAACCCTCCCGCCGTAAGACGCGCAAGAGGGTTTCGTTAGGAACGATCTCCAGGACTTTTCGTTCGCCGTTGATCGTTAGGCTGATCTTCATTCCGCTTCCTCCTCGTCGCCCGGATGGGCGACGGCTTGGTCGTAGAAGGGGGTCAGGTGGCTAGTATAGCACTTTTGGTCGCCTGGGCAACTATGGTATAATCGACCCCTGTGAAGCGTCGATGGCAGTTTTGGATCGGGCTGGTGGTCAGCCTCGCTGCCCTGGCCCTGGCCCTGGTGGGGATCGACCTCGCGGAGGTGGCGCGGGCGCTGGCCGAGGCGGACTACGTCTGGCTGTTGCCCACCGCATTGGGGATCCTGGCCTACCTGTTCGCCCGTGCCGTCCGCTGGCGGTTGCTCCTCGGTCCGCAGGTCTCTCTCCCCCGGTGTTTCTGGGTCACCAACATCGGTTACCTGGTCAGCAACGTCCTCCCGTTCCGGTTGGGCGACCCCGCCCGGGCGGTGGTGATCGGCCGGTCCGGAGAGGTCTCCACGGCGGCGGCCCTCTCCACGGTGGTGGTGGAGCGGGTGCTGGATATGGTGATGGTGGTGGTTCTCCTGGCGGGGCTTGCCCCCTTCGTCGCCGGGGCGGGACGGGCGATGGGGGCTGGATTGATCGCGGGAGGGGCGGCGCTGGCCGCGCTGGCGGCCCTGGTCGCGCTGGCTTTCCGCCCCGAGTGGGGCCGCCGGGCGGTCCGTTGGGCGCTGGGCCGGATCCCGCGCCTGGACGTGGACCGGTGGGCCGACCGGTTCGACGGCCTGTTCGAGGGGTTGGCCCCCCTTCGCTCCGGGCGGCGGGGGTTGGCGCTGCTCTTCTGGTCGGTCGTCGCCTGGTTCTGGGTGGTCTTCTTCTACTGGACGCTGCTGCGGGCGTTTCTTCCGCGCCCCCCGCTTCTGGCTGCGCCGTTCCTGGTCTGCGTGATCGGCCTGGGGATGGCGGTGCCGTCGTCGCCGGGGACCGTGGGCGTCTTCCACGCCGTCGCCCGCTACGCCCTCACGGTCCCTTTCGACGTTCCGGTAGACCAGGCCGTCACCATCGCCTTTGCCGCCCACGCCTTCCAATACCTGATGATGTGTGCCCTGGGCCTGGTCGGCCTGGCGCGGGAGAGCATCTCCCTGGGGTGGGTGCGGGAGCAGGTCGGTCGCTGACCCTGGGGTGTTGGATATAACCACAGAGACACAGAGGGCACGGAGGGATGGATTTCTAGAGGGAAAAGAAGGAAATCTCTGTGTCCTCTGTGCCTCTGTGGTCAGGAGGAGTAAAGTGAGACGATACCTGATCACGGGAGGGGCCGGGTTCATCGGCGTCAACTACGCCCACCGGCTGCTGGCGCGGGGGGAGGAGGTGGTGATCTACGACAACCTCTCCCGCCGCGGGACGGAGGCCAACGTCGATTGGCTTCGGTCCGAGCATAGGGAGAGGGCCTTCGAGTTGATCGTGGCCGACGTGCGGGACTTCGAACCGCTGGCGGAGGCGGCGCGGGGGGCCGACGTGATCGTCCACCTGGCCGCGCAGGTGGCGGTGACGACGTCGGTGGAGGACCCCCGGACCGACTTCGAGGTCAACGCACTGGGGACCTTCAACGTGCTGGAGGCGGCTCGTCTCTCGGGCCGGCGTCCCATCGTGCTCTACGCCTCCACCAACAAGGTGTACGGCGGGATGGAGGACGTGGCCGTGGTGGAGGAACCGACCCGCTACCGGTATCGCGATCTTCCCGAGGGGGTGCCGGAGACCCGACCGTTGGATTTCCATTCCCCCTACGGCTGTTCCAAAGGGACGGGCGACCAGTACGTCCGCGACTACGCCCGCATCTACGGCCTGCCGACGGTAGTCTTCCGGCAGAGTTGCATCTACGGGCCGCATCAGATGGGAGTGGAGGACCAGGGATGGGTGGCCTGGTTCGTCATCGCTGCGGTCACGGGTCGGCCCATCACGATCTACGGGGACGGCAAACAGGTGCGGGATCTGCTGTATATTGATGATCTGCTGGACCTGTACGACCTGGCGGTGGAGCGGATCGACGTGGCGGCGGGGCAGGTCTACAACGTGGGCGGTGGCCCGTCGCATACCCTCTCGGTCTGGGCGGAGTTCGGGCCGCTGCTGGAACGGCTGGTGGGCCACCCCATCCCGGTCTCCTACGGCGACTGGCGGCCGGGCGACCAGCGGGTCTACGTCTCCGACATCCGTAAGGCGCGGCGGGAGTTGGGGTGGGAGCCCCGCGTCGGCGTGGAGGAGGGGATACGGAGGTTGTACGAGTGGGTGGTGGGGTATTTTGGGTGATTGGGTGACTGGGTGACTGGGTGATTGGGTGATTGGGTGATTGAGGTCTCCTTGTCTCCCATGTCTCCCTGTCACTTGAAGGGAGGTGGTTCTGGATGAAGGTGCTCATCGTCCTCACCTACTACCGCCCTCACGTGAGCGGCCTCACGATCTACGTTGAGCGGCTGGCGCGGGGGTTGGCGAAGCGGGGCCACCAGGTCACGGTGATGACCTCCCGCTACGACCGGTCGCTGCCGCTGGAGGAGGAGCAGGACGGCGTGCGGGTGGTGCGGGTGCCGGTCGCCTTCCGCGTCAGCAAGGGGGTCATTATGCCCACCTTCGGCTTCGTCGCCACGCGATTGGTGCGGGAGCACGACGTGGTCAGCCTTCACCTTCCCCAGTTCGACGCAGCGGGGGTGGCGGCCCGCGCCCGGGTGATGGGGAAGCCGTCCACGCTGACCTATCACTGCGATCTGAAACTGCCGCCGGGGTTGTTCAACCGGTTCGTCAACCTGGTGGTGCACGGGATGAACCACCTGGCCGGTCTTCTGGCGGACCGGATCGTGGCCTACACCCGGGATTTCGCCACTCACTCGCCCTACCTCTCCCGTTTCGGTCACAAGGTAGAGGTCATCCCCCCGCCGGTGGAACTGCCCCCGGCCTCGCCGGAGGAGGTGGAGGCGTTCGCCCGCCGGCACGGGCTGGATAGGAGTGGGCCGGTCATCGGGATGGCGGCGCGGTTGGCGGCGGAGAAGGGGGTGGAGGTCCTGCTGGATGCCCTGCCGCGCATCTTGGAGGAATATCCGAACGCGCGGGTCCTCTTCGCCGGGCAGTACCAGAACGTCCTGGGAGAGGAGGCCTACGCCCGACGGCTGGCTCCCCTTTTCGAGCGGTATAAGGATCGATGGACTTTTCTGGGCGTGTTGAGCCCGAAGGAGATGGCGGCCTTCTACCCCAATCTGGACGTCATCGTCGTGCCCAGCCTCAACTCCACCGAGTCCTTCGGCCTGGTGCAGGTGGAGGCGATGCTGTGCGGCACGCCGTCCATCGCCAGCGACCTGCCGGGGGTGCGCCAGCCGGTGTTGCAGACCGGGATGGGGGAGGTGGTCCCCATCGGCGACAGCCGCGCTCTGGCGGAGGCGATTCTTCGTGTAGTGAGCAACCGCGACCGGTATGTCCGGCCGCGCGAGGAGATCGTCTCCCGGTGGAACACCGACCGGACGGCGGCGGGATATGAGGCGCTGTTTGAGCGGTTATTGTCGTAAGAATCTCTATCACAGCGGGATCGGCTGAATCCATCCGCCGTTTTGGCGGAGAAGGAGGATCTTGAATG
>CAZOLN010000032.1:10189-22078 GCA_964580565.1 uncultured Anaerolineales bacterium
AGCGGGATCGGCTGAATCCATCCGCCGTTTTGGCGGAGAAGGAGGATCTTGAATGAATTTTCCATCCTGGCTGGAACGTCGCCTCTCCCCGGCCGCCCGGTCGTTCCTCCAGGAGGCCCGCCGCACGCCGGGTTATTCCCTTCTCGACCTCCTCCACGGCTACGTCTACGCCCGCTGGCCCTATCTCTACATCGGCATCGGCACCGGAGAGCACCCGTTGGCCCGTCTGTTGGGCCCCCTGGTCCGCGGGCTGGGTCACCTGCTGCCTGCCCGCACCGGCGGCACGATCGCCGACACCTACCACGGCAAGGTCGTCCCGCTGGAGGCCGCGACGCAACTGGTCACCATCGGCAAGGAGATCCGGCTGACCGACCTGGAGCGGGTGGTCCCCTACGCACGGGCGCGGGACATCGTCCTCGAGAACCCCGATCACATCGCGGTGATCGAGTGCCCCTGCCGTGCCTCGCGGGCTGATCCCTGCGAGCCGCTGGACGTCTGCCTCGTGATCGGCGAGCCTTTTGTCTCTCTCATTCTCGAGTATCATCCCCGCCGGGCCCGCCGCATCTCGCCCGAAGAGGCGGTGGAGATCCTCCGGGCAGAGGCCGCCCGGGGGCATGTCCACCACGCCTTCTTCAAAGACGCGATGCTGGATCGGTTCTACGCCATCTGCAACTGCTGTTCCTGCTGCTGTGGGGCGATGCAGGCCCATCAGCGGGGCACCCCCATGCTGGCCTCCTCCGGCTACGTCAGCCAGGTGGATCCCGACCGTTGTGTCGGATGCGGACTCTGCGCCGAGGTCTGCCCCTTTGGCGCGGTCGTTGTGGAGGATGGAGTGGCTGTGGTGGATGAGGGGGTCTGCATGGGTTGCGGCGTCTGCGTCCTGCGGTGTCCCCAGGAGGCCCTTGCCCTGGCGCGCGATCCCGCGCGGGGAGAACCGCTGGAGGTTCACCGGCTCCTTGCCGAGGCAGGGAGGTAAGCCCCGCGGGTCACCCAGATCTTACCGCAGGGGCGCAGGGAGCGGAGAAAACCGCAGGACTCTGCGCCCTCTGTACCTCTGTGGGTGATCACTGTAGATCCCCTGACCTTCGGACATGAGTTCGGACATACACCTTTTTTCACCACAGAGGCGCAGAGGGCACGGAGAAACCTCAAAAACTGAGAAACTCTGTGGTCTCTGTGCCTCTGTGGTTTTCCAATCGGGAGGCCATGTCCGAACTCACGTCCGAACCTCAGTAGATCCCCCGTTGCAATCTCGCCCTGTTGATTTATAATTCCCACGGATGGGATAATGAATCCGTTACGCATCTTGCTGGTGGACGACCACATCCTCTTCCGCAAGGGCCTGGCCCGGCTGCTGGACGCCCAGCCCGACTTTGAGGTGGTGGGGGAGGCGGCTGACGGGTTGGAGGCGCTGGAGCAGGCCCGTGTGCTCCGGCCCGACGTGGTGCTGATGGACCTGCGGATGCCGGTGTGCGACGGGCTGGAGGCGACCCGCCGCATCAAGCGGGAGATCCCCGACGTCCGCGTGGTGATGCTCAGCGTCTCCGAGGACGAGCAGGATTTCTTCGCCGCCATCCGGTGCGGGGCCGACGGGTATCTGGTCAAGGATATGCGGCCGGAGGGGCTGTTTCAGGAACTGCGAGGTCTGGCCCAGGGGGAGGTCCCCCTTTCGCGCACGATGGCCGGCGTCCTGATGCGTCGCCTGGCCCGTCGTGGGCGGCCTCTCACCCCTCCCGTCGCCCCCGATGTCCTCACCCCCCGCGAGCGGGAGGTGCTTGTCCTCCTCGCCGAGGGCCTCTCCAACACCGAGATCGCTGCCGAATTGGACATCGCCGTCAACACCGTCCGCAACCACGTGCGCAACATCCTGGAGAAACTGGGGTTGCGCAACCGGGTCCAGGCGGCCGTCTACGCCGTCCGGTGCGGACTCCTCCCTGGGGATAGTCTATAAGGACTATTTGGGGACCAAAATGGTCCAACTGCGCTATAGACATGGCGAGGGTGTGACGGTATGATAGGCGCCGGTTAACTGACCGGCGGTCATTATGCACTCCTGTCGCGTTTTCGTTCTCACCGCACATCCCCTCTTCGCCGAAGGGGTCGAGACCCTGTTGCGGGGGCAACCGGGTCTGGAGGTCGTTGGGGCGGGGAGCGTCGCGCCCGAGACCTTCGATCACCTTCGGGAGATCCTCCCTGATGTCGTGGTGGTCGGTGCTTCTGGGGGGGAGCAGGAGAGCCTGCTTTCCCGCCTCTTCCAGGAACTCCCCGGCGTGAAGGTCGTCGCCCTCAACCTGGACGACAACCGGATCCGCATTTACTACCACCAGACCAAGGTGGGGCGGCAGGTAGAGGATCTGGTCGAGGCGATCCGGCAGCCGCTGGAGTGGGGCGGCCCACGGCCTGCTACGATGCGCATCTTCGCCATCGTCCAGGGGCGGTACGGTCAGCGCATCGTGGAGAACGTCCGGGCCTTCGGCCCCCAGGGGTGGACGGTGGAATCCTGGCGTCCGCCCGACCTCCCGGCTGTTTTGGACGACCCGGAGCATTACCTGCCTCTCCACGTCCCTCCCGCCGATCTGATCCTCGCCCTGGGGGAGAGTCCAGCCACCGCTCAGTTGATCCCGGACATCGTCCGTCGCGCGGACGCGCGGGCGGTGATCGCCCCGGTGGACCATCTGGCCTGGCTTCCCGAGGGGTTGATCCGCCAGTTGCAGGAGCGATTGCGCAGGCTGGGGGTGGAAGCGGTCTTCCCCCGGCCTTTTTGTTCCCTTACCGAGGATGGGTACAACGTCCGACACCAGCGGGTGGCCTACGCCAACCCCTGGATCTCGGAGTTCGCCCGCCACTTCGGGCGGCCGGTCTTCCGCATCCACTGCGAGGACGGCGTGGTGAAGGCAGTGGAGGTCGAGCGGGACGCGGCCTGCGGCTGCGCGCGGTTCGTGGCGGAGCGGCTGGTGGGGGTCCCGGTGGAGGAGGCTGTGCACCAGGCTGGCCTCTACCACCATCACTACCCGTGCCTTGCAGGGATGACCGTCGAGCGGAGTCTAGGGGATACGCTGCTCCACCTCTCCGGCCAGCTGATGCGCCAGGCGGTGGAGATCGAGGTAGCTCCGCTCCTGCCTCGCGCGGCGTATCTGGTCCCAGAGGGGCGAAGTGAGGCTCGGTGATCGACCCGGCTTCTGCCGGGATCCGTTGAGTCGACCATCACAATTTGTCAGGAGGTCATACGATGCCCGTCAAGCGCGTCTATCCGGTCCCTAGCGATATTGAGATCGCCCAGTCTGCCGAGTTGATCCCCATCGTCAAGATCGCCGAGAGCCTGGGCCTCACGGAGGATGATCTGGACCTCTACGGCAAGTACAAGGCCAAGGTCCACCTCGATGTCCTGGAGCGGTTCAAGGACCGGCCCAACGCCAAGTACATCGACGTGACCGCCATCACGCCGACCCCGCTTGGTGAGGGCAAGACCACGACGACCGTGGGGCTCACCCAGGCGCTCGGCACCGTGCTGGGCAAGCGGGTGATGTGCTGCATCCGCCAGCCGAGCATGGGGCCCACCTTCAACATCAAGGGCGGCGCGGCCGGCGGCGGCTACAGCCAGATCATCCCGATGGAGGACTTCAACCTCCACCTCACCGGCGACATCCACGCCATCGGCGTCGCCCACAACCTGGTGGCCGCTGCGCTCGACACCCGGATGTTCCACGAAAGCCGCCAGTCGGACGAGGCCCTGCGCAGGCGCGGCATTGACCGGCGATTGGACATCGACCCCGACACGATCATGTGGAACCGCGTGGTCGATGTCTGTGACCGCTCCCTGCGCGAGATCGAGGTCGGCTTCAACGACGCGCACCTGAGCCCCATCTTCCCCCGCAAGACCGGTTTCGACATCACCGTCGCCAGCGAGCTGATGGCCATCCTCGCCCTGGCCACCAGCCTGAAGGACCTGCGGGAGCGGGTCGGTCGGGTGGTGGTGGCGATGGACAAGAAGGGCAACCCGGTCACTCTGGAGGATATGAAGGTCGCCGGGGCGGTGACGGTGCTCCTCAAGGACGCCCTGATGCCCAACCTGATGCAGACCCTTGAGGGCCAGCCCGCCTTCGTCCACGCCGGGCCCTTTGCCAACATCGCCCACGGCAACTCCTCCATCATCGCCGACCTGATCGCCGTCAAGTTGGTGGACTACGTGGTCACCGAGAGCGGCTTCGGCGCCGACATCGGGATGGAGAAGTTCTTCAACATCAAGTGCCGCTACTCCGGCCTGATCCCCAACGCCGTGGTCCTGGTAGCGACGGTGCGGGCCCTCAAGATGCACGGCGGCGGCCCCACGGTGAAGCCCGGTCTCCCGCTGGACCCGGCCTACACCGAGGAGAACCTGGAACTTCTGGAGAAGGGGCTCTGCAACCTGGGTGCTCACATCAAGAACGCCCTCCGCTTCGGCATCCCGGTGGTGGTCGCCATCAACGCCTTCAAGACCGACACCGAGGCGGAATGGGAGATGGTCCGCGAGTACGCGGTCGCCCAGGGGGCCGAGGACGCGGTGGTCACCAAGCACTGGGCCGAGGGCGGAGAGGGCGCGGCCAAACTGGCCGAGGCGGTGGTCGCGGCCTGCGAGAAGCCCAGCAACTTCCAGTTCCTCTACCCGCTGGACTGGCCCATCAAGAAGAAGATCGAGACCATCGCCAAGGAGATCTACAGCGCGGCGGGCGTCACCTACGAGCCGCTGGCCGACCAACAGATCGAGGCATTCGAGAAAGCGGGCTTCGGCAACCTGCCCATCTGCATGGCCAAGACCCACCTGAGCATCAGCCACGACCCCGACTGGAAGGGCGCGCCGTCCGGTTACACCCTGCCGGTGCGGGAGGTCCGCGCCAGCGTCGGCGCCGGCTTCATCTACCCGCTCATCGGCAAGATGCGGACCATGCCCGGCCTGGCGACCCACCCGGCCTACATGGACATCGACATCGATGTGGAGACGGGCAAGATCGTGGGGTTGTTCTAGGGGACGTGTTTCGTAGAGGGTGTTCCGTGTCCCGTCCGCGGAGGACGGGGCACGGAACACGTGATATGCAGAGAGAAAGGAGTGGGTGTTATGGAGAAGATCGTGCTGGATGTGCCGCTCCTCTGGGCCGACCATCACGTGCTGAAGGTGCGGGATGTGCTGGGAAGTCTGGAGGGGGTCGAAGACGTGTACGCGAGTTCGGCCTGGAAGCAGGTTCTGGTCACCTACGATCCCGGCAAGATCGCTCCCGATGCGATCGAGAAGGCCCTGGCCGAGGCGGGCTATCCGGTGGGAGAGGGGGAGACCCCCATCCTGGCTCAGCGGGACGAGAAGGCCCGCGATCCCAAGTGGGAGGTCCTGGGCTTCCGGATGAGCGAGACCTACCAGGCCGACGTGGAGATGTCCGGAGACTTCCGGAAGTGGTAGATTGGGAGTGAGGTGAGATATGGCGAAGAAGATGAGGAAACCGGAGGAGGCCAGCCGGGACGAGGCGACCGTTGCGTTGTTGGAGCATGCCCTGCGGCTGGAGGCGGAGACGTCGTTCACGCGGGCGGACGAGATCGTCCCCTGTCCCATCGGCGCCGAAGGGCTCTGCTGCAAGAACTGCGCGATGGGGCCCTGTCGACTGGTCGGCAAGACCGACCGCGGCGTCTGCGGCGCGACGCGGGCGACGGTCGTGGCGCGGAACTTCTGTCGGATGGTGGCTGTGGGCGCGGCGGCCCACTCCGACCACGGCCGCGACCTGGCCTACACGCTGCTGGAGGCGGCCGAGGGCCATGCACCCGACTACAAGATCCGCGACCCCTACAAGCTGATGGAGGTCGCCGGGTACCTGGACGTCAAGACCGATGGGCGGGAGATCGCCGAGATCGCCCGCGACGTGGCGCTCGTGGCGCTGGGGGAGTTCGGCCGCGTGGAGGGCGAACTGCTCTACGTGAAGCGGGCTCCGCCCAAGCGGCAGCAGATCTGGCGGGAACTGGGGATCGCACCCCGCAGCATCGACAGAGAGATTGTGGATCTGCTCCACCGGACCCACATCGGCAACGACCAGGACGCCGAGCACCTGCTGGACCAGGCGATGCGCTGTGCGCTATCCGACGGGTGGGGCGGATCGATGCTCGCCACCGACATCTCGGACATCCTCTTCGGCACGCCCTCCCCCGTCCGCTCCGAGGCCAACCTGGGCGTCCTGCGCGAGGATATGGTCAACATCATCGTCCACGGGCACGAGCCTACCCTCTCCGAGATGATCGTCGCCGCGGCGCAGGACCCCGAGATGATCGAGTACGCCAAGAGCAAGGGGGCCGAGGGGATCAACCTTACCGGCATCTGCTGCACCGCCAACGAGACGCTGATGCGGGAGGGCATCCCCCTGGCGGGCAACTTCCTCCAGCAGGAGTTGGCCATCCTCACCGGCGCCGTCGAGGCGATGGTGGTGGACGTCCAGTGCATCATGCAGGGGCTGGTCCCCGTTGCCGAGCAGTTCCACACCGAACTGATCACCACCTCGCCCAAGGTGAAGATCACCGGCGCGACCCACATCGAGTTCGACGAGCGACGGGCATTGGAGATCGCCAAGGAGATCGTCCGTCGGGCCATCGACCGCTTCCCCGAGCGAGGGGAAACCTTCATCCCCGACATCCGCAACCCGCTGGTCCCCGGCTTCTCCCACGAGTACATCAACTACGCCCTCGGCGGCTTCTACCGCGGCTCCTTCCGCCCGCTCAACGACGCCATCATCGCCGGCCGTATCCGAGGCGTGGTCGCCAACATCGGCTGCAACAACGCCCGGATGTGCCACGACGAACTCCACCGGTACGTCGTCGAGCAGTTCCTCAAGAACGACGTCCTGGTGGTGGAGACAGGCTGCGGGGCCATCGCCGGGGCTAAGGCCGGGTATATGACCCCCGAGGCGGCGATGGAGTTGGCCGGGCCGGGCCTGCGGGAGGTCTGCGAGGCGATCGGCATCTCGCCGGTGCTCCACCTGGGCTCCTGCGTCGACAACTCCCGCATCCTCACCGTCCTGGCTCAGATGGCCACCGAGGGTGGCCTGGGCGAGGACATCGCCGACATCCCGGCCGTCGGTATGGCGCCGGAGTGGATGAGCGAGAAGGCCATCTCGATCGCGACCTACTGCGTCGCATCCGGTGCTTACGTCATCATGGGCGGCGAGGGGCCGGTCCGCGGAAGCGAGGAGGTGGTCCGCCTGATCAGTGAGGGCTGGGAGAAGAAGGTCGGCGGGCGGCTGGAGTTCATCCCCGATGGCGACGAGATCGTCCGCCGCGCGCTGGCCCACATCGACAAGAAGCGGGCCGACCTTGGCCTGCCCGAGTACGATCCTTCCAAGTGGGGTAGGTCCGGCGACTGGCGGATCCGCGAGGTGCTGGAACTGCCCCTCGAGGAGCGGATCGAAGCGATCTACGGGAAGAAATAAGGGGGAGGTGAAGGGAAATGTCTCGATACATCGCGACCCGAGCAATTCGCGGGGCCAACGCCCTCGTGGCCGAGGCGGAGCAACTGCTGAACAAGGCCATCGCCGAGAAGGGCGGGGACACCCCGGTCGCCTTCCCCAACACGGCCTACTACCTGCCGGTCATCTACGGGATGCTGGGGCACGAGGTGACCAAACTGGACGACCTGGTGCCCGTGGTGGAGCACGCCAAGAAGTTGCTCCATGCCCCGCCGGATGGGAAGGTTTGGACCCCCTATCTGGGGGAGACGTTGGACTGTGGGATGGCGACCTTGCTGGCGGCGGAGGCGATTGAGGGAATACGGTTCGCCCTGGGGGAGCAGCCAGAGCGGTACCCGGGCCTCCAGTTGGCCGGCTGTACCGATTATCCCGGCCTGGAGGAGGGACACCTCAACGGCCCCATCGACGACATCCAGTTGCGCTCCTGGGGCATCCAGTTGGTGGACGGCCGGATGCCGGGCTTCGCCGCCATCGTCGGCGCGGCGGCCAGCAACGAGGCGGCCGTCGCCATCGTGCGGGAGCTCCAGCGGCGGAACATCCTCATCTTCCTCTCCGGCAACGTCAACGGCCGGTCCGTCATCGATCAGTTGGCCGAGGAAGGGGTGGAGATGGGGTACGATACCTACATCATCCCCTTCGGCCGGGACACCATCTCCGCCATCTACGCTCTGGGGTTCGCCACCCGCTCGGCGTTGACCTTCGGCGGCCTGAAGCCCGGTCAGTGGCGGGAGATCCTCCTCTACAACAAGTTCCGCGTCTTCGCCTTCGTCCTGGCGCTGGGTGAGGTGGACGACCTGAAGTACGCCGCCGCTGCTGGCGCCATCTCCTACGGCTTCCCCACCATCGCCGACACCGTCATCCCCGAGATCCTGCCCACCGGCGTCACCCGGTACGAGCACGTCATCTCGATGCCCTGGAACGAGATCGACGCCGAGACCGAGGAGGAGAAGGCCGCCAAGTTGGTCCAGCGGGCCATCGAGGTGCGCGGCGTCAAGGTGAAGATCACCGAGGTGCCCATCCCGGTCCCCTACGGCTCCGCCTTCGAGGGCGAGGTGGTCCGCCGCGCCGATATGCGGATCGAGTTCGGCGGCAAGTACAGCCGCGCCTTCGAGTACCTGCGGATGGTCCCGATGGACCAGGTGGAGGACGGGAAGATCGAGGTCATCGGCCCCGGCTTCGAGGATGTGGAGGTCGGTGGGGCGATGGACCTGGGGATCCTGGTCGAGGTGGCCGGGCGGAAGATGCAGGAGGACTTCGAGCCGGTCTTGGAGCGGCAGATCCACTACTTCATCAACGGCGCCAACGGCGTCCAGCACATCGGCCAGCGGGACATCACCTGGATCCGCATCTCCAAGACGGCGGCGGAGAAGGGGTTCAACCTCCGCCACTTCGGCGAGATCCTCTACGCCCGGCTCCACTCCGACTTCGGGGCCATCGTGGACAAGGTCCAGGTGAAGATCATCACCGACCCCGAACTCCACGCCGAATGGCTGGAGAAGGCCCGGGAGGCTTACGAGCGGCGCAACCGGCGGTTGGCCGACCTGACCGACGAGGCGGTGGACACCTTCTACTCCTGCATCCTCTGCCAGTCCTTCGCCCCCAACCACGTCTGCGTCGTCAGTCCGCAGCGGTTGGGGCTGTGCGGGGCCTACAACTGGCTGGACTGCAAGGCCTCCTACGAGATCAACCCCACCGGTCCCAACCAGCCCATCCCCAAGGGGGAGTGCCTGGATCCGGTGAAGGGGTACTTCACGGGGGTCAACGAGTACGCCCGGCAGGCCTCCCACGGCACGGTGGAGCAGGTGGCGATGTACTCCATCATGGAGAACCCGATGACCGCCTGCGGCTGCTTCGAGTGCATCGTCATGGTCATCCCCGAGGCCAACGGGGTGATGGTGGTCAGCCGGGAGGACCCGAGCATGACCCCCGCCGGGATGACCTTCTCCACCTTGGCCGGGATGGCGGGCGGTGGCCTGCAGACGCCGGGCATTATGGGCGTCGGCAAGTATTACCTGACCAGCCCCAAGTTCATCTCCGCCGACGGCGGCTTCAAGCGGGTGGTCTGGATGTCCTCCTTCCTCAAGCAGACGATGGCCGAGGAGCTGAAGCAGGTCTGCGAGCGGATCGGGGATCCGGACTTCCTGGACAAGGTGGCCGATGAGACCATCTGCACCGATGTCGAGGGCCTGCTGAAGTTCCTCGAGGAGAAAGGACATCCGGCGCTGACGATGCCGCCCATCTTCTAGCCGGTTCCGATCGGCTGGAGGGCGGCGCGGGACGGGGGTCGTCGCCGCCCTGCGACGACGACCCCCGTCCCTGTGTAGAAACCGGAGAAACGTCATCCCTGGCGGGGAGGGGCGTCACTTGACGGGAGTCATCGTTGGGCCTATGCTTATGATGTGGCGCCCTGTCCGCGGGGGAGCGTCTTGCTAGTCAACGCATGTAAGGAGGTTGTTCCTATGGCGGTGGAGATACCTGTCGAGAAGTGGACGGGGAAGGTGTTGGAGGTGACGCTGGGAGCCACCGCGGAGGAGGGTGGCACCCGCAGCCGCACCGTGACCGTTGGCGGTGAGACCACCTTGCCCTTCCTCCACTTTGAGGGGGAAATCCCCAATCCACCCCGCCTCGCCATCGAGATCGCCGACCGCCGTCCCGACGACTGGTCGCCGCTGTTGCTGGAGGCGTGGGGCGATGTGGTGGACGACCCGGCGAAGTGGGCGAAGGCCGCCGAGGAGGCGGGGGCGGACCTGGTCCTCCTTCAGTTGAGCCTCACCAAAGACGGCAGCGAGCCCACCACGGCCGACGATGCTAAGGCGGTCACCCGCGCCGTGTTGGAGGCCACCGGCCTGCCCCTCCTCATCTTCGGGCCGGGCCAGGTGGAGGCCGACAACGAACTCCTGGTGGCGGTGGCCGAGGAAGCGGCCGGCGAGCGGGTGGTGTTGGGGATCTGCGAGGAGAAGAACTACCGCACCATCGTCGCCGCTGCCCTCGCCAACGGCCATCTCGTCAACGGCCGCACGGCGATGGACGTCAACCTGGCCAAGCAGTTGAACATCCTCATCTCCGATATGGGCCTGCCGTTGGACCGGATCATCATGGATCCCACCACCGCTGGCCTGGGGTACGGCATCGAATACGGGTACTCGGTGATGGAGCGGCTGCGCATCGCTGCGCTCCAGGGGGATAAGATGACCCAGTTACCGATGCTGATCACCCCTGGCTACGAGGCCTGGCGGCAAAAGGAGTCCAAGGTCGGCGAGGGGGTCCCGGCCGCCTGGGGCGACTGGAGAGAGCGGGCCATCCTGTGGGAGACGATCACGGCGACCGTGCTCATCGAGGCGGGCGCCGACATCGTCGTCCTGCGGCATCCGGAGACGCTCAAACGGGTCCGGTCCTTCGTCGATCGGCTGATGGAGAAGTAGGGGGGAGGAACGATGGCACTCACGGGGCTTCAGATCTACAAACTCCTGCCACAGACCAACTGTAAGGAATGTGGCTTCCCCACCTGCCTGGCCTTCGCGATGAAACTGGCGGCCAAGCAGGCGGAACTTTCGGCCTGTCCATACGTCTCTGAGGAGGCCAAGGCTCAGTTGGCCGCCGCCTCGGCGCCCCCCATCCGCCTGGTCGCCGTCCAAGGGCCGGGCCACAAGGTGGAGGTGGGCAACGAGACGGTGATGTTCCGCCATGAGAAGACCTTCTACCATCCCTGCGGCCTCTTCGTCCGCGTGAAGGACACCGACGACGTCAAGGCGGCGGTGGAGGAGGCGATGGGGTACACCGTCGAGTACGTGGGGATGGACCTTTTCCTCGACGGCGTGGCGATCGAGGCGGCCTCCGGCGACGCGGGGACCTTTGCCGAGGCGGTGAAGTCGGCCCGTTCCGTCACCGACAGGCCCTTCATCCTGATCGCCTCCGATCCGGAGGTGCTGAAGGCCGGCGCGGAGGCGGACGAGGAGGGCAAGCCGCTCCTCTACGCTGCAACCGTCGACAACTGGGAAGCGGTCGCCGCCGTGGCGAAGGAGAAGGGGCTCCCCGTCGTCGCCCGCGCCGACACGCTGGACGAACTGGCCGACCTGACGGAGAAGATCAAGGGCGCGGGGGTCCAGGACATCGTGCTGGATCCCGGCGTGCGCGATCCGGCCAACACCCTGGTCGTCTTCACCCAGTTGCGCCGCCTGGCCCTGAAGAAGAACTTCCGCCCGTTGGGCTACCCGATCATCGCCTTCCCTGGCGAAGGGGCATCCGACGGGGTCGAAGAGGCCCAGTTGGCGGCGCAGCACATCGCCAAGTATGCCGGCTTCGTCGTCCTGGATACCTTCACCCCCGCCTCCGCCTACGCCCTCCTGGTCTGGCGGACCAACGTCTACACCAACCCGCAGGAGCCCATCAAGGTGCAGCCGGGCATCTACGAGATCAA
>CAZOLN010000033.1:0-9205 GCA_964580565.1 uncultured Anaerolineales bacterium
TAGGGCCCCTTCCCTACTGGACATTGTAATCGAATTCCTTCTCCCGTCAACCGTCGGCGCTCGGCCACAAGCGCGGGGCCGGATTTCGCATAGCCTGATATGCTACTCCAAGAGAACAGGGGCGCGGTCCTTTATTGGAACGGCGTGTGATGACTACACGAAATGCAACGCGGAACCACCTTGACTTTTCCGGCCCAAACGGTAGAATGGGTCGAAACCCGACTGCAGAGGCAAGGCTTGTGTCTCCACGTATCCTGGTCGTAGATCCCAATATTCCGTTCGCCACCATGTTGGTACAGAGCCTCACGGAGATGGTCGACGCTGAAGCAACCGCCGTGCACACCGGTCGAGCCGCGCTGGATTCCCTCACGGCTACCCCCTACGACCTGGTCATCGTCGACATGGGAGTGGAGGACATGCCCGCCCCCGACCTCGTGCGCGCGGTGCGCGAGCAGCACCCCAACCTCGCCATCATCGTCATCCCTCTGGAAGGGGACGCCGTTCCCCCCGAACTGGATGGCATCGAGGTGCAGGGGACCCTCCCCAAGCCCTTCTTCCTGCCGGACCTCCCGGCGCGGGTTCGCTCCGCTCTGGACGGCTCCCACCACCGCCCCTCCCCACCGCCCGCGGACGCCCTCACCGAGGAGATCCTCCAGGAAATGTCGCATCTGGCCAGCGAGATCCAGGCCAAGGCCGTTTTGCTCACCCAGGGCGATCGGGTGATAGCCCAAGTTGGGGAACTGTCTCCGGAGGAGGTGCAGGACCTCGCGGCGGCGATCGCCGAATCGTGGCAGACGTCCGCCCGCGTCGCCAAGATCCTGGGCAAAGAGCAGCTCCGCTTCGAGCAGAGCATCGGCGGGGGGGAGCACATCCTCTACTCCTTCGCCCTGGTGGAGGACCTGCTGCTCTCCGCCCTGATCGAGGGCAAGGTCCCCCTGGGGATCATCCGTCACCGCTCCCGGGAGACGGCCGAAGCCATCCGAAAGCGATTGGAAAAATGACCCCTAAATTGGTCCTTATCGACGGACACGCCCTGGCCTACCGGGCATTTCACGCCCTGCCCGTAGACCGGTTCGCCACCCGCGACGGAGAGCCCACCAACGCCACCTACGGCTTCACCTCCACCCTTCTGCACATCCTCCAGGAATCCCACCCCGACTACATCGCCGTTTGCTTCGACGCAGGACGGTCCGGACGGGACCTCGTCTATCCCGAGTACAAGAGCCAGCGGGACCGGATGCCCGACGAAATGCACATCCAGATGGGACGGATCCGCCAGATCGTGGACGCCTTGGGCATCCCCATCTTCGAACTGAACGGGTACGAGGCGGACGACCTTCTGGGCACGTTGGCCCGCCAGGCCGCCGAGCAGGGAGTGGAAACCCTCATCGTCACGGGAGATCGCGACCTCCTGCAGCTCGTCGGCCCCCACGTAAAGGTCTTCCTCGCCGGTCGGCGGCTTTCCGAGGGAAAGATCTACGACGAGGAGGCGGTCCGCGCGCGCTACGGGGGCCTCTCCCCCGCCCAACTGCGGGACTACAAAGCGCTGGTCGGCGACAAGTCCGACAACATCCCGGGCGTGGGAGGGATCGGAGACAAGACGGCGACCCGGCTTCTTCGCCAATACGGCTCCCTGGAGGCCATCTACGACCATCTGGACGAGATCCAACCCGCCCGTTTCCGAACGGCGTTGGAGAAGGGGCGCGAGGCCGCTTTCCTCAGCAGGGAACTCTCTACCATTCACACCGACCTGCCCGTGAAACTGGACCTGGCGGCGTGCAAGGCCCGTCACTTCGACCGGGAGCGCGTGCTCGACCTTTTCCGCCGTTTGGAGTTCCGCTCCCTGATCAACCGCCTGCCCGCGTCGGAGGGGCCGGCCCACCAACTCACCCTCTTCCCCTCCGGCAAGAGCCGCTCCCCATCATCGCCCACCCGCCACCACGTCGTCCGCGCGCCCGACCAACTGGCCCAACTGGTCGAGCGGCTCCGTCGGGCCAAGGCGGTCACCTTCGACGTCGAAACCACCTCCCCCGACCCGATGCGCGCCGATCTGGTCGGCCTCGCCTTCACCGACCGGGAGGGCGAGGGGTGGTACATCCCCGTGGGCCATCAGGAAGGGCCCCAACTGGACGAACATCAGGTCCTGGAGGCGGTCCGGCCCATCTTGGAGGACGCCGCCGTCCCCAAACAGGCCCACAACGCCAAGTACGATATGGGGGTCCTGGCACGACACGGTATCAAGGTCCAGGGACTCGCGTTCGACACGATGATCGCCGAATGGCTCACCAATCCCGCCAGTCGCAACCTGGGCCTCAAACACCTGGCGTTCATCCGACTGGGGATCGAGATGACCACGCTGCAGGACCTGATCGGGTCCGGGCGCAAGCAGATCACGCTGGCGGAGGTGGGGATCGAGCAGGTCGCTGCCTACGCCGCCGCCGATGTGGACGTCACCCATCGGCTGGTCGGCGTCCTGGAACCAGAACTCCGCCAGAAGGGCCATTGGGACCTGTTCACCCAAATGGAGATCCCCCTGGTCGAGGTACTTCTGGCGATGGAGATGGCTGGCGTCGCCCTGGACGTGCCCTTCCTCCAGAAGATGTCCGAAGACCTGGGCCGACGGTTGGCCGAACTGGAGGAAGAGATCCAGCGGATGGTGGGGTACCGGTTCAACGTCAACTCGGGCCAGCAACTGGCGAAGGCCCTCTTCGAGGTCCTGCGGCTCCCCACCCGGAACGTCCCCCGCACCGCCACCGGCCGCTACTCCGTCGCCGCCAGCGTGCTGGAATCGTTGCGGGGCACCCACCCGGTGATCGAGCGCATCCTGGAGCAGCGGGAACTGGCCAAACTGAAATCGACCTACGTGGACGCCTTGCCCATGCTGATCAACCCCGAGACCGGTCGGCTCCACACCTCCTACAACCAGACCGGGACCGTCACCGGCCGCATCTCCTCCAGCGAGCCGAACCTGCAGAACATCCCCATCCGCTCCCCTCTAGGACGGCAGGTGCGGAAGGCCTTCATCGCACCGCAGGGATGGGTGCTGCTGGGCGCGGACTATTCCCAGATCGAACTGCGCGTCCTGGCCCACATCAGCGGCGACCCCGGCCTTGTGGAGGCGTTCCGCCGGGGCGAGGACATCCATGCCACGACCGCCGCCGCCCTCTTCGACATCCCTTTGGACCAGGTAACCCCTAACCAGCGTCGGTTCGCCAAGCAGGTCAACTTCGGCCTGATCTATGGGATGAGCACCTACCGCCTGGCCCGCGACAGCGGCCTCACGCAGGCCGAGGCGGAGAACTTCGTCGCCCAGTATTTCGGCCGCTTCCCCAAGGTCCGGGGATACCTGGAGAAGACCATCGCCCAGGCCAAGAGCAAGGGGTACGTGGAGACGCTGCTAGGCCGCCGCCGGTATTTCCCCGTGTTCCAGAGCACCGCTCCCGGCACAGACCAGGCCCGTCGCCGGGCGGAGCGGGAAGCGGTCAACGCCCCAATCCAGGGCTCCGCCGCCGACATCATCAAACTCGCTATGCTCCACCTTCATCGGGCCCTTCAAGAGCGCGGGCTGAAGGCCCGGATGATCATCCAGGTCCACGACGAACTGATCCTGGAGGTCCCCCAAGCGGAACTGTCCGCAACGGCCCCCCTGGTACGTCAGGTGATGGAATCCGTGTACCCCCTGCGGGTCCCACTGAAGGTCGACCTGAAAGCAGGACCCAACTGGGGAGAGATGGAACCGATCCCCCCGAGCGCTACAACCGTCCAGGAGTGAAGGATGACCCAACAGGATTCCCCCTACGATCGGCCATCCCTTCTCAACGCCGTTGTGAAGCGTTTCTCCTGCGCCCCCCGCCTGACGCCGGGCGACGTCTGCGAGATCGACCTTCGCCGTGCCGGTTGACCTCTCCTCGGGCTGTACTATAATCCAAATAAAGAACGCGCAACGCAGGAGGATCCGACCCTTGGAACCAACGACCTTCGACGAACCAACACCGCCGGGCCGTCCTGAGGACGGTCAGGAGGTCTCCCTGGCACGCACCTTTGGAGGAAGGTCCTTCCTCCGCGACCTGGTGGAGACGCTGCTCCTGACCCTCATCATCTTCCTCATCGTCAACGCCCTCACCGGCCGCTTTCAGGTGCGAGGAACGAGCATGGAGCCCACCTTGCACAACGGGCAATACATCATCGTCAGCAAACTGAGTTACCGGCTGGGCGATCCCCAACGGGGAGACATCATCGTCTTCCGCCCACCTAACGGGGCCCACGAGGACTACATCAAGCGCATCATCGGCCTGCCGGGAGAGAAAGTGGAGATCCGAGAGGGCGCGGTTTGGATCAACGGCTACCGGCTGGAGGAGCCCTACATCACCACCCCGACGCCCTATACCGGATCGTGGGAACTGGGGCCGGACGAATACTTCGTCCTGGGGGACAACCGAGGAGGCTCGAGCGACTCCCATTCGTGGGGGCCGCTGCCCAGGGAGAACATCGTCGGCAAGGCGTGGCTTTGCTATTGGCCTCCCCAACACTGGGGCCCCCTCCCCCACTATCAGTTCCCCCCTGTCGAAGAAGAGGAGTGACGGCTGATGAAACCGTTCCGTCTTCCCTTGGTGAAGTTCCCTCCCGACGCATTGACCGAGATCATCCGCTGGCTGACCCCTCAGCGGTTGGCCTCCTTGATCGACGTCACCGACCTCAAGGCAGACACCCAGGAACCGAAGATCCACGAGATGGTCCGCTGGGCCACGGAGCACGGCTTCTACTCCATCTGCGTCAACCCGGTTGAGGTCGACCTTCTCCCCCGTCTCCTACAGGGGTCCGGCGTCCGGGAGTGCTACGTGATCGACTTCCCCCTGGGCAAACTCCCCATCGCGCTGAAAGCCCACCAGGCCGCGCAGGTGGTCTCCCAGAGCCGAACCCTGCGCGGGGAAGGGCCTGGATGGGTGGAACTGGATATGGTCATCAATGTCGGCCGGTTCAAACAGAACCCCGATTATACCCGACAGGAGATCGCAGCGGTCGTCGAGGCGGCCGATGGCGAGCATGTCAAGGTGATCATCCGTTCCTCAGAACTTGTCGACGAAGAGATCACCCTTGTCTGCCAGATCGCCAAAGAGGCGGGGGCCCACTTCGTCAAGAACTCCACGGGGATGGAGGCCTTCGGCGCCACACCCGACCACATCCGCCTGATGCGCGAGGCCGTTGGCTCCGACCTGGGGGTCAAGGCGGCCGGGGGCATCCGGGACGCGATGGCGGTGGTGCGGTTGATCTACGCCGGGGCGCTCGACCCCGCATTGCGCACCCCGGAGAGGTTCCGCATCGGCACGTCCAGCCCCCTTCGCATCCTCTCCACACTGAGCGACCTCCAACAAGATCCCGAAGCGGCAGCCCAAGCGGAGATCGTCCCCTGTACGGTCTGTCCATCCCTCCACGCGGACAAACTGCGCCCTGAGATACGGGAGTTCCACCTCCAGCGGTGTCATCAGTGCCCCTACCTTGCATATCGGGAGGACCTTAGTCCGGTCTAGGAGCGACTATATAAGGGATGAACCCGGCACGATCCGACCACCACACAGCCAAGGAGGGATGCTTATGGAGGAGACCCTGCGCACAGGATGGCTTGCGGTGGACTTCTTCACCCAGAGTTATCGTATCTCCGGGCACGTGGACGTGCGGCAGAGGAACCTCGCCGACATCCTCAACGATCCCACCACCAGTTTCGTCCGTCTAGAGGATGCCTACATCTCTCCCCTCGATCGTCCAGGGGAGATCGTGGCCACCTACCCCACTCCACACCTGGTCAAGGCCAACCTCACCTTCGCCGTCGTCCCCCATCAGGAGGACGCTCTCTCCCGCAAACAGGCTTACGGGCGCTATCTGGGCACATTCCTCCAGCAGATCTTCCTCACCGTGCCGGGGTTCGAGATCGTGGGCTATCTGCGCCTCTCCTCAAGGATCGATCTGCGTCGGGTGTTGACCACGGAGCCCAACGACTTTATCGCCGTGCTGGACGGGCGGGTCCGAGTCTCCCTCCGCCCGGACATAACCTTCACCGGAGGAGGTATCCTGGTCAACAGACGCCACATCGGCGCGTTCTGCGTGGTGGAAGAGGAAGAATAAGCCCAGCAGGAAAGGTGCGAAGGAGGTGCAGAATGGCTCGGATCCTGGTGATCGATGACAACACGGATCTCCTCCAGATGATTCGGCTGTTGCTTGAAGAGCGGGGAGGTCACCAGGTCATCCTCGCGGCGGAGGGAGAGGACGGCCTGCGCAAGGCGGTGGAAAGCCCGCCGGACCTGGCGATCGTGGACATCATGATGCCGGGGATGAACGGGTACGAGGTGTGCCGCCGCCTCCGTCAGGAGCCTGCCACGGCCAGCATTCCCATCATCGTCCTCACCGCCCGCGGACAAGACATCGACCGAAAGACCGCGCTGGAGGCGGGCGCCGATCTGCACATCCCCAAGCCCGTCACGATGTCGGAACTGCTGGAGCGGGTCAACGAGTTGCTCGCCCGCGGCCGGGAGACCCCCGCCATTCGCTTCGGCGGCACCATCGCCTTGCTCAGCCTGCGGGGCGGCGTGGGAACCACCACCATCGCCGTAAACCTAGCCCTCCTCCTGGCCCAACAAGCCGAGCAAAAGGCCTGCCTGGTCGATCTCTCCCCCTCCTCCGGCAACGTCGCGCTCCAACTGGGCCTGCGCCCCGACCCCAACTGGTCGGCTTTGGCGCTCCTGAGCACGGGGATCGGCACGGAGACGATCAAGACGTATCTACTGACCCACCCCTCCGGCCTCCGCGTGCTGGCCGCTCCCTTCGTCCCGGTCATCGGCGAGGGGCTCCCGCGGGACAAAGTGTTGGCCGCTCTATCCGCCCTCCGCCACGACTTCCCTCTCCTGGTGATCGACCTTCCCTCCGTGCTGAGCGATGTGACGATGGCCGCCCTGGAGAACGCGGACATCATCGCCCTGGTGATGACATCCGATCCCGCCTCCATCCAGGCCACCATCGGCACGCTGCAGGTGCTGAAGGGATTCGGAGAGCGAATCCGCCTGATCCTCAACCAGACACAGCCGCACCAGGCGGTCTCGGCCAAGGCCCTGGAGCGCGTCCTCCGGGCCTCGATCGACGGCGTCGTCCCCTTCGACCCCGCCCAGGCCCAGGCCCTGGCGAGGGGGAAACCGCTGGTCTACGCCAACCCCGACGCCCCCCTGGCGAAGGCGGTGGCTGCACTTGTGCCCGCCCTTCAACCCGTCGGCCCGCGCCGCCCGGCAGCGGCGTGACCCCGCAGAAGCAATCAGCGGATGGCCTTGAGCCATCCGCTGAAGAGGTTGGGGCCAAACCGGCTGCGGGTCACCGGAAGGGAACGATCCGCCCCGCCATCACCAGGCACATACACCCCAGAAGGGCCACGTTCAAAAAGAGCAAGAGGGAAAGGACGAACCGCTGCCACGGGGCGAGATCTAACAGGACCCCTGCCAACCCTCGCGGGGCTTCCCGCTTTTCCTCCTCCTCCCAGGTCTCTTCACGCAGGTCGTCCCACATGTTCCCCTCCCCACTTCCAGCAGATCACACCGCGCGTGTTAGCCTACCACACATCCGGCGACAGCGCAAGTGCCCGTCCAAGGTGAGTCTCATCAAAAGTGCGCCTTGCGGATAACGGCAAGGTGTGATAAGATAAAACCGCGTTGGACAAAGTTGCACTGGGGCGTGGCCAAGTGGTAAGGCAACGGACTTTGGATCCGTGACCGTAGGTTCGAATCCTACCGCCCCAGCCTGGTGAATGGGAACGCCTTCGATCCACGAAGGCCCTATCTCGACCGCTATCGTAGCGATCGGTCAGACTTTGGACGAGTCGGCGAGTAAAAAGGGGTACCTTTATCGATAAGAGGCCGTGACCGGCCCTGTTTGGGCTGGGTGACGGCCATTTTCGTTTCCGGAGGGAAATGATGCGCACAGCCGCAGTGATCCTGGCCGCTGGACAGGGAACCCGTATGCGATCCAACTTGCCCAAAGTGCTCCACCCCCTGGTCGGACGGCCGATGGTGTTGTACGCCCTCGACGCTGTCCGCGCCGTGATCGACGTCCCCCCCGTCCTTGTCGTCGGCCACGGGGCCGATGCGGTCCGCCAGACGGTGGGAGAGGGCGTGGCCTACGTCGAACAGCGGGAGCAGAAGGGAACCGGGCATGCCGTGTTGCAGGCGCGGGAGGTGCTGCGCGGCAAGGCCGACCTGGTGCTGATCACCTACGCCGACATGCCACTCCTGCGGCCGGAGACGTTGCGCAGGTTGGTGGACCGGCAGCGGGAAAACCCCGGCCCCCTGACCCTCCTGACCCTCGTCGCCGACGACCCCCGTGGCTTCGGCCGGGTGGTACGCGACAGGAGCGGAGCGATCGTCGCCATCGTCGAAGAAGCAACCGCCACGCCGGAGCAACTGGCGATCCGGGAACTGAACGCCGGGGTGTACTGCTTCGACGCCGAGTGGCTTTGGTCACACATCGACCGAATCCCGCTCAGTCTGCCCAAACGGGAGTATTACCTGACCGACCTGATCGGGATGGCGGCAGCCGAGGGACTGCGCGTAGAGGGGATCGGCGTGCAGGATCCGACGGAAGCGCTGGGGATCAACACCCGCGTCCATCTAGCGGAAGCCGAAGCGATCCTCCGCCGCCGGATCAACCGGCGCTGGATGGAAGCCGGGGTAACGATGATCGACCCAGAGACAACGTACATCGAGGCGGAGGTCCGGATCGGACAGGACACCGTCATCTGGCCCAACACGGTCCTGCGAGGGCGGACGGTCGTCGGCCAACAATGCCAGATCGGCCCCAACAGTCTGATCGAAGACAGCACCATCGGGGACAACTGCCGTGTGCTGGCTTCGGTGGTGGAAAGCGCGGTGATGGAGGAAGGGAGCGACGTCGGGCCTTTCAGCCACCTCCGCAAAGGGGCACGGGTCTGCGCTGGCGCCCACGTGGGGAACTTCGGAGAGATCAAGAACGCTACGCTGGGCCCCGGGGCCAAGATGGGCCACTTCAGTTACCTGGGTGACGCAGAGGTAGGAGCCGAGGCCAACATCGGTGCCGGGACGATCACCTGCAACTTCGACGGGGAGCGAAAGCACCGGACCGAGATCGGCGAAAGGGCCTTCATCGGCTCCGGCACGATGCTGGTGGCACCGGTCCGGGTAGGCAAGGAGGCCAC
>CAZOLN010000033.1:9305-21655 GCA_964580565.1 uncultured Anaerolineales bacterium
GCAAGAGGCAAGACGCAGGATGCAGGAAGTAGGAAGGTGGGAGGACACGACCGGTGAACCTTGAGAACTGGTTAGGGCTCGTGGGCCTTTTGGTAGTGGTGGCTGCCCAGGGGACGCTGACGGCGGCCAAAGCGGCCTTCACCAGCGCCCGCCGCAGCCGCCTGCGGCAGATGGCCGACGACGGGAGGCCACACGCCGTCCAAGCCGCTCAACTGGCCGAAGAGGCCAGCCGACTGCTGGGGACGCTGTACCTGGGTAACGCGATCCTGACCGTCCTCGCCTCCGCCCTGGCCATCCTGACCCTCTTCTCCCCACTCACATCCGCTCTGACCGAGGGCGGCCTCCCCTCCGGTTGGGCGGCGGGCTTGAGCCTGGCGTCCATCGTCGTCGGCACGGCCTGCCTGTTGCTCACCCTCGGTCAATTGGTCCCAGAGGCGATCGCTGCAGCACACGCCGAGCAGTGGGCCCTGCGGCTGACCTGGGTCGTCCAACTGGCCCAGATCGCGCTGTGGCCCCTCGTCCGGCTGATGGTATGGGCCAGCAACCGGCTGGCAGCCCCCTTTGGAGGTATCCCGTTCAGCGGGACGTCCCTGATCACCGAGGAAGAGATCAAAACGCTGGTGGACGCTGGCGAAGAGGAGGGGGTGATCGAAGAGGACGAGCGGGAGATGATCTACTCCATCTTCGCCTTCGGCGACACCCTGGCCCGTGAGGTGATGGTCCCCCGGATCGACATCGTGGCCCTGGACGTCAACACGCCGCTGCCGGAGGCGGTCGACCGGGTTATCGAGGCCGGGCACTCGCGCATCCCCGTCTACGAGGGATCGATCGACAACATCATCGGGTTGCTGTACGCCAAGGACCTGCTGGCATACCTACGGAACGGGCACGATGACCTCTCGCTCCGAGACATCCTCCGCCCTGCCTACTTCGTCCCGGAAACGAAGAAGGTGGACGATCTCCTCCGCGAGTTGCAGCAACACCGCATCCATATGGCGATCGCGGTGGATGAGTACGGCGGGACAGCGGGATTGGTGACCGTGGAGGACATCCTGGAGGAGATCGTCGGAGAGATCCAGGACGAATACGACGAGGAGGAACCGATCTTCGAGCAGATCGGCGAAGGGGAGTACATCATCGACGCCCGAATGGACCTGGACGACGTAAACGAACTGCTCGGCACGGAACTCTCCACCGAGTCCGGAGAGACGCTGGGCGGACTGATCTACAGCACGCTGGGCAGGGTGCCCGTGCCTGGCGACCGACTGCAGGTGGACGGCCTGCAGATCGAGGTACTGACAGTGAAGGGCCGGCGCATCGGAAAAGTACGCGGCCGGCTGCTGGAAAAGAGGAACACCGATGAAGCAATTTGACCCGAACGTCTTGATCGAACAGGCTCAGGCGGCGCGGGAACGGGCCTACGCGCCGTATTCGAACTACCGCGTGGGGGCCGCCTTGCTGGGAAAGTCCGGAACGATCTACACCGGCTGTAACGTCGAGAACGCCGTGTACCCCCTCGGCCTCTGCGCCGAGCGGGTGGCGATCGCCAAGGCGGTCTCCGAAGGGGAACGGGAGTTCATCGCACTGGCCGTGGTGACGGAGAACGGCGGAACACCCTGCGGTGCTTGCCGCCAGACCCTGCGGGAGTTTGGTGAGGACATCGTAGTGCTGATCGCCGACGCCTCGGGGAACTACCGGGAGACGACGGTGGCGGAACTCCTGCCGGACAGTTTCAGCGCTGAGGACCTGGAGGTCGGTTGAACAGATGCTCCCGCTGGAGCGGCAGGAGGCGTACCGGAGCCGATACGCGAGGGAGAACCCGGGATGGCGACCCGCCACCCACGTCTATCGGGATCGGATCGCCGCGCACCTGACGCCAGAGACGCGGCTGCTCGACCTGGGTTGCGGCCGCGGCGGGGTGGTCGAGCAACTCCGGAACGCACCGGGCCGATGGATCGGGATCGACCCGGATCTCTCCTCGCTGCGAGAGCATCGCCTGCCATCCCTTCCCCGCCTGTGCGGTCAGGCCGAACGGCTCCCCTTCCCAGACAACGCCTTCGACCTGGTCTGCTGCTCCTGGGTCCTGGAACACCTCCCCCACCCCACACGCGCCCTGGCCGAGGTCGCCCGCGTGCTGGCCCCAGCCGGTCGCTTCATCTTCCTCACCCCCAACCGCCGCCATCCCCTGCTGGCGCTCAACCGACTGCTGGGCTGGAGCCGGGGGCGGCTGGTGGATCGGCTCTACGGGCGATCCGCCGCCGACACCTTCCCCGCCCTCTACCAGGCCAACACCCCTGAGGAGATAAAAGACCTGCTGGCGCAGGTCGGGCTAAAGCCGGTGGACCTGGTGTTGGTAGGGGACCCCACCTACCTGGCGTTCACCGACCCTCTCTACCGCCTCTCCTGCCTGTTGGAACGGGCGCTCC
Source organism: uncultured Anaerolineales bacterium (assembly GCA_964580565.1). Lineage (GTDB taxonomy): Bacteria > Chloroflexota > Anaerolineae > B4-G1 > DUEL01 > DUEL01. The sequence goes on from CAZOLN010000033.1 coordinate 11,732, forward strand.
CATCAGCCCTGCGGATCCACATCATAGGAGAGGCTATCCACGAATAGAGCGCGAATGCACGAATGGCTGTACATTCGTGCATTCGCGCATTCGTGTATTCGTGCCACATTCGCGGATGGCCTAGCCGGCCACTTTCTTCCAGTCAGCCAGGAACCGCTCCAGACCCACGTCGGTGAAGGGGCTGCGGACCATCGTCTGGAGCACCTTGAAGGGGAGGGTGATGATGTCGGCCCCGGCGAGGAGGGCATCCACCACGTGACCCGTATGCCGGATGCTGGCGGCGAGCAACTGACAGGGGAAACCGTAGTTGTCGAAGATGTCCCGCGTCTGCCGGACCACCGCCATCCCCTCCAGCCCCGCGTCGTCCATACGCCCGACAAAAATGGAGGCGTAGGTGGCCCCCGCCTTGGCCGCTAGGTAAGCCTGAGCGGGCGAGAAGATCAACGTAGCGTTGATCCGCCCGTTGGGCCAGGAGGAGATCTCCCGCATCGCCTTCAGCCCCTCGACGGTGCAGGGGATCTTGACGAAGACGTGTTCCGACCAGGAAAGGATCTCCCGCGCCTCCTCGATCATCCCTTCCGCATCGGTGCTGACCACCTCCGCGCTGACCGGCCCTCGTACAAGGTCCACGATCTCCAGCGTGTTCGCCTTGAGATCGGCGGTGCCGGCCCGCATCATCAGCGTGGGGTTGGTCGTCACGCCATCGATCACCCCCCACGACGCCGCCTCCCGGATCTCGTTCAGATCGGCCGAATCGAGGAACAACAGTGCCATACTCCACCTCCCAAGATGCAGAGTGAAACGCCCCGCGTTCAAGGTTCGAGGTTCAAGAACAACCGCCTCCGTCGGATGCGATAGAACCCCCCTGTCAGGCCCAGCGCGTCCAGGACCTCTTCCGGTCGGCCTGTCGCCCCCTCCCGAACTGCCAAGACCATCCCCAGGACCACCCCCCCGGGCCGCTCCGCCTCGACCCACAGCCGATGGACCAACGGACGCAGGTCGTACGCACGGCCTCGCCGCTGCCGAAGGAGGGCCTCTGCCGCCAGCAGTTCCGCCACCCGACGGCGGATCTCCCCCACAGGCCGATCCGTCTCCACAAAGGCCTCGTACTCCGCCGCCTGGACCTGGCGGGGCAAGGCAGGTTCCCCAAGGTCTATCTCTTCGACCTGAAGGATGTCCAACCCCTCCGGCGCTGCCCGCGCCAGCGCATCCCGGACGGTCCCAGGAGGCATCGGCTCCACGAGCCAGATGTCCATCCACTCCGCGTCGGCGCCGAAACCCACCGGCAGCGCGGCGCCGATCTGGAGCCGTGGTCGGGGGTTGAAGCCGCCTGAATAGGAAAGGGGCAACCGGGCCCGCCGGATCGTCCGCTCCCAAAGCCTCATCCGCTCCAGGTTGGAGACGTACCGGAGCGGACCATCCACGCGGTAGGTGACCCGCAACCGCTGTCGCTTCGCCGTAGCCTCGGTCAAGCCCCCTCCCGGTTCAGTTCGTAGATGATCCGCAGCCCATGGAGGGTCAGCCAGGGGTCCACCACGTCGATCACGTCGGTCTCCTTGGCAATGACCTCCGCCAGCCCCCCGGTGGCGACGACGCGGGTCTCCGGCCCCAGTTCGGCCTTAAAGCGAGCCACCATCCCCTCCACCAGCCCCACATACCCGAACAGGAGGCCCGATTGAATGCTCTGCGCCGTGTTCCGCCCGATGACCGAGGGAGGACGTCTTAGTTCCACACGGGGAAGTTTAGCCGTCCGTTCAAAAAGCGCCTGGGCCGCGATGCCGATGCCGGGGGCGATGGCCCCGCCCAGGTAGTCCCCCTCGGCGGAGACCGCGTCGAAAGTGGTCGCAGTGCCGAAGTCCACCACACAGGCCGGGACCCCGTAGAGGGCGCGGACGGCGGCCGCGTCCACCACCCGGTCGGCTCCCACCTCCTTGGGATTTTCGTACCGGATGCGCACGCCGGTCCGCACCCCAGCGTCCACCACCAGGGGGTCCTGTCCCAGGTACTCACGGCAGACCTGTACAAAAGTGGGCGTCAACGGCGGAACCACGCTGGCGATCGCCACGCCGGTCACGTCCTCCGGCCGGTACCCCTGGTGACGGAACAACTGATCCAGCAAGATGCCGTACTCGTCGGGCATCTTGTCGTGGATCGTGCGGATGCGCCAGCGAGGTCCGAGGTTCTCCCCCTGGTACAGGCCAAACGTGATGTTCGTGTTTCCGACGTCAATGGTCAACAACATCGGCTCGCCCTCCTCCTCACCGACACCCAAGATCCGGTGTCAGTATATCACGCTCTCCCTCTCCACGCCAGAGAGTTGAACTCTGCGCTCTGCGGTTAAGGAAAATGGGATTGCCCTACCTCGACCCCAAACGGCGATTGCACAAACCGGGTTTCCGATTATAATAAGGTGTGTAAGGAAAATGAACCCCGTGAACGAGCCGGAAAAACAAGCACCTCTATCTCCAGAAGAACCGATGGGTCTCGCCGCAGAGGGAGCATCCGACGAACTGCGCACCCGGATCATCGACAAGGGGGGACCCTCCACGGCCGACAAGGTCCAGAAATCGGTCGGCGGAAGGTTGGCACCGGGCTCGCTCCTGCAGGATCGGTACCGCATCCTGGGCGTCCTGGGTTCGGGAGGGATGAGCACCGTCTACAAAGCCCAGGACCTCCGTTTCCCCCGCGTGGCGCGCCTATGCGCCATCAAGGAGATGAGCAACACCATCCTCGACCCCCGGCTCCGCCAGCAGGCCCTGTCCAACTTCGAGCGGGAGGCCAGCCTTCTGGCGACCCTCAACCACCCGGCCATTCCCCAGGTGTACGACTACTTCACCGAGGGAGAGCATTCCTACCTCGTCATGGAGTTCATCTCCGGCAAAGATCTGGAGACGCTGCTGGAAGAGATGGAAGGGTTCCCAACAGAGGAGGAGGTCGTCCAGTGGGCGCTCCAGATCTGCGACGTCCTAACCTACCTCCACAACCACAAACCCCACCCCATCATCTTCCGCGACATGAAACCCTCGAACATCATGCTGGACGACCAGGGGCGCATCCGCCTGGTGGACTTTGGCATCGCCAAGGTGTTTCAGACCGGGCAGCGGGGAACGATGGTCGGCACGGAGGGATACGCCCCGCCCGAGCAGTACCGAGGCATCGCCAGCCCTCAGGGGGACATCTACGCATTGGGCGCCACCCTGCACCACCTGCTGACCAAACAGGACCCCCGGCTGGAACCGCCCTTCTCCTTCCACGAGCGACCGATCCAGACGGTGAACCCCCTGGTCTCGGACGAACTGGTAGCGATCGTCAACAGGGCTCTGGAGTACGACGCCGGGCGCCGGTTCCGCTCCGTCGAGGAGATGCGGCGCGCGTTGCTCCGGCTACCCACGGCCCGGGGGGTCGCTCCGGGCGTCGCCGTATCCAAGACCGCACCGGTGCGGGGGCCGAAGCCCCTGTGGGAGTTCGCCTGCGAGGACGAGGTACGCTCCAGCCCGATGGTCGTGAACGGGATGTTGTATGTCGGCGCATACGACAACAACCTCTATGCGCTGAACGCGGAAAAAGGTACGTTCGTCTGGAAGTATCCGACCGAGGGCGGGGTGGGCTCCTCCCCCTGTGTGTTCGAAGGCCTGGTCTATTTCGGATCCAAGGACCATTCCCTCTACGCTGTGGACGCGCAGACAGGGCGCCTGATGTGGACCTTCCCGACCAAGGGGCCGATCTTCTCCTCCCCCCGCGTGCAGTTCGGCTACGTCTTCTTCGGCTCCGACGATCGGCACCTGTACGTCGTCCACGCGCGGAACGGACGTCGGGGGTGGATCTTCGAGGCGGAGGCTCCCATCCGGTCCTCCCCGGCGGTCGGGAAGGACGCGGTCTACTTCGGGGACGAGGGCGGGTCGCTGTACGCGGTCACCGTAGAAGGGCGACTGCGCTGGCGGTTCCGGGCCCGACGGGGGCTCACCTCCTCTCCCCACATCGAAGGCGAACTGCTGTACGTGGGCTCGAAAGACTGGTACGTCTACGCATTGGAACTGGAGACCGGATGGGCGGTGTGGCGATACCGGACCGAAGGGCCGGTGGTCTCCTCACCAACGGCGGCGGAATCGACCATCTTCATCGGCTCCGCCGACGGGAAAGTGTACGCCCTGAACGGCGAGAACGGACAGGTCATCTGGCGATACGAGACAGAAGGCCAGGTCACCTCAAGCCCGGCGTTCTCCGACGGCGTGGTATACATCGGTTCCACCGACGGCTCGGTCTATGCTATTGACGCCCAAACCGGCCGGCTCCGCTGGCGTTTCAAGACCGAAGGCCCGGTCGTCTCTACCCCCTGCGTGGTGGGCGGCGTCGTGTACGTGGGCTCCTGCGACCACCGGGTCTACGCGCTTCCGGCTTGAACGGCGAAGGGAGAGCCGAATGGGGATTTGGCATCTCTTTCGTAGGCGAAAGGCAGCACCTGAAAGAAAACAGGTCAGACAGCCCGAAGAAGGAATAACACAATACCGGGTCGGTTGGGCCACCGACGTCGGTCAGGTACGACAGCGGAACGAGGACGCCGTGTTCGTCATGACAGCCTACCAGGAAGGAGGCCACGGATTGATCCCCTTCGGCCTCTTCGTCCTCGCCGATGGGATGGGAGGGCACCGCCTCGGAGACGTCGCCAGCGCCCTGGCGACCCGGATCGTGGCCCAACACGTCATCGCGGAGACCATCCTGCACACGCTCCGGGAAGAGGAGCCCGGCGCCGATCGCCCTCCCCTGAGCGAGGTGCTCATCGACGCGGTCAACAAGGCCAACGCCGCCGTTGCTATGGAGGTGCCGGGGGCCGGAACCACGCTGACCTGCGCGCTGCTCCTGGGCCCACGGGCCTACATCGCCCACGTGGGCGACAGCCGCGCATACCTCGTCTCCTCCGATGGGCTGGAGCAGATCACCCGGGACCACTCGCTCGTGGATCGGCTGGTGGAATTGGGACAACTGACCCAGGCCCAGGCGGCCAACCACCCTCACCGAAACGTCCTCTACCGGGCCGTGGGGCAAAAGGGGGAATTGGAGGTAGATACATATATGCGGGTGATCCCATCGGACGGCGCCCTGCTGCTCTGTTCCGATGGGTTATGGGGGTTGGTGGACGAAGAGGCGATCGCCCGGATCATCCGTGATGCGCCTTCCCCACAGGCCGCGTGCACAGATCTGATCCAGGCAGCGAACGAGGCTGGCGGCCGAGATAACATCACGGCGATCCTGGTGAGACCTCCCCAAGAAGCGCGATGAGCGAAGTACCGGAGAAGGACCCCTACGAGATACTGGGTGTCTCCCCGCTGGCGACCCAGGAGGAGATCCGGCGAGCGTACCGGGCCCTGGTGCGCCGCTACCACCCGGACAGCGGCACCGAGGAGGCCTCGGCGACCCGGTTTCTGGAGATCCACCAGGCTTACGAACTGCTGAGCGATCCGGCACGACGCCGGGCCTACGACCGCCTTCACCGGGAGCGCCGAGGACGCCGGACGACCTCCTTCTGGTGGGAGGTGATCCTCAGCCGCCAGAGGCTGCCCGCCCTCTCCGAGGACCAGATGGTCTACGTCCTGGTCGAGATCTACCCCTCCAAACGGGTCCCCGTCCGGCGGGTTCCCTTGAACCTGGTGCTGGTCATCGACCGTAGCACCTCGATGCAAGGGGATCGCCTGGACTACGTGAGAAGCGCAACCCATCACATCGTTGAGGACCTGGACCGGGAGGATGTCTTTGGCATCGTCGCCTTCAACGATCACGCGGAGACGATCGTCCCCAGCCAGCCGCTGACCAATCGGGAGTACGTGCACAGCAGGATCTCCTCCATCTGGGCCTCCGGCGGGACCGAGATGCTCCGGGGGCTCCTGATGGGGCTGGAACAGGTCCGTCGGTTCCACAGCCAGGACCGCATCAGCCACCTCCTCCTCCTCACCGACGGACACACCTACGGGGACGAGGAGACCTGCATCGCCGAAGCCCGCCAGGCCGGTCAGGAAGGGATCGGCATCAGCACGTTCGGAATCGGCGAGGACTGGCACGAGACGTTCCTGAGCACGCTGGCCCGCGAGACGGGAGGGACTTGTGTACATATTTCGGATCCGGCGCAGGCGCGGCGCGCGCTGCGGGAGATGATCCGGGGCCTGTGCGACATCGCCGTCCGCGACCTGTGGCTCACCCCCCGCTTCCCCCGGCAAGTACGCCTGGAAAGCGTGTTCCGCTGCGACCCCGACGTCGAACGGCTGCGGCCGGTAGGAGAGGAGATCAACCTGGGAGCCCTTTCGGTGGACGCCCACCTCTCCGTGCTGCTGGAGATCGCAGTGGCCCCGATGCCACTTGGGAAGCACCGCCTGATGCAGTTGGAACTGCGGGGCCTGCTGCCCGACGCAGGCGAGGAGGATCGGCTGCTGGCCGACCTTGAGATCGAAGTCGTGGAAGGAGCGGAGGAGCAACCGATCTCAACCGCGATCATCAACGCGGTCAACAAGGTCAACCTTTTCCGGATGCAAGAACGGGCCTGGCAGGCCCTCGAGGAGGGGCGGAGGGAAGAAGCCCGTCAGCAACTGGAGGCCGTGGCTACACGGCTGCTGGACCTGGGCGAGACAGAACTGGCCCACGCAGCGTTGCTGGAAGCGCAGCGCGTGGCCGAAGGAGAAGAGGTATCCAAGCGGGCGAAGAAAGAGATCTACTTTGGGACCCGTCACCTGCGGATACCCGAAGGGGGAAAATGAAATGATCCAGTGTCCAACTTGCGGGGAAAAATACCGTCCGGGGACCTTGTTCTGCTCAAAGTGCGGAACCTACCTCCCTACCGGTGGGTCGCCGCGCACGGTGACCCTGCCGACCGACCGACTCTCCGATGTCCCGTACACTCCCCCAGAAACGGGCGCGCTGGAGAAGGAAGCGCCAGCGGAACCTCGCACCATCCAGGTGCGCGTCATCGAAACCGACCGCGAGGTGGTCCTTCCTCCCGCCAGCGAGCTGCTCCTGGGGCGCCGTGATCCGATGCGGGGGATATTCCCAGACCTGGATCTCACCGCCGACGGGGGAATCGAGAAAGGGGTCTCCCGACGACACGCCCGGATCCTTCAAAAGGAAGGAAAGGTCTTCATAGAGGACGTGGGCAGCGCCAACGGCACGTTCCTCAACGACCAACGGCTGATGCCCTATCTCCCCTACCCCCTCCGAGACGGTGACCGGGTCCGCATCGGGAAATTGGAACTGGAGATCCACTTCGAGTAAGGCCGGGAGGAACGAGTATGGCGATGACGGTCCTGATCCATCTAGTAGGAGAAGATCCGATCGTGGCCGAGATCGAGGAGATGCCAGCCCCCCAGGATCAATTCTTCGCCTGTATGAACCCCCGACGGCGGGATGGGCGGGAGGTGAGTTACCTGTTGCCGGAAATAAAAATCCTGCTCCTGCCCTGGCATCGAATCCACTGTATTGAGATCCTCCCCTCCGAAGAGGAAGAGGAACTGATCACGTTCGTCCGCGAGTGAGACATGTCCCCCCCTGGCCCCCTTATTCTGGTTGTAGACGACGAAGAACACATCCAGCGATTGGTGCGGATGAACCTGGAGATGGAAGACTTCCGGGTGATCACTGCGTCCTCCGGCACGGAAGCGATCGAACGGGTCCGGAAGGACCTGCCCGATCTGGTCCTGCTGGACGTGGGGATGCCGGGATTGGACGGGTTCGAGACCCTGCGGCTGATCCGGGAGATCTCCGAGGTCCCCGTGATCATGCTCACCGTCCGTTCGGACGAGGAGGACATCGTCCGCGGACTGGAACTGGGAGCGGACGATTACATCACGAAGCCGTTCCGCACGCGGGAACTGAGCAGCCGCATCCGGGCGGTCCTCCGACGCACGCGGGGAGCCCCCCCAGAGACGGCCATCCTCAAGATCGACGACTACCTGAGCGTGGATTACAACCGTTGGGAGGTGATCGTCGGTGGGAAGCGGGTGAAACTCCGCCCAACGGAGTTCCGCCTGCTCTACCACCTCATCGAGAACGCCGGGTGGGTGGTCCCCCACGAGGTCCTGCTGGCCAAAGTGTGGGGGCACGAGTACCGAGAGGAGGTTCATTACCTCCGGCTGTACATCACCTACCTGCGCCAGAAGATCGAGCCGGACCCATCTCACCCACGCTACATCCTCACCGAACGGGGCGTCGGCTACCGGTTTGTGGATTTCCGAAACCGAGAACGAGACCAGGGAAAGGAGGACACGAAGCAGGATGGGTAGGACGTGCAAAGTGGTCATCACCGGGGCCTTCAACGCCGGCAAGAGCGCTTTCATCCGCACCATCTCCGAGATCCCCGTGGTCAGCACCGAGCGACGGATCACGGACGGGATGGCCCGTGTCAAGGAAGAGACCACCGTGGCGATGGACTACGGGCAGGTAACCATCGGAGGTCGCCTCTTCCACCTCTTCGGTACGCCAGGGCAAGCCCGGTTCGAGTTCATGTGGGACATCCTCTCCAAAGAGGCGGATGCCCTGCTGCTCCTCGTGGACAGCACCGACCGGTCTTCATTCACGATGGCCCGCCGCATCCTCCGCCGCCTGCGGGGGCGCCGTCGCATCCCCTTCCTGGTCGTCGCCACCAAGCAGGACGGCCGAAAGGCGATGCCCCCTGAGGAGATCGCTATGGCGCTGGGCGTCCAGCCCCCCTCCTTCGTCGTCCCCTGCGACGCGCGGAACAAGCAGAGCGTCCGCGCCGTGCTGATGCGCCTGGCGGAGATCGTGCGCTGACCAGCCCGCCGATCCGGCAGCGCAAGGCACCGATCGTCCGCGGTCGGTGCTTTTTTCTATCGCAACTCTAATACGGCTCTTGCGCGAATCTAACGAAAGATCGACACAATAAAGGCGGCTAAAACCGGACGGGAAAGGAGGTGATGAGGATGTCCAATCTGATGCGGTGGGAACCTTTCCGGGAACTGATCAGCCTGCGTGAGGCGATGGATCGTCTGTTTGAGGAGTCGTTCGTTCGGCCCTGGGGGACGTGGTTGCGGCCCAGCGAGGTGGGCGCATTGGCCGTGGACATGTACGAGACCGACGACGCCGTCGTGGTGAAGGCCTCCATCCCCGGCGTCAAGCCTGAGGACCTGGACATCAGCGTCACCGGCGACACGCTGACCATCCGGGGTGAGATGAAACGCGAGGAAGAGGTCAAGGAAGAGAACTACATCCGCCGCGAGCGGTTCTACGGCACCTTCTGCCGCACCCTGCCGCTGCCGGTCCCGGTGGTCGCCGATGACGCGGAGGCCGAGTTCGAGAACGGCGTCCTGACCCTCACGCTGCCGAAGGCGGAAGAGGTGAAGCCCAAGACCATCAAGGTCAAGGCCAAATAAGGACAGGAGGTGAGGGATGACCATCCGCAACTTCGACCCGTTCCGCGAGATGATGAGCCTCCGCGAGGCGATGGACCGTCTGCTGGAGGAGTCCTTCGTCCGGCCGCGCCGGCCCTGGCGGCAGGAGGGAACCCCGGAGGCGCCGCTGCGGTTGCCGGTGGACGTCTACACGACGCCGGAGGAGATCGTGGTGGTCGCCTCCCTGCCCGGCCTGTTGCCGGAGGAGGTGGACATCACCATCGAGGGGGACACGCTGACCATCCGCGGCGAGCTCCGTCCTCCGCTGGAGAACGTGGAGTACCTGTTCCAGGAACGACCCTACGGCCACTTCGCCCGCTCGCTGACGCTTAACGTCCCCGTGGATGTGGAGAAGGCCGAGGCGGTCTTCGAGAACGGCGTCTTGACCCTGACGCTGCCGAAGAAGGAGGCGGTGCGCCCCAAATCCATCAAGGTGAAGACCAAATAGTCGGCGGGCGCCGACCGCAAGGGGCAGGGAGGTCACCCTGCCCCTTTTTGCTTGCGCAAGGCCGATACCTGTGTTATAATGGCGTTAAAG
>CAZOLN010000034.1:0-8590 GCA_964580565.1 uncultured Anaerolineales bacterium
ATTATCTCCAAAGGAGCCGTGCCCGCTACTCTGTTGTCAAAGTGCAAAGATAGTGAAGGTAGTGGCCCTTTTGACCACCGTGGAGATCGGACGGTAACAGGAGGTGGAGTTGAACATCGCACGGGACAGGTGGACTAAAATCGGGCTGTGGACCGTTCTCTTCGTAGCCTACGCCCTTCGGGTAGGCACGCTGACCCTGCAGAGCCTATGGGTGGACGAGGGGTACGCACTCTACTTCACCGACGGGAATTTTCCCAAGGTGATGCGCACCATCGTCCAACCTCAACACAACGGTCCTCTCTTTTACTTCCTCCTGTTCTGGTGGCGGCAGATCGCCGGCGATTCCGACTTTGCGATCCGCTTCCTCTCGGTGATACTCAACGTGCTGACCCTTCCCCTCCTGTTCCGATGGGCGAAGCGACTCTTCACCGAACGGACCGCATTCATCGCCTGCTGGCTGTTCGCTTTCTCCCCCTTCTCCCTCTGGTTCGGACAAGAGGCGAAGATGTACGCCCTCCATATGATGGTTGCCACCGCCTCCAGCCTGGTGCTTACCGAGGCCTTTCTGCGCGGCGGCTGGTGGCGCTGGACACTGTACGCGTTCCTCGCGTCGATGGTGCTCTACAGCCACTTCTTCGGTGCCTTCCTCGTCGCCGGTCAGTTGGGGATGGCCTTCCTGTTGGGCTGGCGAAGAAGACGGCGACTGCTGGCCTACGTCGTGACGATGTCCCTTCTCGGGCTGGCCCACCTCCCCCTGGTCAGAGTCGGCTGGCAGATCCTGCGGTACTACAAACCACGGGACCTGTGGCGGGGCTTCGTCCCGCTGGGGACGATGGTCCAGGACGCAATAGGAAACTACTTCTACCGCCTCTCGGTGCCTTCGGTCCCCTGGTCCCTTTTCCTCCTACCCGCCGGTCTGGCCCTGGTCGGGGCAGTAACCATCCTGCGGCCGTGCCCGAAGAAAGAACGGTGGGTCGTCGTCATCCAGGCCCTGGCGCCGGTGCTGATCTTCTACCCGATCTCGTTCCGCGCCCCCGTCTACGCCGCCAAGTATCTCTCCGCCGTCGTGCCGGCCCTGTTCATCCTGGTCGCCTGGGGCATCGAGAGCCTGGCCCACCTCTGGCGGCCGCTGGCGGCCCTCCTGCTGATCTTGGGGATGCTGATGACGAACGGCATCGTCCGCGACCTCACCGACCCAACGGCGCAACGGGCCGACTGGCGGTTCGTCGCCCATTACATCGAGGCCCACGAAGGTCCCAACGACATCATCGTCGTCTCCGCCTTCTACAATACCTATTTGCTAAATCGCTATTATCAGGGCCACTCCGAAGTATGGGGGTTCCAGGCAGACCCCTACAACCCCGGTCCGATCTTTCAGGAACTGGGAAAGGAGTACGACCACATCTGGCTGGTCCTGCACCACGACCAGGCGATGGCCCCTGGCAACCGGCTGCGGGAGGCGGCCGCTGAGACCTTCCCCATCATCACCGGTCAGTACCCCAACGGAGGCCAGATCGCGGTCATCGGCCTCCAGACCCGGTTCGCCTACCCGAACCTCCCACCGACCGCCACCCCGATGGAATCCTGCTTCGCCAACGGGATCTGCCTGGTCGGCTACTGGGTGGACACACAGAGCCTCCCTCCCACCGAGAACCTTTCCCACCCCCCCAGCAACTGGATCCACGTCGTCCTGTACTGGCACCGGGAGACGGAGATCGACCCCACCCCCTTCCGCCCTCTGGTCCGACTGGTGGACGGGGATCTGAACGTGTGGGGAGGGAACTTGGACCGCCGGCCCGATCTCTTCGACTGGTACCCGCCGGACCGGTGGAACACGGGCGAGATGGTCGAGACCCACTTCGACGTGAACCTCAACCCGGTGACCCCCCCGGGGATGTACCGCCTAGAGGTCAGCCTCGCGCTGGAGGGGGATGAGAACCGGCGGGTGGACCTGGTGAGCCCACCTCCGGGTCAGCCGTCGGACCGCATCCTGTTCGAGCAGATCCAGATCCTGCCGGGGAACTGACGAGGGTACGATGAGCAAGAAGAGGCTTCCTTCCTCCTGGCGATGGGCCGTTGCGATCGCAGCCCTCTACCTGGCGCTGGCGCTCCTCTACGGGGCCACCATCCCCATCTTCGAGACCCCGGACGAGAACGGCCACTACGCCTACATCCACGAACTCACGGAGGGGCGCGGCCTGCCGATCCAGGGAACACCCTCAGGCGAGCGGGTCACAGGGTACGTCGCCAGCCACCCGCCGCTCTACTACGCCCTCTGCGCAGCGCTCACCTTTTGGGTGCCCGACGATGTAGATTTCTGGGACTGGGCCTGGCGGAATCCCTTGCACGCCAACGGCTTCCCCGGCTCGGTGGGCAACAAGAACTTCCTGATCCACACCGACGCCGAAGCGTTCCCCTGGCACGGCACCCCGCTCACCGTCCACATCGCCCGGATGGTCTCGGCGCTCCTAGGCGCGGTGGCGGTGGTTGGAACCTACGGGACGGCGTGGGAACTGATGGGCAACCACAGGGGACGGACCTACCTGGCGCTGGGGGCGGCCACGCTGACGGCGTTCAACCCGATGTTCGTCTTCACCGGAGGGCGGGCCTCCAACGACGCCGCCGTCGCCGCCTTCGGCTCCCTCGTCATCTGGGGCGCTACCCGCCTGGCCGTGCGCGGCCTCTCGCGGCACGGGCTGGTCCTCCTCGGTATCGCCCAGGGTTTGGCCGTCCTCTCCAAATTGAGCGGCCTCACCCTCCTCCCCGCCGTCGCCCTCGCCTTTTTCATCCACGCAGCACGGATCACACAGCACGGATCACGTAACACGCATCACGCATCCCCCACATCCCTCGCCCTCGACGCCCTCGCCCTCTTCCTCCCTGTTGCCCTCCTCTGCGGCTGGTGGTTCGCCCGCAACCTGATCCTCTACGGCGAACTGATGGGCATCAACGCCTGGCTCAGCCACACCGAAACCGTCCGTCCTGAACCTATCGGCGTTCTTGAGGTTGTCCCCCAGCTAGAAGGTCTGGAGATGTCCTACTGGGCAGTGTTCGGCTGGTTCAACATCCTCACCGCTCCATGGATGTACCGCGCCTGGTGGGTCTTGGTCCGGCTGAGCGTCGTGGGCCTGGTCGTCCTCATCGCCGACCAGTGGACCCGCTGGCGGTGGCCCAGGCCGGCCCAGGCCGGCCTGGGCGTGGTTTCCATCTCATTCCTCCTGGTCTTCGGATCGGTCTGGCGGTTCATCATGATCGTGCTAGGTGCCCAAGGACGGTACCTCTTCCCGGCCGTCGCCGCCGCGTCCACTCTGATGATGCTGGGGCTGTCCCGTCTGCTGGGACACCTCACACCTTCCCAAGGGACATCCCGGGAAACGAAGCGCTGGACCCTGGCCCTCGGCCTGGGAGCGGCCCACTTGGCAACGACGATCGCCTCCCTCTTCCTGTTCATCCTCCCTGCCTACGCTCCACCCCGCCCCATAACCGAGGCTGGCCTCCCGGCCGACCTGACCCGGTTCGACGCAACGGTGAAGGGGACCCCGATCCAGATTCTTGGAGGCCGCATTGAGATAGAAGAGGCCCGCCCCGGCGACACGATCCCGGTGTCCATCTACTGGCGCGCGCTGGCACCGCCCGAGGAGGACTACGTAGCCCACGTGCGGCTCCTGGACAGGAGTTGGGAGCGGGTCGGTGGCACCGACGGCTACCCCGGCCGCGGCACCTTTCCACCCACCCTCTGGGAGCCGGGAGTTATCTACGAGGACCGGTATCTCCTGCCGATCGCCCCCTGGGCTAAGGTCCCCTCGTTGATCCGCCTGGAAGCCGGCCTGCGGCGACTGAACGAGAGTCCCTTCCCCCTCGTGCTACCATCGGGAGAGGAGATCGACACGTTGTTCCTGGACGCAGTGCCGCTCCGCCCCGTCCACCCCGCCTCGACGGAGACCTCCCATCCCATCGGGGCACGGCTCGGGGACGCGCTCACCTTGGTCGGGGCGGACCTACCCACCGAGACCGTCCAGGCAGGGCAGACGCTTACCGTCACCCTGGTTTGGCGGGCGGAAAGGGAGATCGAAGCCGACTACACTGTCTTCGTCCACCTGTTCGACCCCCAAGGCACACTCGTCGCCCAGGCGGACGCGCCCCCGCTGGACGGCGCGTATCCGACAGGTTGGTGGGCACCGGGGGAGGTGGTGCGCGATCCCCACCCGCTCTCCCTCCCCGTGGACCTCCCTCCAGGACGGTACACGCTCTACGCCGGCCTCTACGATCCGACGACGATGGCCCGCCTGCCGGCGACGGACGCGCAGGGGAACCCGTTTCCCAACGACGCCATCCTGCTAGCCACTCTGGAGGTGCGATGAGTACCCGACGGCTGCTCTCGGCCATCCTCTTGGCTTACATCGCTCTGGGGATCATCTACACTCTGGCGACCCCACCCCTGGAGGCCTCCGACGAGTTCAAGCACTACCCCTATGTCCAATACGTCCAGACTCACCACGATCTCCCCGTCCTCGATCCCGAAACCTGCCGAGCGACCCCCGACGATTGCCCCTGGCTGCAGGACGGGGGACAGCCGCCGCTCTATTACGTTCTGATGGCAGTCGTCACCTCTTGGATCGACACCTCCGACCTTCCCACACTCCGGTGGATGAACTGGCACGCTTTTATCGGCGATCCTTCTCAGATTTGCAACAAGAATCTGGTGATCCACATTCCCGAGCGGGAGGCCTTCCCCTGGCAGGGCTCCGTGCTGGCGATCCACCTCATCCGGCTGCTCACCGTAGGGATCGGGGCAGGGACGGTTTTCCTGACCTACCGGCTGGCCCGCGATCTATTTCCTGCCGGACCTCCTGGCATCGCGTTGGGGGCTGCCGCATTGACCGCTTTCAACCCGATGTTCCTCTTCGTCAACGGGGCGGTCAACAACGACTCCCTCACCGCCCTGTTGGGCTGCCTCAGCCTGCTGTTGACCGTCCGCCTGGTCCGCGACGGACTGCAAAAACCCCTACCCCTGTGGCGATACACCCTTCTCGGTCTCACGGTGGGGCTCTTCCTCCTCACCAAATTGAGCGGGCTGGCGGCATTGATCCTCCTGGCTCCGACCCTGGCCTGGGTCGGGCTGCGCCGCCGGAGCCTTCGGCCGCTGTTGGTGGGATTTCCGACCATCGTGGGGATCGTCGCCCTCCTCTCCGGCTGGTGGTTCCTGCGCAACTGGCGCCTCTACGGCGATCCCACCGCGCTCAACGTCTTCATCGCCATCCAGGGCGTGCGACCAGCCCCCCCTACCCTGCGCGACTGGTGGGGCGAGTTCGGCACCTTCCGCTGGACCTACTGGGGGCTCTTCGGCGCGGTGGACGTGATGGCCCCTCGCTGGGTTTACACCTTCTTCGATCTCCTGTCGGTGGCCGGCCTGGTGGGCTTCGCCCGCCGGGTCGTCCGCCACCGCCCCTCCTGGCCCGATCCCTCGTCCCTCTGGTGGATCCCCGTCCTCTGGGCCGGCATCCTGTTCGTCTCCGTCCTCCGCTGGACCTGGATATTCTTCTCCTTCCAAGGGAGGCTCATCTTCCCCGCCATCGCCGGGATCAGCACGCTGCTCATCGTGGGACTGCGGGAGTGGGTCCCACCGCACCACCGCCCAAAGATCACGACGGGAATCGGCCTGGCGCTGTTTCTGATCGCCGCAGCGATCCCCTTCGCCGTCATCCGACCCGCGTACATCATTCCTACGCCCATCGCCCGATCCGACATCCCCCCGGAAGCCCGCGTGGAGCCGATCGACGTCGGCGGCGGGATCCGCATAGTGGGTTGGGAACTCCCCCCGCAGACGGTGCGGACGGGCGAAAATGTGGAAATTGTGATATACTGGGAAGCCGTCGCGCCCGATGGCGGGGACTACGTCGGTTTCGTCCGCCTGCTGGGACGGGGGATGGAACTTGCCGGGGACGTCAACCGCCGCCCGGCGTGTGGGATGGTGCCCACGAGCCTGTGGGAGCCCGGGCAGGTCTGGCGCGATCCATACCGAGTGCGCGTCCAGGCGGATGCCCTTGCCCCAACCCGGCTCCGGGTTGAGGCGGGGTTGTACGACGCGACGCGAAGGGAGACGCTGGGAGTGGTCCGCCTCGGGGAGGCCAAATTAGCCCCTCCTCGACGGGCACCCTCCCCATCCTACTCACTGGAGGTCGAGTTCGAGGAAGGAATCGTGCTGGAGGGGTACGACCTGAGTCCCTCGATAGCCGCGCCTGGAGACGTGGTCACGCTCACGCTCTACTGGAGGGCGGAAGGAACACCCTCCAGAGACTATCAGGTCTTCGTCCACCTGGTGGGAGAGGAACCGCAGCCCGCGGCCCAGGCCGACGGACCACCGCTGGGCGGTGATTACCCGACCGGGATGTGGGAGGCCGACGAGGTCATCGTGGATCCGCACCCGATTTCTCTGCCGGCCGACCTCCCACCAGGAGAGTACCGGTTGAGAGTAGGACTATACGATTTGGAGACGATGGTGCGATTGGCAAGGCGGGACGGAGGTGGCGACGCCGTCGAAATCCCCACCCCCATTCAGGTACGCTAGCCCCCTCCCCCGCCGACTCGCCGACTTGCCGATTCGCTGATTCGCTATGTCATCCCAAGACTGGCTTTACCACATCTTCACTTCCCGCCACCACTGGCTGACCACGCTGGCGACCCTGGCCCTGACGCTGTTGCTGGCCCTTGCCGCGGGATTCCTGCTGGCGGAGGTAGGGCCGCTTCTGGCTGCCATCGGCGTCGTCGGTTTGATCGTCGCCCTGTGGATGCTGCGCGACATCGAAGTGGCCTATATAGCGGTCATCGGCGTCATCTGCCTGCTCCCCTTCGCTTCGTTCCCCTTCGACATCGGGTTCACCCCCACCTTCTTGGACGCTGCTCTGGGGGCGCTGTTCCTGGTCTGGTTCCTCCAGATACCGGGGGCAAATCAGCGACAGTTCGTGGCCACCTCCCTCGGCGGGCCGGTGCTGGCCTTCCTGCTCCTGGCGGTGGCGGCCTTCGTGCTCGGCCTGGGGCACGCCCCGTTGACCCCCTACGTCGTCCGCCACTTCGCCGAGATCATCCTCAGCGTCCTCCTCTTTTTCCTCGTCGTCAACACGGTCCGCGAGGTAGATCGGCTCGAACGGCTGGTCCGCCTGCTGATCCTGTTCGCCTTCGTCGAGGCGCTCATCGGGGTGATCCTCTACGCGATTCCCGACGAACTGGCGATGCAGGCCCTCTCCGCCCTGCGGGTGGTCGGCTATCCGGCCGGGCCGGGGGTGCTCCGCTACATCCGCGACGACCCGACTCTTCCCCAGCGGGCCACCGCCACCTCGGTGGACCCCAACGTGTTGGGCAGTCTCCTCAACCTCACCCTCGCCCTGACCATCCCCCACCTCTTCGTCCGTCGCCCCCTGATCCGACGCCGATACCTGCTACCGATGGTCGGAGTGATGCTCCTTTGCCTCGGACTCAGTTTTTCACGCGGGTCGATGGTCGGTCTAGGTGCTGCGCTGGCGCTGGTCGCCACCCTACGGTATCGGAAACTGTGGTGGATCCTTCTGGCAGGGGTGGTCCTCCTCGCCATGCTGCCACAGACCCAGGTGTACGTCGCCCACTTCATCGCCGGGCTGCGCGGGGAGGACCTGGCAACCCGGATGCGGTTCGGTGAATACAAAGACGCCCTCACCCTGATCGCCCGATACCCTGTCCTCGGGGTGGGCTTCGCTGGCTCGCCGGACGTGGACACATACATCGGCGTGTCAAACGTCTATCTCCTCATCGCCGAGGAGATGGGACTGGTGGGATTGTCCAGTTTCCTGCTCGTGATCGGAACGTTCTTCGTCCGTTTCTGGCGGGCACGAGAACTTGTCGTCCACGACGAGCGATTGGAACCGCTGTGGTGGGGACTCCACGCCGCTGCATTGGGAGCCCTGGTCGGCGGGATCTTCGACCACTACTTCTTCAACCTCGACTTCCACCACTCGGCCACTCTGTTCTGGCTGATTGTGGGCCTGGCATCGGCGGCTACAGAGATCATTCGTTCCACGCACGTAGGCAAACGGTCCGAATGGTAGGGATCACACGTCCACGGCAGGAACATGCCGCAGAGACACGGAGAGCCCAGAGAAAAACTCTGTGGCCCTCACACCTCGATGGCCTACTGTCTATCACCGCCGCTGCGGCGATGCAGGCGGCCCCCTTCGGCCAGGGGGAAACGGCCAGCGGCGAGAGCGCCTGGGCCATCCTCGCGCTGGTCGCGGCCATCGCCCTCCTCACCGAGCGCGTGGTGGAGGCCATCTGGGACCGGTGGGAGCAGCCCGGCACCTGGCCCAACGAAAGAGGGGTGCCGGACCCGGCCGATCCGGGCTACAAGCGGTTAAAGAAAGCCCGCTCTCACTGGCTGGGCAGCGGCATCGCCTTCCTCATCACCGGCCTGACCAACGTCCGCTTCTTCCGGGGCCTGGGCATCGAGGTCCTCTTCTCCAACCTGGGCTCCCTTATCGACTGGATCGCCACCAGCGGGATCATCGGCTGGGGAGGCGCCGAACTGGCCCACAGCCTCATCGAGGGAATGCTCGACGCCCGC
>CAZOLN010000034.1:8690-21485 GCA_964580565.1 uncultured Anaerolineales bacterium
TCAGCGAGAGCGGCTCTTCGGCCCCGTTCTTTTCGAATCCCAACGGCCCTCCAGACCGCCCGCCCCTCCTCGCCCCACCACTCCTCCGCCAGCGCCTCCCCCTTCTCGCCCCCCCTCGCCCCCTCCCCCACCCAAACAGGAGGTAAAGCCAATGCCCACCCGACCGCCAAGAACGATCCGTTCCCCGCGGACCAGCGCACCGGAGTTCGTCTACGGCCGCCCCGTCCGGCCCTCGGAATTCCTGGACCGTGAGACCTCCCTCCGCACGCTGTTCAACCGGCTGCGGCACAACGAATCCACGGCAGTGGTCGGCGAACCTCACATCGGCAAGACCTCCCTCCTGCTGAAACTGGCGGACGAGCCGACCCGTCGTGAATACCTGGGGACCGGAGCAGACAACGTGATTATCTCCTTCATCGACCTCCATCCCATCGGCAGCGACTTCGCCCCGTCGGCTTTCTGGCAGGAGGCCCTTGAGCCCCTGGAGAAACATCCCGTCCACGCGACCCTCGCCCCGTTGCTCCGCCAGGCGAGCGAGACCGGCTACGGCCGACGCCCTCTGGAGCGGATCGCCAACCACCTGGCGGAACACAACCTCCAGCTGGTCCTCCTCCTGGACGAGTTCGAACGACTGCTGTTCCACCCTAACTTCCGTGATCCCGCCCTGTTTGCCTTGCTGCGCTCGCTGGCTACACGAACCGGAGGGCTGGCGCTGATCACCAGCAGCCGTCTCTCGGTCGCAGCAATGAACGAACGCGGCCGGGACCTCTGGCACGCGGGTTCCCCCTTCTTCAACAACATGATCGAACTCCGGCTGGCCCCCTTCGACGAGGTCACCGTGGGCCGTCTGCTGGACCGGGCGGGCGATCTCTTCGACGCCTGCGACCGTCGGTTTATCCGCCGCGTCGCTGGACGCCATCCCTTCCTCATCCAGGCGATGGCGGCAACCCTCGCCGAGACGCAGGGAGAGGAACGACACCAACGGGCAGCCGAAGCGTTCTACGAACGGATCGCCTTCCACTTCGACGATCTGTGGCGCGTCCTGGACGACCGCGCCCGCACCACCGCCGTGATCCTCAGCCTGCTGGAACTGGGAGGCCGCGCGCTGGGACAACGGTTCGCCTTCCGGGAGATCGAACGGGTGGACGCCTTCGGCCCGGAACTCAGACGGCTGGCCGAACTGGGCCTCGCCGAACAGGTGGGGAAGGGCTGGCAGTTCGACTGGCAACACCTCGTCCTCTGGCGCGGGGAACGATGGACGGTCGGCGCGCAGGCCTTCGTCTGGTGGGTGCGCGACGTGATCATCGCCCAATCCCGCCGCGTGCCCGGCTACGACCAGTGGCTGGCCAACAAGCGGTACCGCCTCCTCCTCACCCAGCAGCAGTGGGACTGGTTGATCAACACGATTCGAAACGCTCCGGACTGGGCCGTCCGCAGCGTGGGCGCGCTGGCCCGGGCCCTCATCGAGGAACTGACAAGGAAGAAGGAGTAGGAGCCCGATGGCCCGACCGATCAACCCCTACGTCGCCGGAGCCCCCCTCCGCGGCAGCGAGGGGTTCTTTGGGCGCCGCGACATCATGGCCTGGGTGGAGCGGGAGTTGCGCAACCCGGCCACCAACGCGCTGGTGCTCACCGGCCAACGACGGATCGGAAAGACGTCGATCCTGCTCCAGCTCCAGCGATCCCTTCCCTCCGACACGTTCTTCCCGGTGTACTTCGACCTCCAGGACCAGGCAGCCCGCCCCCTGGCCCAGGTCCTGGCCGATCTCGCCGACGTTGTGGCGGAACGGATCGGGCTGGAGCCTCCCCCTCCCGACGCGTTCGACGACCAGGGCCGGTTCTTCCGCGAGACGTTCTTGCCCCAGGTCTACGACGCCCTCGGCCCCCATCGACGGCCTGTCATCCTCCTGGACGAATTCGACGTGCTGGACCGTGGAACCGACATCCCCCTGCCGGAGACGGCGGCAATGCGGGCGCTGTTCCCCTTCCTCCGACGGATGATCGATGAGGATCCGCGGACCGCCTTCGTCTTCGCCGTCGGCCGGAGGCCGGAGGACCTCTCCATCGATTTCACCGCCACGTTCAAGACCTCCCTGGTGCGAGAGGTCTGGGTGTTGGACCGCGAGAGCGCCGAAGAACTGGTCCGCCAGGCGGAGCGGAACCGCACCCTCCGCTTCACCGACCGAGCGGTGGTCCGCATCCTGGGGCTGACCAACTGCCACCCCTACTTCACCCAATTGCTCTGCCAGCGGATATGGGAGCGGGCTTACCGAAACAACCCCCCTACCCCTCCCACCATCGACGGGGAAGCGGTAGAGGCAGCCGTGCCCGACGCGCTGCGCACGGGGGAACAGGCAATCCTCTGGCTGTGGAACGGCCTCAGCCCCGGCGAGAAGATCTACGCCGCCGGGCTGGCCATCCTCTCCAGCGAAGGGGAGGACATCCCCGAGGAGCGGGTCATCCAACTGTTGACCAGCCACGCCACCCGCCTCCACACCCGAGAGGTCGAAGAAGCCCCCCGGCGGCTCGTCCACCGCCGGATCCTGGACGAGGTGGGGGAACGGAACCACCGGTTCACCATCGAACTCTTCCGCCGCTGGGTCCGCGCCAACCGTCCTGTGCGGGAAGTGAAAGACGAACTGGACCGGGTCGAGCCGCGGGCGGAGCAACTGTACCAACAGGGACGACGGGCCTTCGATCGACGGCAATGGGAAACCGCTGTGCGGCATTTCCGCAGGGCTCTGGCGATCTATCCCGCCCATTTCCGAGCCCGCCTGTACCTGGGGGAAGCGCTGCTGGAACTAGGGGAGACGGAGGCAGCGCTGGTCGAACTGGAGCGGGCCCATGAGTTGGACCCCGACGAAGCGAAGTTCGCCCTGGCCCGTGCCAAGGCGAAAGCGAGTCGGACCGCCCCTACCCTCTTAGTGGACAACCGCCGAAAGCAGGTGTACCTTGGCGACCGAGCGATCCGCCTCTCCCCGCTGGAGTTCGAGATCCTGGCGATCCTCGCCCAGCGGGCGGAAGAGCCTGTATCGAAGGATGAAATTCTGAAGAGGTTGCAGGCTCACGGCCGTGTGAACCCCAGCATCGACGCTGCTGTGTACCGAGTGCGCAAGAAGTTAGGGGAAAGCGCCCGCAACCCGACGTACTTGGAAACCCGGCGGGGGGAGGGGTACGTCCTCCGCAACGCAACATACGTCCCCTGATGAAAAAATACCACAGAGACACGGAGAACACAGAGAAATTACCAGAAATCTCCGTGTCCTCTGCGTCTCTGTGGTGAAGTCTTACCCCTTCGCCTGGGCCAACTGTGTCGGGGTGATCTCGGCCCCCTCCAGGTTGGCGTTGGCGATCCGTGCGCCGAACAGCCTCGCTTCCTTCAAGCACGCCCGGCGCAGGTCGGCCATCGTCAGGTCCGCCTCACTGAGGTCCGCGCCAGTCAGGTCCGCCCCGGTCAGGTCCGCCCCCTGAAGGGAGGCCCCCCTCAGATCAGCCAGGTTGAGGTTGCAGGTCCCCATCCGCGCCTGGTCCAGCCGCGCTTTGGCCAACCGCGCTCCCGAGAGGTCGGCCCCGGTCAGATCCGCCCCCCGCAGGTCCGCCCCTCGCAGGTCCGCCCCCCGAAGGTAGGCCCCCGTCAGGGACGCGCTTCGCAGGTTCGTCCCGCTGAGATCCCGCGCTGCCACCTTCCGGTTGACGATCTCCCACACCAGCCGCCATTTCTCAGCGATCTGGGTCATCTCGTCCATCTGGACATCTGTCAGGCGGGCCAGCGAGAGATCGGCGTCCGTCAGATCGGCGCCACCGAGTTCGGCCCGGCTGAGATCGGCACCGACCAGACTGGCGTCGTAGAGCGTCGCCCGCCGCAGGTACGCCCCGCTCAGGTCGGCGTCGTCGAGGCGCGCCCCGCTCAGGTCAGCGTTGCTCAGGTCCACCCCATCCGCCTGGACGCCGGTGAGATCGGCCTGGTTCAAGATCGCCTCGTGCAGGTTTGCCTGGCTCAGGCGCGCTCCCCGCAGGTCAGCCGATCGCAGGTCCGCCCCGCTCAGGTCCGCTTCGCTGAGGTCGGCCTCGGTCAGATCCGCCCGGGTGAGGGCTGCGGCGAACAGGCTGGCTCCCGAGAGGTCGCACCGCTGCCCGCTCGCTCCGCTCAGGTCCGCCTCGCTGAGGTCGGCGCCGGTCAGGTCCGCCTCGTCCAGGCACGCCTTACGGAGCGCTGCGCCAACCAGCCGGGCCCCCTTCAGATTCGCGCCGCCCAGATCCACCTCGCTCAGGTCCCGTCCGGCCGCCCCCTGGTTGACGATCTCCCAGACCAACCGCCACTTCGGATCGATCCGGGTCGTCTCATCCAGCCGGGCATCCCGCAGGTCGGCGGCCCTCAGGTTGGCACCGGTCAGGTCCGCCCCGGTCAGGACCGCCCCCTGCAGGTCGGCCAGCGCCAGGTTCGCCTCCCGCAGGTCGGCCCCGCTCAGGTCCGCCCCCTGCAGATTCGCTCCGCCGAGGTCCACCCCGCGCAGGTCCCCCCTCGCCAGGTTGATCTCCCGCAGGTCACGTCCCTTCCCGCCCTGGTTGACCACCTCCCAGATCAGCCGCCACCGGTCGTCCACCCGCGTGGTGTGATCCCATCGCGTCCCTCTGAGCCGGGCGCCGACGAGGTTCGCACCGTTCAGGTTCGCTCCCCGGAGGTCCGCCTCCTGCAGGTCGGCGTCCCGCAGGTCGGCCCCTTCCATATTGGCGGACCGCAGGTCGGCTCCCCGGAGGTTAGCGCCACGCAGGTTGGCCAGCCGGAGGTCCGCCCCGCTGAGATCCACGCCGCTGAGATCCACGCCGCTCAGGTCGGTTCCAGATGCCCCCTGGTTGACGATCTGCCAGATCAGACGCCACTTCGGATCGACCTGGGTCGCCTCATCCATCTGGGTACCACGCAGGTCCACCCCTCGCAGATCCGCACCCCGCAGGTCCGCACCCCGCAGGTCCGCACCCCGCAGGCCCGCGCCCTGCAGGTTCGCCCCTCGCAAACCCGCCCCTCGCAGATACGCCCCGCTCAGGTCGGCGCCCTGGAGATCCGCCCCCTCCAGATTCGCCCCGCTGAGATCCGCCCCGCTCAGGTCCCACCCGACGGCTCCCTGGTTGACGATCCGCCAGGCCAGATGCCACCGGGCTTCGACGCGGGTCGTCTCGTCCAGGACCGCCTCCCGCAGATCCGTCCCTTGCAGATCCGCCCCGCTCAGGTCCGCTCCCCGCAGGTCCGCCCCGCGCAACACCGCCCCCCGCAGGTTCGCCTCCCGCAGGCTTGCCCCGCACAGGTCGGTGTCGCTCAGATCGGCCTGCTGCAGGTCAGCCCCATCCAAGTTGGCCCCGCTCAGGTCCAGCCGGGCCAGGTCCTGCCCTGCAGCTCCCTGGTTGGCGATCTCCCAGACCTGGCGCCACTTCTCATCGACCCTGGTCGTCTCGTCCAGCCGGGCCTCCCGCAGGTCGGCGAGGCTCAGGTCGGCACCGGTCAGGTCCGCCTCCCGCAGGTCGACCTGGCGCAGGATGGCGCCACGCAGGTCGGCACCGGTCAGGTCGGCGGACCGCAGGTCCGCGCCGGTCAGGTCCCGGCCCGCGCCGCCCTGATTGAGCAGTTCCCAGACCAAACGGGCCTTGTCCGGCAGATGTGCTGCCTCGTCGAGCACGGTCCCTTTCCAGCGAACACCGTCCAGGCGGGCGTCGGCGAGGCGGGCTCCCCGCAGGTCGGCCTCGCGCAGGTCGGCGCCGGTCAGGTCGGCCCCCTCCAGATCGGCACCGTGCAGATCGGCGGAGCGGAGATCGGCGGAGCGGAGATCGACACCGGCCAAAGAGGCCCCGCTCAGGTCGCAACCGCTCAGGTCGCGGCCCGCCCCTCCCTCGTTGACGATCTCCCAGGCCAGCCGCCACCGCTCGTCGATCCTCGTGGTCTCATCCAGCCGGACGCGCTCCAGCGACGCACCTCGCAGATCGGCATCCGTCAGGTGCGCCCCGATCAGGTCCGCCCCGCGCAGGTCGGCGCCCCGCAGATCGGCACCGGTCAGATCCGCACCCGCCAGGTCGGCGTCCACCAGCCGGGCCGCAGGTAGGTGGGCGTGGTTCAAATCCGCCCCCCGCAGGTTCGCCCCACGCAGGTCGGCCTCGTCGAGGCGGGCATGGTGGAGGACGGCGTTGGAAAGGCAAGCGCGAGAGAGGTCCACCCCCCGCAGGTCCCGCTCGGGCGCGCCCCAATTGACGATCTCCCAGACCAACCGCCACTTGGTCCCGATCTGCGTGGTGTCGTTGATCTGGGCGTCCTTCAGATCGGCCTCCGACAGATCGGCGCCGGTCAGGTCGGCGCCGCGCAGGTCAGCGCGCTGCAGGCAGGCCCCCTTCAGATCGACGTTGCGGAGGCTGGCCCCGACGATCCAGGCACCGGTCAGGTCGGCGCCGCGGAGGCTGGCGCCGTCCAGGCTGGCCCAGCGGAGGTGGACGTGGGAGAGGTTGGCCTCAGAGAGATCGCTGCCCCGCAGGTCCACCCTCCCCAGATCGGCCCCATCCAACCGGGCCCGTGGCAACCGGGCACCGGCCAACTGGGCGGCGAAGAGATGGGCCCCCTGCAGATCGGCATCGGTCAGATCGGCGGCGGTCAACTTCGCCCCGTCCAGGTTCGCCTCGCCCAGGTCCGCCCGGCTCAGATCCGCCTCCGCCAGGTTCGCCTCCTGCAGGTCGGCCTTGGTCAACCGCGCATCGTGGAGGTTGGACACGCGGAGGTCGGCTTCGCTCAGGTTGGCCCCGGTCAGGATGGCCCCCCGCAGGTTGGCCTCGGTCAACTCCGCACGGACCAGATTCGCCCGGCTCAGGTCGGCTCCTTCCAAGTTCACGCCGTTCGCCTTGACCTCGGTGAGGGTACCGCCTTTCAGAACACACCGGCGAAGGTCGGCGTTGCGCAGGTTAGCCCGGGCAAGATCGGCCATGTAGAGGGAGGCCTCGCCGAGGTTGGCCCACATCAGGCTGGCTTCGACCAGGTCGGCCCCAGACAGTTCGGCGCCGGTCAGATCCGCGCCGCTCAAGTCGGCCTCACGCAAGTGGGCGTCGGTCAAATCGGCCCGGCTCAGATTGGCACCGCCCAGGTTGGCACCGGAGAGGTCCGTCTTCCGCAGGTCGGCGCCGCTCAGTTCGGCCCCGCTGAGGTCAACCCCCTTCAGGTCCCGACCGGCGGCACGATGGTTGACGATCTCCCACACCAACCGCCACCGCTCGTCGATCTTCGTGGTCTCATCCAGCCGCGCGCCCCGCAACGCCGCCTCGCTGATCTCGGCCCCGGTCAGATCGGCGCCGGTCAGGTCGGCGTCCCGCAGGTTGGCCAGCCGGAGATCGGCCCTGGCGAGGTTGGCCCCTCGCAGGTCGGCGGACCGAAGCCGGGCCAGTCGGAGGTAGGCCCGGCTCAGGTTCACCCCCCGAAGGTTCGCCCCGTCCAAATTGGCCCCGCCCAGGTCCACGCCCTGCAAGTCGGCCCCTTCCGCGACCTTGTGATTGACGATCTCCCAGACCAGATACCACTTGGGGGCTATACGGGTCGTCTTATCCAGTTCCGCGCCGCGCAGGTTGGCGACGAAGAGGTTGGCCCCGACGAGGTTAGCCCCGGCAAGCCGGACGCCGCTGAGGTTCGCTCCGCTCAGATCGGCGCCGCGCAGGTTGGAGAAACGGAGATCGGCACCGGTCAGGTTCGCCCGCGCCAGGTTGGCCCCGATAAGACTGGCGCCGCTCAAGAGCGCCCGGCTCAGGTCGGCACCGACCAGATTCGCCCCATCGAGGTCCGCTCCCCTGAGGTTGGCCCCGCTGAGATCGACGCCGCTCAGGTCCCGCTCGCTGCCCCCCCGGCGGATCAGATCGCAGACAAGGGACCATTTGGCATCGATGCGGGTCGAATCGTCCAGCCTGACCCCCCTCAGGTAGGCCCCTTCGAGCCGTGCCCCCTCCAGATTGGCCCCGTCGAGGACGGCGTCCTGGAGGTTGCTCAGCCGCAGATTGGCCCCCCGGAGATCGGCGCCGGAGAGGTCGGCATCCTGGAGGTTGGCCATCTGCAGGTTGGCATCCCGCAGGTCGGCGTTCTCCAGGCGGGCCAGCATCAACCCGGCCCGGATCAGGTTCGCCCCCCGCAGCCGTGCCCCGCTGAGGTCGGCACCGGAAAGATCGACCTCAGCCAGATCGCGGCCGACCGCTCCCTGATTGACCAGCACCCAGACCAACTGCCACTTCCGGTCCAGAAGGGTGCTCCGGTCGATCTTGGTCGCCGCCAGGCAGGTCATAAAGAGATCGGCCCCTCGCAGGTCGGCACCGGTCAGATCGGCAGCGGTCAGGTCGGCAAGGCGAAGGTCGGCCGCGGAGAGGTCGGCCCTCTTCAGATTTGCCTCCGCCAGGGCGGCCGCCCGGAGGACGGCTCCGGAAAGGTGGGCGTCGGAGAGATCGGCCTCCCGCAGGTCGGCCTCGTGCAGGTCGGCGAACCCCAGATCGGCCGCGGAGAGGTTGGTCTGGCGGAGCACGGCCTGCCCCAGGTTGGCCCCGTTCAACGAGACGCCCCTCAAGTTGGCCCCGCTGAGGTCCGCACCGCTGAGGTCGACGCCGCTCAGATTGGCGCCACTGAGGTCGACGCCGGAGAGGCTCTGCCCCTCCCAGCCGTGCGTCACGATCTGCCAGACCCACCGCCACTTCGGCTCGATGGCCGTATCGTCGTCGAGGACCGCCTCCCTCAGTTCGGCGCCGGTCAGATCCGCCCCGGTCAGGTCCGCCCCGGTCAGGTCCGCCTGGTAGAGGTTCGCCGACCTCAGGCTGGCGCGCGTCAGGTCCGCGTGGAGAAGACGGGCCTCGCTCAGGTTCGCCCCCCGCAGGTCTGCCTCCTTCAAAGAGGCCCCCTGAAGATCGGCCTGGCGGAGGCTGGCATCGCGGAGGGTGGCACCGGTGAGATCGGCTCCGGCGAGGCGAGCACGGGTGAGATCCGCCTCGTCCAGGTTCGTCTCCTGCAGGACGGCTCCCTCCAGGTCGGCGTCGCTCAGGTCGACGCCGGCGAGCGCCCGCCCGGTCGCCTCGCGGGTGACGATCTCCCAGACGAGCCGCCATTTCCTGTCCAGGCGGGTTGCGACGTCGATCCGGGCCCCGGCCAAGCGAGCCAGGGCGAGGTCCGCCTGCTCCAGGTTCGCACCGGAGAGGTCGGCCTGCAGGAGGCAGGAACGGCGGAGGACGGCGCCGGTGAGGTTCGCCCCCGTCAGGTCGGCCCCTTCCAGGTCGGCCTCGGAGAGATCGGCTCCCCGCAAATCCGCGCCCCGCAGCACGGCTCCTTTGAGATCCGCCCCGGTCAAGACCGCCCGAACGAGGCAGGCTCCGGTGAGATCGGCCTCGTGGAGGTCGGTCGCGGTCAGGTTGACGCCCCGGAGGTCTACCTCCACCAGACGGCGGCCGGCGCCACCCGCGTTCACCAGTTCCCACAGGAGCCACCACCGGTCGTCGATCCGAGTGGTCTCGTCCAGCACGACATCCCGCAGGTCGACGTCGGTGAGGTCCGCGCCGCGCAGATCGGCCCCCCGGAGGTCGGTCGCCGTCAGGCGGGCGCGGCGGAGATCCACCTCCCGAAGGTCCGCGCCGCGCAGGTCGGCCCCCCGGAGGTCCGATCCGCTCAGGTCCGTGCCCCGCAGGAAAGCCCCCCGCAGGTCGACCCCCCGGAGGTCCCGACCTGCGCCGCCCAGGTTGACGATCTGCCAGACGAACTGCGATCCGGGATCGATCCTGGTCCGCTCATCCAGTTTCACCCCTTTAACCCAGGCGGCGAAGAGATCGGCGCCAGTCAGGTCCGTGCCGCGTAGGTCGGCCTCGCGGAGATCGGCGGACCGAAGGCGCGCGTGGGACAGATCGGCATCCCGGAGGTCGGCCCCCCGGAGGTTGGCCCCCTGGAGGTCCGCACCCCGCAGGCTCCCTCCGCTGAGATCCGCGCCACTGAGGTCCGCCCCTGCCAGGTCGCGCTCGGCCGCTCCCTGGTTCACAACGTCCCAGACCAGGTACCACTTGGGGGCCAGTTGGGTCGCTTCGTCGACCTGCGCGCCCCGCAGTCGGGCCCACCGCAGATCCGCGTCGAGGAGACGGGCCGCACGCAGGTCGGCCTGCTGGAGATCCGCGCCGCGCAGGTCGGCCCCCTCGAGATTCGCCCCCCGGAGATCCGCCCCCGCCAAGTCCGCCCGTCGCAGGTTCGCCCCTCGGAGGTCGGCCTCCCGAAGGTCCGCACCGCTGAGATCGACGCCGGAGAGGTCCCGCTCAACCCCTCCCTGATTCACCAATTCCCAGACCAGCCGCCACTTCTCGGCGATCCTCGTTTTCTCGTCGATCCGGGTCCCTCGAAGGTCCGCACCGGAGAGGTCGGCGCCGGAGAGGTCGGCGGATCGGAGGTCGGCCTCCCGCAGATCGGCCCCCTGCAGGTCCGCCCCCTGCAGGTCCACGCCCTGCAGATCGGCCCTCTGCAGATCCACCTCCCGCAGGTCCTGCCCCGCCCCTCCTCTGTTGACCAACTCCCAGACCCGATACCACTTCTCGCTCAGGCGGGTCGTGCCGTCGATCAACGCGCCGCGCAGGTTCGCACCCCACAACTCCGCGTCGGTCAAATCGGCGGACCGGAGGTCGGCCTCCCGCAGATCGGCCCCGGTCAAGTCGGCCGAGGAGAGATCCACGCCCCGCAGATCCGCGCCCCGCAGATCGATCCCTCGGAGGTCCTGAACCGCCTCCCTACGGTTGACCACCTGCCAGATCCGACGCCACCTGTCGTCTATCTGGGTGGCCTCGTCGATGACCGCACCGACCAGTCGGGCCCGATCGAGCACCGCCTCGGTGAGGTCGGCCCCTCGCAGGTCGGCGCCCTGCAGGTCGGCGCCGGTCAAATCGGCCCGTCGGAGGTCGGCCCTCTGGAGGTTGGCCTCCCGCAGGTCGGCCCCTCGCAGGTCGGCCCCGGCCCCTCCCTCGTTGACCAGCCGCCACACGAGGCTCCACTTCCCGTCGATGCGGGTCCCCTCGTCCAAGACCGCCCCCCGCAGGTCGGCCCCTTCAAGACGCGTGCCGGTCAGGTCGGCACCGCGCAGGTCGGCATCGTGCAGGTCGGCGAAGCGGAGGTCGGCCCCCGCGAGGTCCGCATCCCGGAGGCTAGCCCACGCCAGCGCACAACCCCGCAGGTCGGCCTGGCGCAGATCCACGCCGCTGAGGTCCGCCCGACGCAGATCGCGCCCCACGCCCCCCTGATTGACCAACTCCCAGACCAAGCGCCACTTGCCGTCGAGCCGGGTCGCTTCGTCGAGGACCACCCCTCGCAGGTTCGCGCCCGCCAACTCAGCGCCCCGCAGATCGGCACCCCGCAGGTCCGCCCCGCGCAGGTCGGCATCTCGCAGATCGACCCCCTCCAGGTCCGCCCCGCGCAGGTCCGCGCCCTGGAGGTCCCGACCGATCCCGCCCTGGTTGACCAGTTCCCAGACGAGATGCCACTTCTCGCTCAGGCGGGTGGTTTCATCCAGTATCACCTTACGCAGGTTCGCGCCCGCCAACTCAGCGCCCCGCAGATCGGCACCCCGCAGATCGGCGCCCGGCAGGTCGGCGCCGCTCAGGTCGGCGGAGGCAAGGTCCGCACCCTGGGCGACGACGTCGGCAAGACGCGCGGCCCGGAGATTTGCCCTGACCAACCGGGCGCCGGTCAGGTCGGCCCTTCCCAGATCCGCCCCCATCAGGTCGGCCCCGCTGAGGTCCGCGCCGGTCAGGCTGGCACCGCGCAGGTCGGCGCCGATGAGGTCCACCCCTGTCAGATCCACCCCTCCGAGGTCTGCGCCCTGCAGATCCCGCCCTGCGCCGCCCTGGTTCACCAACTCCCAAACCAGGCGCCATTTGTCATCGAGGCGGGTCGTCTCGTCAACGAGCGTCCCCCGCAGGTCCGCCCCGTCCAAGAGCGCACCGGTCAGGTCGGCCCCCCGCAGGTCCGCCTCCCGCAGGTCAGCCCGCCGCAGGTCCACACCCCGGAGGCCCGCACCACTCAGGTCTGCACCCCGCAGATCGCGGCCCACCCCCCGGCCGTTGGCCAGGTCCCAGACCAGCCGGTATTTCGGGGCGATCTGGGTCTTCTCGTCCAGAAGGCTTCCCCGAAGGTCGGCGCCATCCAACGCGGCACGGTCCAGGAGAGCACCTCGGAGGTCCGCGGAGCGGAGGTCGGCGTTGAGCAACACCGCCTCGGTCAGGTCGGCGCCCTGGAGGACCGCCTTCTGGAGGTTGGCAGCGGTCAGGTCAACCCCCTGCAGGTTCGCCCCACAGAGGTCGGCAGAGCGGAGGTCGGCGGAGCGGAGATCCACCCCTCGCAGGTCGATGTCCCGCAGATCGGCCCCGCGAAGAGCGCTGCCCACGCCCCCTTCGTTGATCAACGACCAGACCAGTCGATATTTCTCCTCGACCTGGGTGGTCTCATCCAGCAACACACCCCGCAGGTCGGCCCCCGCCAGACGCGCATCCGTCAGGTCCGCCCCCCGCAGGTCGGCCCCCGCCAGACGCGCATCCGTCAGATCCGCTCCTCGCAGATCCACACCCCGCAGATCCGCGCCCTCCAGATCCACACCCCGCAGGTCCCGACCCGCCCCTCCCTCGTTCACCAACGACCACACCAACCGCCACTTCTCAGCCAGCCGCGTCCCCTCGTCCAACAACACGCCCCGCAGGTCCGCACCCTCCAGCCAGGCACCCGTCAAGTCCGCGCCCCGCAGATCCGCGCCCGCCAACCGGGCCTCCGTCAGGTCCGCTCCC
>CAZOLN010000035.1:0-21328 GCA_964580565.1 uncultured Anaerolineales bacterium
TCCCGCTGCGGGTGCGAGGAGAGGTGATCGGCGTGCTGGACGTGCAGTCGGAGAAACCGGCGGCGTTCACGGAGGAGGATGCAGCGGTGCTCCAGGTGCTGGCCGATCAGATCGCCCTCGCCATCGAGAACGCCCGCCTCCTGGGGGAAAGCCAGCGCGCCTTGAAGGAACTCCAGACCATCTACGACGAGCGCGTCCGGGCGGCCTGGGAGGACCTGCAGGCCCCGGCAGCCCTGGTGTACGACCGGATCGAGGTCGCCCCGGCCGAGCCAACCGCCGACCCGCTGGTGGAGAAGGCCCTGGAGGAAGGGGAGGTCGTCACCGAGGTCGATCCGGAGGAAAAACACTCGACGGTGATCGCGCCGCTCCGCCTGCGGGACGAGGTGATCGGCGCCATCGCCGTGGAGGACACGGACGAGGCCCGGGCCTGGACCCAGGAGGAGATCGAACTGATCGAGGCGGTCAGCGAGCAGGTCGCCCTGGCGCTGGAGAGCGCCCGCCTGTACGCCGAGGCCCGGGAGCGGGCCGCCGAGCAGGAGGCGCTGGCCCGTATCGCTGCGATGGCCGGCACCACGCTGGACCTGGATGAGCTGCTGACCCGCATCGTAGAGGAGACCCGGCAGGTCGCCGAGGCGGAGAGCGCGGTCCTGCTGACGGTGGACGAGGACTCCAACCGTCTGGTCGCACGGTACGTGGCCTCTGCGGAAGGGATCACCATACCCACGGGTTGGGCGGTCCCTCTGGACGCCCCAGGTATGGAGGTGGGCATCCTCGCTCGGGGCGGCGTATATTACTCCAACCGAGCGTTGGACGATCCCAACATCATCCCCGCCTATCGGCCCTATATGAAACAACTGGGCGTGCGCAACTTCTGCGGCGTCGCCCTCCGGGCGCGCGAGCGGAACGTCGGGGAACTGTACGTGATCAACCGGCCCGCGGGGTTTGGCGAGGATGAGGCCCGCCTCCTACGCGCCCTCGCCGGTTACGCGGCGAACGCCATCGAGAACGCCCGCCTCTTCGCCGAGACCCAGCAGCGCGTGCAGGAACTGGCGATGCTCTTCGAGACCAGCCAGCGGCTCGCCGGCGCCCCCCTCCAGCCGGAGGGAGTCGCCGAGATCGTCGCCCGCCAGTTCGTGGAGGTGATGAACGTCCCCGAGGCCTCGGTCTCCCTGCTCGAGCCGGAGATCGGCCTGATGCGGGTCGTGGCGGATTTCTACGCCGGGGACAGGGGCCAGGTGGAGCAGGAGGAGGAGCAGGAGACGTTCCTCCTGGCCGACTATCCGGCCACCGCTCGCGTGATGGAGACTATGGAACCGCTGGTCGTCCACGCCAGCGACCTCGACGCCGACCCGGCGGAACTGGCCTATATGAAAGAACTCGGGGTCAAGACCCTGGCCATCTTCCCCCTGGTGATCAAGGGACGGGCCATCGGCATCATCGAACTGGAAACCTGGGACGAGGAGCACCACTACACCCAGGACGAACTGCACCTGGCGATGACCCTGGCCAACCAGGCAGCGGTAGCGATGGAGAACGCCCGGCTCTTCGAGGAGGCCCGCCTCCACGCCGAGGAGCTGGCCGTGCTCAACGAACTGGCCCAGAGCCTCACCGCCCGCCTCAACGTGGAGGAGATCGTGGAGGAGGCCTACCACGGCACGGCCCGGCTGCTGGATGCCACCAACTTCTACGTGGCCCTGTACGACCCCGAGACGGAGACCGTCTCCTTCCCGTTGGCGGTGGAGGATGGACAGAAGGTTACGTGGCGCTCCCGTCAGAAGGGGAAGGGGCTCACCGAGCACATCCTTCAGACAAAGGAGCCGTTGCTGATCGAAGAGGACGTCGAGTCGCGGCTCCAGGCGTTGGGGATCGACCTGATCGGCAGGACCGCCCTCTCCTGGCTGGGCGTGCCGATCATGCTCGGCGACCAGGTGCTGGGCGTGATCGCCGTCCAGAGTTACACCACGCCTCACGCGTACACCGAGCATCACGTGGACCTGATGACCGGTATCGCCAGCCAGATGGCCATCGCCATCCAGAACGCCCGGTTGTTCCAGGAGACCCAGGAGGCGCTGGCCGAGACGGAGGACCTGTACCAGGCGGGCGCCGCCCTCAACGCCGCTCAGACCTACGACGACGTCCTCCAGGTGCTCTGCGACCACTCCATCCTGGGTGAAGCCGACCTCACCACGCACCTCCTCCTCTTCAGCAGCCCGTGGACCGAGGAGGAGGTCCCCGAATGGGCCATCCGCGTCGCCCGCCGATCCACGCTCCCATCCGAGAACCTTCCCGACCGGTACTCCCCACGCGACTTCCCCGCCGCCCAGACCCTCCTCCGCCCCGACGAGATCGTGGTCCTCACCGACATCGAGCACGACCCGCGGCTGGACGAGAAGACCCGTGCCCTGTACCTCGGGCTCTTCAAAGCCCGCAGCGCTGTCTTCGTCCCCCTCGTCGTCGCGGGCCAGTGGATCGGTTTCGTCAGCAGCCTGTACAGCGAACCGAGGGCGTTCTCCGACGACGACCTCCGCCGTCTGCGGGCCCTTGCGGGCCAGGCCGCCATCGCCGTTCAGTCCATCTGGCGGCTGGAGGAGACCCGCCGGGCCCTGGTCGAGACGGAGGCGCTCTACCGGGCCGCCCGCGCCATCAGCGAGGCGACCTCCATCGAGGAGATCGTGCGCGGCGCCGCCGAGATCGCCCGCCCGCTGGGCTTCGAGGCCTGCTCCGTGGTCATCTCCACCCTCACCGACGCCGAGGGCGTGCCCACCCACGGCGACATCTACTCGGTGGTGAGCGCCGGAGAGGAATGGGTCGCCCTGCCGCCAGCGATGGCCTTCCCCATCATGGACCGAGAGGCCGCCCGGCGGGTGTTGGACGAGCCGAACTTCGTACAGATCTACGCCGATATGGAGGATCCCCAGGCCGACATCCCCGACGCGGTGCGGGAGACCGCCCGCAACATGGGGATGCGCGGGATGGTCACCGCCGGGCTGAGCATCTTCGGGCGGGCGCTGGGCTTCCTGACGTTCACCAGCCAGAAACCGGTGACCGGCCTCCCCGAAGAGCACATCCGCCGCATCCGCACCATCGCCGACCAGATCGCGGTAGCGCTGGAGAACCGTCGGCTGCTGGAGGAGACCACCCGCCGCGCTGCCCAGTTGGAGACCGCCGCCGAGGTCTCCAGCGCCGCCTCCTCCATCCTGGACCTGGAGGAGCTCCTCCCGCAGACGGTGGAACTGATCCGCCAGCGGTTCGACCTCTACTACGTCGGCGTCTTCCTGCTGGACGAGACAGGCCACTGGGCGGTGCTGCGCGCTGGCACAGGGGAGGCGGGCCGCCAGATGCTCGAGCAGGGCCACAAACTGGAGGTCGGCGGTCAATCGATGATCGGATGGTGCACCGCCCACGGCAAGGCCCGCATCGCCCTCGACGTGGGTGCGGAGGCGGTCCGCTTCGACAACCCGCTTCTGCCGAAGACCCGCTCCGAGATGGCCCTCCCCCTCATCAGCCGCGGTCAGGTCATCGGCGCGATGACCATCCAGTCCGACAAACCGGCTGCCTTCACCGAGGAGGACATCACCGCTTTGCAGACGATGGCCGACCAGTTGGCGACGGCCATCGAGAACGCCCGGCTGTTCGCCGAGACGCAGCGGGCGCTGAAAGAGACGCAGGAACTGTACGAAACGGGCCGGGCCATCGGCGCGGCCACCACCCCCGCCGAGGTGGGGCACGCGCTGGTGGAGTACGCCGCCCATGCCGACCTGACCGTGGCCCGTCTCCTCCTCTTCGAGTTCGAGGACGACAGGCCGATCCACCTCACGATGGCGGAATCGTGGACCGCGGACGGACGACCGGTCCATCCCTACGGCACGCGCCTCCCGATGGAGGAGTACGCCCTTGCCCGCCTCCTCCGATCCGACGAACCTCTCGTCGTCGAGGACGTCCACGCCGACCCGCGGCTGGACGAACCCACGCGGTTGCTGGCGGAGGTGGCCCAGATCCGCTCCTTCGCCGTCGTCCCGCTCAACATCGGCTCCCGCCTCGTCGGCGGGCTGCTGGTCGGCCGGGACGGTCCATCCACCTTCTCGGAGCGGCTGCTGAACAACCTGTGGACCCTCTGCGGTCAGGCGGCCATCGCCGTCGAGAACCTCCGGCTGCTGGAGGAGACCCGTCGCCGGGCGCAGGAGTTGGAGGCCATCAACGAGATCTCCCGCGCCATCACCTCCGTCCTCGACCTGGAGTCGGTCATCCGCCAGATCGTGGACACCACCAAGGAGCGGTTCGGCCACTACTTCGTCAGCCTGCTGCTGGTGGAGGGGGACCGACTGGTCGTCATGGACGGCAGCACCATCGGCGACTCCGGCCGTCGGCTGGAACACAGGGACGTCGCCCTCGACCTGCGACGGCCGAGCATCGCCACCGACGCCGTCCGGACCGGGGAGCCCGTGCTGGTCAACGACGTCCTCTTCGACCCCCGGTACGTCACCGTGCCGGAACTCTCCGAGACGCGCTCGGAGTTGGCGGTGCCCATCGAGGTCAAAGGCGAGGTCATCGGCGTCCTGGACGTGCAGAGCGATCGGCCGTACGCCTACAGCCGGACCGACGTGCTCCTCCTGCAGTCGCTGGCCGGTCAGGCCGGCGTCGCCATCGAGAACGCCCGGCTCTTCGCCGAGGTGGAGAGCGACGCCCGGCGCCGCGCCCTCATCAACGAGGTGCTCCAGGCCGCCGCGACGACGCTCGACCCCGAGGATCTGCTGCATCGGGCTGGAGAGGCCGCCTCCCGCAACCTGGGGATCCCCTCTGCCATCTTCCGCTGGGACGCCGAGGCCGAGTCCTTCCGTCCCGTTGCCGTCCACGCCGCCGACGGCTCGGACCTCCCGGTGGACGAAGAGACGCGGATCACCCGCGAAATCAACCCCTTCATGTTCGAGGCCGTCGAGCAGCGCCGCGTCCGGACCTTCGAGGCGGCCGCCCTCACCGGCCCCTGCGCCGACCTGGCCCGCCGCCTACACACCGACGGAGGCGCCTATGTCCCCCTCCACTCCCGCGGCAGGGCCATGGGGGTCTTCGGCCTCCTGAAGCCCGAGGGGATGCCGCCCTTCTCGCCGGAGGAACTGGCCTTCCTGGAGATCGTCGGGGCCAACCTGAGCGTAGCGCTGGACAATGCCTTGCTCTACCAGGAGGCCGTCGAGACGGCGGAGCGGCTCAAGGAGGTGGACCGGCTCAAGAGCCAGTTCCTGGCCAACATGTCCCACGAGCTGCGGACCCCGCTCAACTCCATCATCGGCTTCTCCCGCGTCATCCTCAAGGGGATCGACGGCCCGATCACCGAGATGCAGCGGCAGGACCTGGAGGCGATCTACAACAGCGGCCAGCACCTCCTGGGCCTGATCAACGACATCCTGGACATCTCCAAGATCGAGGCCGGCAAGATGGAACTGGAGTTCCGGCCGGTGGACCTGAAGGAGGTCATCCGCGGGGTGATGTCCACCGCCATCGCGCTGGTCAAGGACAAGCCCATCGAGCTCCAGCAGTCCGTCCCCGCCGACCTGCCGGCGATCATCGCCGACGAGCGGCGCGTCCGCCAGATCCTCCTGAACCTGGTCTCCAACGCAGCCAAGTTCACCGACGAGGGGTTCATCCGGGTGGAGGCCACCTACGACGACGAGTACGTGACCGTCTCCGTCTCCGACAGCGGCATCGGCATCCCCGAGGACAAACTGCCCAGGATCTTCGAGGCCTTCACCCAGGTGGACGCCTCTCCCTCCCGGAAGTACGGCGGCACCGGCCTGGGGCTGACCATCACCAAGTCCTTCATCGAACTGCACGGCGGGGAGATCTGGGTGGAGAGCGAGGTCGGCAAGGGCACCACCTTCACCTTCAAACTCCCCATCCAGGGCCCGCCTTCTATAATAGGGGAAGAGGAGCCGGAGGCGGAGGAAGCCCCACAACCGGCGGAGGTCACGGAAGGGCCACCGGCCGAGCCGTCCGGCAAACTTGTCCTCTGCGTGGACGATGACGAGGGGGTCATCACCCTCTTCCGCCGCTATCTGGACAAGCAGGGATACCGGGTCGTCGGCCTCACCGATCCCAACCAGGTGGTGGAGGAGGCGAAACGGTTGAAACCCTACGCCATCACCCTGGACGTGATGATGCCGGAGAAGGACGGCTGGCAGGTCATCCGGGAACTGAAGGCCGACCCCGAAACGAAGGACATCCCGGTGGTGATGTGCACGATCGTCAGCGATAAGGGGAAGGGGCTGAGCCTCGGCGCCGCCGACTACCTGGTCAAGCCCATCCTGGAGCAGGAACTGCTCAGCGCGCTGGACCGGCTGGATCGGGAGGAGGGGCACCACCGGGTGCTGGTCGTGGACGACCAGGCAGAGGATCGGGAACTCCTGCGCCGGATCATCGAGAGCCAGGACGGCTTCGAGGTGATCGAGGCCAGCAGCGGACAGGAGGCCATCGCCCTCGTCAAGCAGGTCCGCCCCCACATCATCATCCTCGACCTGTTGATGCCGGAGGTGGACGGGTTCGCCGTCCTGGAGGCGCTGAAGGCCGATAGGAGCACCCGGAACATCCCCATCATCGTCGTCACGGCCAAGGAACTGACCGAGGAGGACCACGCGCTGCTCAACCACCGGATCGAAGCGCTGGTCCAGAAGGGCCTCCTGGACCGTGAGGAACTGCTGCAGGACGTGGCCGCCGCCCTTGAGAAGGTCGGGCGTGGTAACGACAGCCGCAAGTGAACCACAGAGACACAGAGAACGAGAAGAAGCCTCTGTGTTCTCTGTGTCTCTGTGGTAAATCCTGAAACCAAAGGTGAACTGATGGACGAATTCCCGAAACTCCGTTGCGCTGCCTGTGGTTACGCCGAACCGTTCCAGCGCCCTCTCCTTCAGTGTCCCCGGTGCGGGGGGGACTGGTTGGACGTGGTGTACGACTACGAAGCGATCGCCCGCCAGTGGCCGGAGGCCCTGCGCGGGCGGCCTTTCGATATGTGGCGGTACCGCGAACTGCTTCCCCTGCGGGACGACGGCCACCGCATCACGATGGGGGAGGGAGGCACGCCGCTCCTGCGCGCCGTCAACCTGGAGATGATGCTGGGCTGCTCCCACGTCTACGTCAAAGATGAGCGGCAGGGGCCGACCGGCTCCTTCAAGGACCGCCAGGCCTCCCTCGCCATCTCGGTGATGAAGGAGATGGGCGTCACCGAGGCGGTGGTCGCCTCCACCGGCAACGTCGCCATCTCCTACTCCGCCTACTCCGCCCGCGCGGGGATCAAACTCTGGGCCTTCCTCACCAGCCTGGTCCCCCCGGAGAAGATGCGGGAGGTCGCCCTCTACGGAAGCGAGGTGGTCAAGGTCACCGCCACGTACGACCAGACCAAACAGGTCGCCGCCGAGTTCGCCCGTCGCCAGGGGATCCACCTCGACCGGGGCATCCGTTCCATCGCCGCGCGGGAGAGCATGAAGACGGTGGCCTTCGAGATCGCCGAGCAACTGCCGGTCTTCCTCGGCCCCGGCCCAACCCCCTGGCGCGCGCCCGACTGGTACATCCAGGCGGTCAGCGGGGGATTGGGGCCGGTGGGGGTGTGGAAAGGGTACGAGGAACTGGTGAAGATGGGCCTGGTGGACCGGATGCCGCGCCTGGCCTGCATCCAGGCCGAGGGATGCGCTCCGATGGTCCACTCCTTCCAAAAAGGGCTGGAGGAAGCGGAGCCGGTTCCCCATCCCCGCACCCGCATCATCACCGTCGCCACCGGCAGCCCCGGCCCCGCCTACACCTTCCTCGCCCGGGTGATCCGGGAGCACGGCGGGGTGTTCGCTGCCGTCAGCGACGAGGAGGCCTTCCGGGCGATGCACGTGATGGCCAAACTGGACGGGATCTCGATGGAACCGGCTGCGGCGATGGCCTTCGCCGGCCTCTTCAAACTGCTCAGCGAGGGGGTGATCCGCCGGGACGAGGTGGTGGTGGTCAACTGTTCCGGCCACACCTTCCCGGTGGAGAAGCACCTCCTGGGCGAGACATGGGCACGAACGGTGGAGGTGCCCACCGAGGCGCCCGCCCTGGAGGACGGGCTCCTCAGTTCGCTGGAGCAACTGGACCGCAGCGTCCACCGCATCGCCATCCTGGAGGACGACCCCGGCGCGTCCCGCCTTCTGCGCCGCATCCTGCAGGCGCGGGGCGACTATCAGATCTTCGAAGCCCACGACGGACGGGCCGGCCTGGAACTGATCCGCCGGGAGCGACCGGACGTCGTCCTGCTGGACCTGATGATGCCGGAGATGGACGGGTTCCAGGTGCTGGAGGCGGTGAAGGAAGATGAGGAACTGGCGCGGATCCCCATCATCGTGATCACCGCCAAAGAACTGACGCCCAGCGAACGGGCACGCCTGAACAGCCACATCCAGCGTCTCCTGCAGAAGGGGGACTTCTCCGACGAGGACCTCCTCCGCGAGATCCTGGATGCGATGGAGGACCAGACAGGGTAGCGGAGCAAAGATCGAGAAACTATGACGAACCGACGACCCCGCATCCTGTACGTCGAGGACGACCCCTCCAGCGCGATGCTGGTCAAACGGGTGCTGGAAGTGGAAGGATTCGACGTGGCGATCGCCGAGGACGGGATCACCGCGCTGGAGACGGCCCAGCAGGTCCACCCCGACCTGGTCCTGATGGACATCAACATCAGCGGGCTGGACGGGTATGAGGTGACCACGCGCCTCCGCTCCATCGAGACGCTCCAGGATGTGCCGATCGTCGCCCTGACCGCGGCCACGTTGAAAGGGGACCGGGAGCGCGCGCTGATCGCCGGGTGCAACGGGTACATCCCCAAACCCATCGATGTGGACCGACTCCCGGCGCAGGTGCGCTCCTACCTCGACGGCCTCCGCGAGCAAATCGAATCGCCCGAGGAGAAAAGCCAATACCTGGTCGAGTACAGCCGCCGCCTGGTGGAGCGGTTGGAGGACAAGATCCGCGAACTGCAGAGGGCCAACGAGGAACTGCAGCGGATCGATAGGATGAAGACCGACTTCGTGGTGCTGGCGGGCCACGAGTTACGGACCCCTCTCACGGTCATCTACGGCTACACGCAGCTCCTGCTGACCGATCCCCAGATCCCCGGTTCGGAGGAGGAAGAGGGGAGCCCCCGCTACCTGATCGCCCAAGTCGCTAAAGCCACCCAGCGGCTGAGCCAGGTCGTAGAGGACATCCTCAACGTCTCCATGATCGACGCCGACCGGCTGGAACTGGCGATGGGGCCCGTCTTTCTGGACCAGTTGGTGGGGAGCGTGATCGCCGACATCACCAGCCTGGCTACCGATCGGGACCTCATCTTTGAGACGGAGGGACTGGAGGACCTGCCGCCGGTGATGGGGGACGGACGACGCCTCCATCAGGCCCTGTGGAACGTGCTCAGCAACGCGATGAAGTACACCCCCGACGGGGGACGGATCACGATCCGAGGGCGACAGGTGGAGCAGGCCATCCACCTCCAGATCGAGGACACCGGGATCGGCATCGACCCGGAGGAGCGGGAACGGATCTTCGACCGGTTCTACGTCCTGGAAAACACCCTGCTCCACCGCTCCAGCAAGACCGCCTTCAAGGGCGGCGGGCTGGGGCTGGGGCTGACCGTCGCCCGAGGCATCATCGAGGCGCACGGCGGGAAGATCTGGGCCGAGAGCCCGGGGAGAGACGAGCAGCGGCTGCCCGGGACCACCTTCCACATCCTCCTGCCGCTTCCCACCCTCCGTGAGGGTGGGTAGTTTTACCACGGAGACACAGAGGGCACAGAGTTCTCCAGATTCTGAGATTTCTCTGTGCCCTCTGTGTCTCTGTGGTTTCCTACTCCTCCCACCACCACTGCTCGACCGATTTAGGGGTGGAGTGTGACCGTCCCAGGAG
Organism: uncultured Anaerolineales bacterium; assembly: GCA_964580565.1. GTDB lineage: Bacteria > Chloroflexota > Anaerolineae > B4-G1 > DUEL01 > DUEL01. Next base: position 9,910 of record CAZOLN010000035.1, read on the forward strand.
GACGCTGGCGATGAGGATCCCGCCACCGGCCCACTGAAGCCAGGTCAGGTGTTCCCCTAGCAGAAGGAAGGCCAACCCCAGGGAGACCACCAGTTCCAGCAGGGTCACCAAGGCCGTCTCCGTGCCCCCCAGCCGCTTCAGACCGGCGAACATCAGCAGGCGGGAGAGGGCGGTGGTGCACCCCAACGCAAGGATGGACACCCATCCCACCGCAGAGACCGCCTCAAGGGCCTTCCCCTGGAAGAGGCGGGCCACGCCAGCCACCCCTCCCATCGCTGTAAGGATATAGAGGGTCGCTGTCTGAGAGGGCACGTCGGCCAACACCCATTGGCCCATCACCATGTGCCAGCCGTAGGAGGCGGCGGAGGCGACCATCAGCATCACCCCCAGCCAGTCCGGCTCGCCGCTGCCCATCCCGGTGAGCAGATAGACCCCCACCATCGCCATCGCCAATCGGACCAGGGTCGTCAAGTGGATCGGCTCGCCGGAGGCGGTGAGGAAGACCACCACCCAGAGCGGATAGAGGGTGTTCAGAAAGGAGGCGAGGGAGGCATCCAGCCGGTGGAGCCCGGAATAATACAGGAGAGAGCCGACGCCGTTGACCCCTCCCACGGCCAGGCAGCCGATCAGTTCCCGCCAGCCGATGCGGATGGAGGCCCGCCAGAAAAGGAGGTAGAACAGCCAGAGGAGGAGCACCGCGACCAGGGTGCGGATGGCGGCAACGGTGAAGGGCTGGCCTCCCCCCCTGTAGGCCAACTTCCCCAGGATCGGCGCCCAGCCAAGGAAGAAACTGGCCAGCGCGGCGCTGACCATCCCCCGTGCCCACTCCGACCGCCCCCTTCTCTCCGGGGCCGCCGTCGGCCTCACGATCCGCTGACCTCCTGCCATTGAATTAGGTGCGACGCACCTTAAAGGTGCGTCGCACCTCCTTCGTTCGGGTCAACCCGTCGGGGTCGTGGTGGGCGGGGGCTCAGTGGGAGGAGGGGATGGTGTGTCCGTGGGAGAGGGGGTAGGAGACGGAGTGGGGGACGGAGTCGGCGTCGGCGTGGCGGTGGGGGAGGGCGTCTCTGTTGGGGAGGGGGTCTCCGTCGGGGTGACCGTCTCCGTGGGCGTCGGCGTCACGGTCGAGATGGGCGTGCCCGTCGGCGTCGGGCTGGGGGAGGGGGTGGGGGTCGGCGTCTCCGTCGGCCCGCCGACGTAGCACCGGGTCCTCCCCTCGTACTGGTGCCCCTCGGTGTCCCACGCCGTCACCCGCAGGGTGTACAACCCGGGCTCCAGGCCGGTCGTGTCCCAGGTCGTCAACTGCCCGCCCCGCACCGGCGCCAGGTGCGGCCCGCTGATCCACAGCCACTCCTGGGGATCGGCCCCCGCACCGAACCGGACCTCGTAGTGATCGAAGTTGGGGACCAGCACCGTGCCGGCGATGGAGACGATGCCGTACACGGTGGAATCCGGCGCGGGTGAGGTGATCTGGACGATGGGCTGGGCTGACCCCTCGGTACAGTACTCCAGAGGGGCCAGGGGGAGCCCCTGCTGCTGGGCCCATTCCCGTCCCTGGGGATCGGTGATGACCAGCCGGACCTCCTCGATCACGTTGTCCGGACAGAACTCGTTGGCCAGCAAGCCGGTGGTGGCGTCGATGCGGACCAACTGGTACCAGTCGTGCTCAGGCCCCAGCGGGGGTTGGTCCTCGGCGAAGACCTCCATCTTACGCCGGGGGCAGTACTCGCTGGGCTGGGTGCCGGAGTCGGCGCAGATCTCCATCTCGACGATCCCCGGCGGCCGGACGAAGTTGCGGACCGGCCTGTCGGCCAGGGCGGCCTCCATAAAGTCGTGCCAGATGGGGGCAGCCCCCAGCGACCCCGGCACGTGGTCCATCTCGCTGTTGTCGGCGTTGCCCACCCACACACCCACCACCAGGTCCGGCGTGTATCCGACGGTCCATGCGTCCCGATAGTCGTTGGTGGTGCCGGTCTTGGCCGCCGCCGGGCGGGAGAGTTCCAGCGCGTTGGGGCAGCCGAAGGCCGGGCAACGGGCCTGCCGGTCGGAGAGGATGGAGGTGATCAGGTAGGCGTGCTCCGGCCGGATGACCTGCGTGCCGGAGCGGGCGGAGTTGTCCACCAGGACGTTGCCCTGGCTGTCCTCGATGCGCAGGATGGGGGTCGGGGGGACGCGGACGCCGTTGTTGGCGAAGACGGCGTAGGCCCCCGTCAGTTCCAGCAGTTTGACCTCCCCGCCGCCCAGGGTGAGGCTGAGGCCGTAGTCGTCACGGGTGAGGGTGGTGATCCCCAGCCGAGCCGCCATCTCCTTGAGGGCGGGGACGCCGATGAACTGGAGCGCTTTGACCGCCGGGATGTTGTAGGAATTGGCCAGGGCGTCCCGCACCAGGACCGGGCCGTGGAACTTCTCGTCGTAGTTGCGGGGGACGTAGGGCGGGTTAGCCCCGTCGGGGAACTCGGTGGGCATGTCCCAGATCAGCGTGGCCGGGGTCCATCCCTTCTCGAAGGCGGCCACGTAGGTCAGCGGCTTGATGGCCGACCCCGGCTGGCGGAGGCTCAGGGCCACGTTGACCTGCCCGTCGATCTCCTCGTTGTAGTAGTCGGCGCTGCCGACCATCGCCAGGATGTAGCCGGTGGAGGGCTCGATGGCGACCAGCGCGCCGTCCGTCACATGCCGGTCGGCCAGCGCAGCAACGTGCTCGGCGACGATCTGCTCGGCCGTCTGCTGCAGGTCCAGATCCAGCGCGGTGTAGATCCGGAGCCCCTGCCCCCGGTAGAGGGCCTCCGGGCCGTACGTCTGCTCCACCACCTGCCGGACATAGGCGACGAAGTGAGGAGCGAGGATGCGGTCGGTGGCGACGGGGGGTTTGAACTCGTAGTTGGCGATCTCCGCGGCGGCGGCAGCGGCCTCCGCCTGGCTGATGTAGCCCTGTTCCACCATCAAGCGGAGGACGTCCTGCATCCGGGCCAGCGCCCGGTCCCGCCCTCCACCAAAGACGTCGTAGGTCGCAGGGGACTGGGGAAGGCCAGCCAGGAAGGCGGCCTGGCCCAGCGTCAGTTCGGACGCGCTGACGCCGAAGTAGGTCTCCGCCGCCGCCTCCGCACCGTAGGCCAGGTTGCCATAGTAGATCTCGTTGAGGTAGATCTCCAGGATGGTGTCCGGCGTGTACCGGCGGCGGATCTCGAAAGCCAGGATCACCTCTTTGATCTTACGCCAGACGGTCCGCTGGACCCGTTCCTCGGGGGAGAGGAGGAGGTTGCGGGCTAACTGCTGGGTGATCGTCGAAGCGCCGGAGACCGTCTCCCCGGCGCGGAGGTTGCGGTAGATCGCCTTCAGGATGGCGATGGGGTCGAACCCGGGGTGGCGGTAGAAGTTGGCGTCCTCGGTGGCGATGGTGGCCTGGATCAGGTACGGCGAGATCCGCTCCAGCGGGACGTAGGTCCGGCGGCCTCCTTGCGGGTCCACCACCTCGTACAACAGCCGACCGTTCCGATCGTAGATCTTCGAACTGACAAAGGCGGGCTGACGGCTGATCAATTCCTCGGCGGGGGGGAGCTGGGCGGCGATGGCGGCGTAGCCGGTGACGATGACGGCGAAGCCGAGGAAGAAGATGAACACGAGGGCCAGGGAGAGGAAGAAGAAAGCGCGGACCAGCCGATTGCCCCGCCGGGACGGGGCGCCAGGAGGAGAGGCCTCCATCGAGGGGACGTAGATGGACCGCTGGGGAGGCGGGACCGGTCGGGGAAGCCCCGCGGTGGGGGTCATCCCCGTGGCGCGGCGGGGGGCTGGGTTGGTCGGCTCCCCGTCCTCCCAGGGGAGTGGCCCCGTCTCCACATCGTCCGGGCTGGGCGGTCGGGTCGGCTGTGTGTCCTCCAGGCTGAAATTAGGGGTCGGATCCATTTTCCACTCACAGGTATGCTCGATCTGCCGGTGCGAACCGGCGGGGGGATTATAACATCGGCGAGTGGGGTGTCAAGAACTCTTATCCGAGGTAACCCAATGCGCGGAGCCGGTCCTCCACCTCGGCCGACTCCTCCGCGGAGAGCCCCTCTTCGGCCCTCTCCTCCTCGGAGGCCACGTGCTCGTACTCCACCGGCCGATCGAGGCTCAGCATCGGGGTCAGCACCTTCCCGTCCATATCGTCCGGCACGGGCAGGCCCATCAGATGGAGGATCGTGGGAGCCAGGTCCATGATGTGGGCGTCCTCCGGGACCCGGCCGCGCCGCACCGCCGCGCCCCAGGCGATCAGCAGGCCATGCAGCCGGTGGCAGCCCGAATCCCCCCGGATCTGGCGGGTGACGATGCGGCTGTCCGTAGCGAAGAGGGGGAAGGCGATGGCCCGATACCCGTCGAAGACGACGTGGAGGTCCGGCCCCCGGCGGGCGTAGGGGCCGTGGGTCACCTCCTCGCCGGGCACCGCCCGGTCCAGCAGAGGCTCCCCCGTCTCCGGGTGGCGCAGGTCCTTCAGCGCCTCGACCACCCGCTCCCGCACCTCCCTGTATTCCTCTCCCGGTTCCACGATCCCGTGGGGCTCCCGTCCCTTCAGGTTGATGTAGATCTGGCCCACATGGCCGATGGAGTAGGCCACCGTGCGCGACCAGTCCACATCGTCGAAGGAGAGAAACTTGCTAACGACCTTGTTGCGGGTGGACTTGGAGACCAGCCAGACGTAGTTCTGCAGTCCCACCCGCTCGATCAGGTGCCAGATCGAGGCGGGGGTCAGGCCGGCGCGGAAGAGGCCCGCCCGCAGCCGGGTGAAGGGATCCCGCTTGAGGTGGAGCAACCCTTTTTCGAGGAAGAAGAGGTTGAGATTGACCACCCAGTGGAGGGGGCCGAAGCCGTGGTCGCTCATCACGATGACCGTGGTCTCGTCGTCGAGCCGGTCGATCATCCGACCGATGAAGCCGTCCATCCGACGGAAGACCTCCCGCATCGCCGGGACGAAACGGCGGGCGGCCTCGGGGTCGTGGCGGGGGTGGGTCGGGTCGACGAACTTCCAGAAGGCATGCTGGAGGACGTCGGTGGCCTGGAAGTGGACCATCAGGAAGTCCCAGGGGTGATCTTCCATTAATCGGAGGGCATACTTTCCCCGCCGCTCCACTAGGTCCAGCAGGTCCTCGATGAACGGCTCCTCCTCGCCCGGTTTGTACTGCACCGCAGGGGCGATCCGGTACGGCCCCAGTTCCTCCCGGTAGGGATCGAGCAGGTCTTCAGGGTAGGTGAAACGGCCCCCGCGCGGGGAGAGCATCCCGCTGACGATGAAGCCGTTGACGGGCTGGGGGGGATAGGTCACAGGGACGTTGACCACCCCCACCCGCCGCCCGGCTTCGGAGAGGATCTGCCAGAGGGTGCGGGCCTTGATGTAGGTGCTGTTGACCATCTCGAAGTCCCCGCCGCTGGGCCGGATGAAATCGAAGACGGAGTGCTTGCCGGGGTTCTTCCCGGTGGCGAAGGTAGGCCAGGCAGGGGAGGTCACCGGCGGGAGGGTGGATTCCAGCCGCCCCCAGGCTCCCTCCTCCATCAGCCGGGCCAGCGCGGGCAGGTGGCCCTCCTCAGCCCAGGGCCGGATCAGGTCCAGCGTGCCGCCGTCGATGCCGATGACGAGAACGCGGCTCATTCTCCCTCCTCAGGCTCGATGATCTCCCGGATGGCGTAGATGGGCTTCTCCTGGGCCTCGTGGTAGGTGCGGGTGATGACCTCGCCCAGGAGGCCCATCACGATGAACTGAACCCCCAACACGGTGAGGAGGACGGAGAGCATCAGCCAGGGGCTGGTCCCGATCCGATAGGCCCGGAACCCCTCCGCCCCCTCCAGGATGCCGTGGGCGATCTTGGCCCCGACCAGATAGAGGCCGACCAACCCGCCCAGCCCGCCCAGCCCCAGACCGATCAGGCCGAACAGTTGCATCGGCCGGGAGGAGAAGCTAAGGAGGTAGGTCACGGTGAACAGGTCCAGGAGGACCCGAATGGTGCGGGAAATGCCGTACTTGGATTTCCCATAAGTGCGGGGGCGGTCGTTGACCGGGACCTCGGCGACCCGCACGCCCATCCAGCCGGCCAGGGCGGGGATGAAGCGGTGGAGTTCGCCGTAGAGGTGGACGTTCTTGACCACCTCGGCCCGATAGGCTTTGAGGGAGCAGCCGTAGTCGTGGAGGCGGACGCCGGTGGTGCGGGAGATGATCCGGTTGGCGACGATGGAGGGGAGGCGGCGGGTGATGAACGGCTCCTTCCGGTCCTGCCGCCACCCGCTGACGATGTCGTACTCTCCCTCCTCCATCACCTTCAGGAGACGGGGGATGTCGGCGGGGTCGTTCTGACCGTCAGCGTCGATGGTGATGACGATGCGCCCCCGGGCATGGTCGAACCCGGCGGCGAAGGCGGCCGTCTGCCCGAAGTTCCGCCGGAAGCGGATGATGCGCAGGTGGGGGTCCTCCCGCTGCAGGCGGCGCAGCACCTCCAGGCTGCCGTCGGTGGACCCGTCGTCCACCGCCAATATCTCGTAGGACCGGCCCAGGCGGTCCAGCACCGCCTTCAACTCGGCGTGCAGCACCGGCAGGTTGCCGGCTTCGTTAAAGACCGGCATAACCACCGACAGATCGAGCGTAGGGTTCTCCATCACAGATTGACAACCTGAAACGGGATGCGTGAACAGGCAGAGGGATTATAGCACAGTGCGTGCTGCGGTCAAAGGTCCGTTGGACCGCGCAGGAGGGCCTCCACCTCGCCGGGGTCAGCGCGGGAGGTCAGGTCGATGCTCAGCGGGGCCACCGAGACCACCCGGTCCACCGCCACGGCGTAGATGTCCGAATCCGGCTCCAGCGCGTCCGGGTCCCAGCGGGCCTCGTAGTCCACCCGGGCGGGCTGGCTCCAGTCGTCCCGCCGGGGAGGGAGGGGGTTGAAGTAGGTATGGCGGGAGACGCGGGTGAGCCGCCACGGGGTGCGGGGCGTCGCATCGTCCGGGATGTCGATCTTGAGGACGTCCACGTCGAAGGGGAGGGAGACCTTCAACAGCCGCCGGGCGAAGGTGCGGGTGAAGTGGATCGCGGCGGTGAAGTCCACGTCGTCGGACGGGCTGGTGTGGGTCTCCTTGGGGGTCTGCAGGGAGACGGCCAGGGATGGGATGCCCATCGCCGCCCCCTGGAGCGCCGCTCCAACGGTGCCGGAGATGGTGACGTCCGTCCCCAGGTTCTCCCCGTAGTTGACCCCCACCACCAGCAGGTCGGGCCGCCGGGGGGCCAGTTCCAGCACGGCGTGGAGGATCACCTGAGCGGGGGTACCCTCCACGCAGAACCCCTCCACCTCCTGCCCGTCGATGGTGAGGAGGTGGGAGTGGATGAGGCCGGTGGAATCGGCGGGGAGGCTCCGGCCGGCGCCGGACCACTGATGGCAGGGGGCCGCGACCAGCAGGTCCCCCAGCCCCATCACCGCCTGCGCCGCCGCCCGCAGCCCCGGTGAACTGATCCCATCGTCGTTGGTGACCAGGATGAGGGGGCGTGTGTCGGTCATAGCGCGGGGAATGATACCAGAAAGGTAGGGGATGGGCAACCGCAAGCCCTACCGCCGCATAAACCGCCGCTCCAGTTCCTCAATGGTCAGCAGCACGAAGGCGGGGCGGCCGTGGGGACAGGTGGCTGGGGACCAGGCAGCGGCCAGATCGTCCAGCAGGGCCTGCATCTCCTCGGCGCTCAGGATGTCCCCCGCCTTGACCGCCGCCGTGCAGGCCATCTTCATCGCCAGCCGCTCCCGCGCCGCCTCTGGCTCCAACCGACGGCAGGCGGGCAGTTCCCCCAGTATTGCTTCCAGCAGTTCCCTCGGGTCGGAGGTCGCCAGGGGGGAGGGAAGGGTACGGATCAGGTAGGAGAACCTCCCGAACGGCTCGACCTCCATCCCCAGGTCGGCCAGCATCGGGATGAAGGGGTCCAGCCGCTCCGCCTCCCTCGGCGTCAGTTCGACCCGCACCGGCGGGCTCACGGGCTGGGCCGTCCCTCCTCCGCTCAGCAGCTGCTCGAAGAGGACCTGCTCGTGGGCGGCGTGCTGGTCGACGACCACCAGCCCCTCCGGCCCGCGGGCCACGATGTAGGCGTTGTTCAGTTGCCCCATCGGCTCCAGCCGGACGGCGAGGTACTCCGCCCGCTCCTCCCGCACCCCCCCCGCCTCCACCTCCGCGAAGGGCCACGCCAGCGCAGGGTACTCCTCCTCCCGCCGGGGGTACGGGGACAGCGCCTCCTCCACCGCCCGCGTCAGCGCGCCGTAGACCGATCGCTCCTGGCTCAGCCGGACCTCCGCCTTGCGGGGATGGACGTTCACGTCCACCAATCGGGGGTCGAGCCGGATGTGGACCACCGCCAGCGGCCGCCGCTCCGGCGGGAGCCGCCCCGCGTAGGGCCGCTCCAGCATCACCGCCAGCAGGCCCGAGCGGACCGGCCGCCCGTTGACGAAGAAGAACTGCCCCTTCCGATCCCGCCGTCCCAGGGTGGGTTGGCTGACGTACCCCTCGATCCGCAGGTCGGCCGCTTCCCAGCCGATAGGGACCATCTCGGCGGCCACCTCCCGCCCCAGCGCGGCCCCGATCCGCTCCAACGCCGTGGCGGGCGGGGCTACGTAGGTCTCCCGGCCGTTGACCACCAGCCGGAAAGCGACCGCGGGGTAGGCCAGGGAGTAGCGGAGCACCGTCTGACGGACCAATTCCCCCTCCCGCATCGGCGATTTGAGGAACTTGCGGCGGGCGGGGGTGTTATAAAAGAGGCGGCGCACGGTGACGCTGGTGCCCACGGGGCTGGCCGCCGGTTCGACCACGACCTCGCCGTCCTCGGCCCGGAGGCGACTTCCCTCCAGTTCGTCTCGGGTGCGGGTGAGGATCTCCAGATGGGCGACGGCGGCGATGGAGGAGAGGGCCTCCCCGCGGAAGCCCAGCGTGTGGATGGCCTCCAGGTCCTCCAGCGTGTGGATCTTGCTGGTGGCGAACCGCTCCAGCGCCAGGGGCAGGTCGGCGCGGGAGATACCGCATCCGTCGTCGGAGACGCGGATGAGGGAGAGGCCGCCATCCCGGATCTCCACGCTGATGGCGGAGGCCCCGGCGTCCAAACTGTTCTCGATCAGTTCTTTGACCACCGAGGCAGGCCGCTCGACCACCTCGCCTGCGGCGATCCGCTCGGCGACCTCGGGGGGAAGGACCTGGATCGTGGTTCGCAAAGCCATCGCGGGGGGATTCTACCACGCGGAGGCATCCTTGACAAAGCAGCCCGCTTCTCTAGAATGGGACCGGGTGATCGGAGCCTCCCGTGGGTCGCGACCTGCGGGAGGCTGGCAATCATTGATGGGACAACGGGAGGAATGAGATGGACTTATTCGAGAAATGTCGGTCCTTTACCCAGGCGAAGGAGGTCCAGGCGATCGGCCTGTATCCCTACTTTATCCCGCTGACCGATAGCGAAGGGACCGTCGCCTGGGTGGGCGACCACCGGCTCATCATGATCGGCTCCAACAACTACCTGGGCCTCACCACCCATCCCAAGGTCCGCCAGGCGGCCATCGACGCGGTCCACCGGTACGGCACCAGTTGCACCGGCTCCCGCTTCCTCAACGGCACGCTGGAACTCCACCTGGAACTGGAGCGGCGATTGGCGGAGTTCGTCGGCAAGGAGGCGGCCCTGGTCTTCTCCACCGGCTACCAGACCAACGTGGGGACCATCTCGGCGCTGGTGGGGCGGGGGGACTTCGCCATCACGGATAAAGAAGACCACGCCAGCATCCTCGACGGGTGCCGTCTCTCCTTCGGGCGGATGCGGCGGTTCCCCCACAACGACGTGGAGGCCCTGGAGCGGGCCCTCGCCGGGCTGCCCGAGGAGGCGGGCAAACTGGTGATCGTGGACGGGGTGTTCAGCATGGGCGGCGACATCGCGCCGCTGCCCGACCTGATCGCGGTCTGCCGGAAGTACGGGGCCCGGCTGATGGTGGACGATGCTCACTCCGTCGGCGTGCTGGCGGACGGGCGGGGGACGGCGGCCCACTTCGGCGTCACCGACCAGGTGGACCTGATCATGGGCACCTTCAGCAAGTCCTTCGCCAGCCTGGGCGGGTTCATCGCCGGCGACGCCGACGTCATCCACTACATCCAGCACCACGCCCGGTCCCTCATCTTCAGCGCCAGCATTGCCCCGGCCAACGCCGCCGCCGCCCTGGCCGCCCTGGAGGTGATGATCGAGGAGCCGGAGCGGTCGCACCGCGTGATGGAGATCGGCGAGCGGATGCGGAAGGGGTTCCGGGAACTGGGCTTCGACGTGGGCAGCAGCCAGACCCCCATCGTGCCGGTGATCATCGGCGAGGACATGACCACCTTCCAGTTCTGGCGGATGCTCTTCGACGAGGGGGTCTACACCAACCCGGTCATCTCCCCCGCCGTGCCGGAGGGGCAGGCCCTCCTGCGGACCTCTTATATGGCGACCCACACCGACGAGCAACTGGACTTCGTGCTGGAGGCGTTCGCCAAGGTGGGCCGGACGCTGGGCGTGATCTAGCGGGGTGGAAGGGGGGTCTCACCACAGAGGCACAGAGGACACAGAGTTTCTCTGGATTTTACAAGGTCTCTCTGTGCCCTCCGTGCCTCTGTGGTAAAAGCGCAACTCCCCTCTGCGTCTCGGCGGTAAAATCTCCATCCAATGTTCGATAAGACCCGGTGCAGACTCGCTCAGCTGACCCTCGTCCTGCTGGCGCTCCTGGCGCTGGCCCTTCCGGTCCGCTCCCAGGAGGACCTGGCGGGGCAGTTCTACGCGCTGGTCAACGGGGCGCGGCTGGAGAACGGGCTGGCACCCTACGGCTGGTCGACCGAACTGGCCGCCTCCGCCCAGCGCCACGCCGACGACCTGGCGGCCCACCGGATGGCCTCCCACACCGGATCGGACGGCTCCACGCCCGCCCAGCGCATCGCCGAGGCCGGGTACGGGGCCTGGGAGGGGGTCACCGGGGAGAACTTCTGGACCGGCTTCGGCACGGTCGAGGAGGCGTTCGCCTGGTTCATGGACGACCCGCCCCACCGGGCCAACATCCTCAACCCGCGCTACCGGGAGATCGGCATCGGCGTCGCCGGCGACCCGGAGGGGCGGTTCTACTACGTCCTCGACTTCGGCGCGCGGCCCAACGTCCTTCCCATCTTCATCGACGACGGGGCCGCGACGACCGAGTCGACCGAGGTAGCCATCCGGCTGACCAACGAGAACGCCCGCCCGCAAGGGGAGGGCACCCTTTTCATCGGCAAAGCGGTCGAGATCCGGATCAGCGACGACCTGGACTTCGACGACCAGCCCTGGCAGCCGTGGGAGCCGCTGGTGGCGTGGACCCTGCCCGACCAGCCGGGGGAGCACACGGTCTACGTCCAGTTCCGCGACGGGGCGGGGCGGACCACCGTCTCCAGCGACAGCATC
>CAZOLN010000036.1:0-20935 GCA_964580565.1 uncultured Anaerolineales bacterium
CCTCGAGTACAATACTATCGGCCCGCAGCCGTCGATCGGAGGGCACACCGCAGGCTGGCGGAGCCTTCGTTGTCTAAGGGGGGCGCAGAAGCGCGCAACCCCGGCGGAGAGAGTCGATTCCCCGTGGGAAAGAGGGGGTACGTACTGGGGCAGGAGAGACCGACGATGGACGTGGTGGATGAAGTCAAAGAGCGGCTGGACATCGTCGAAGTGGTCTCTTCTTACTTCCCGCTCCAGAAAGCCGGCCGTAACTTCAAAGCGCTGTGCCCCTTCCACACGGAGAAGACGCCCTCTTTCTACGTCTTCCCCGACAGCCAGCGATGGCACTGCTTCGGGGCCTGCGGAGAGGGCGGTGATGTCTTCTCCTTCGTGATGAAGATGGAGGGGTGGGATTTCCGGACCGCGCTGGAGGAGCTGGCGAAGCGGGCTGGCGTGGAACTGCGTCCTCGGACGCCGGAGCAGGTCGAACGGGAGCAGGAGTTCCAGCGGCTGCGAGACGCGCTGGCCCAGGCGGCCGTCTACTTCCACCAACTCCTCCTCCACGCGCCGGAGGCCCAGGTGGCCCGGGAGTACGTCGCTAAGCGGGGGCTTTCCCCGGAGACGGTCGAGCGGTTCCAACTGGGGTACAGCCTCCCCCGATGGGGGGCGCTGCGGGACCACCTTGCCGAGCGGGGGTTCACGCCGGACGAACTGGAGGAGGCGGGGCTGCTGATCCGACGGGAGGACGGGACGACGTACGACCGGTTCCGCGGGCGGCTGGTGATCCCCATTCGGGACGCGCGCGGGCGGGTCGTGGGCTTCGGGGCCCGCACTTTGGAGCCGGACGGGGTGCCCAAGTACATTAACTCGCCCAAGACCCCCCTCTTCGACAAGAGCCGCCTCCTCTTCGGCCTCGACCTGGCTCGACAGGCGATCCGGGAGGAGGACCGGGTGGTCATCGTGGAGGGGTATATGGACGTGATGCGGGCCCACCAGGAGGGGTTCCGCAACGTCGTCGCCCAGATGGGGACCGCGTTGACGGAGGCTCAGGTCCGTCTTTTACAACGGTATACCCGACGGTTCGTCCTGGCGCTCGACCCCGACGCGGCGGGCCTCCAGGCCACGCTGCGCGGGCTGGAGGTCGCCCGGGAGTCGCTGGAGCGGGAGGCGGAGCCGGTCTTCGACCCGCGCGGGCTGGTCGGCTTCGAGGGGCGGCTGGGAGCGGAGATCCGCATCCTCAGCCTCCCGGCCGGTCAGGACCCCGACGACCTGATCGGAAGCGACCCTCAGCGCTGGGCGGCCCTGGTCGAGGAAGCGCTGCCCGTCATCGAGTTCGTCTTCCATCGATTGTTGGCCCAGGCCGACCTGGAGGACGCCAAGGAGCGGGCGCGGATCGTGGACCGGATGCTGCCCCTGCTGCGGGACGTGCGGGACCCTGTAGAGCGGGAGGTCTACGCCCAGAAGATCGCCCGCACGTTGCAGGTGGACGAGAGGACGGTGCTCTCTCGCCTCCACCGCTCCGAGCGGGATGCGGCCCGGGTCGGGCGGAGGCCGAGCGAGGAGCCCGTCGCCGTCCGCCGTCCCACCCCGGCCGACCTTGAGGGGTACTGCCTGGCCGTTCTGCTCCGCCGCCCCTGGCTGCTGGCGCGGGTGAACGAGGTGCTGGCAGGGATGGACCTGGAGCCGCTGCGGGGGCAGGATTTCAACGACCCCGCCTATCGAACCGTCTTCGAGGGGTGGGAAGCGGTGCTCGCGGAGCCCCAGCCCTCGGTGGATCGCCTCCGAGAGCGGGTTCCGGAGGCCGTCGGGGAGTGGCTGGAGGGGGTGTTTGTCGGGGGAGAAGACCTGAGCGACGAACAGTGGGTCCGTGAGGGGGTCAAAGCCGCCCTTCGGCTTCGACAACGGAACCTGAAGCAGGTCGAAGCCGACCTGCGGGCGCTGACCCGTGAGGCGCAGGAGGAGGGTCGGCCGGAAGCGGCCGAGTACGGACAGGCCTGCCTGGAGTACGCCCGCGCGATCCTGCGCATCCAGCAGGCCCTGGCTGGTTCCTGGGGGTGACCGTAAGTTGCCGAGCAGGGAGGAATCCGCCGGTGGAAGAAGGGATCGAAAAACTCGATCTTGAGAGAGAGCCCACGCTGGACGAACTGGAAGAGATCGAACAAGTGACCCTTATCGAGGGAGCCGAGCCGGCAGAGGACCCGGTCCGTATGTACCTGCGCGAGATCGGACGGGTCGCTCTGCTCAACGTGGACCAGGAGATGTGGCTCTCCACCGTCCGCGAGGCGGCCAAGCTGCTGGCGGACCATCGGCGGGCGCTGAGGGACCGGCTGGGCCGTCCTCCCACGCACCAGGAGGTCTGGGTGGCCCTGGTGGACAACGTCTACACCCTGTGGCAGCGGACCGTCCGGCTCTGCAAGAAGCGCTCTATCGACCCGCCGGAGTTCATCGCCCTTTTGGAGGAGGCAAGCCTCCTGCAGCGGACCCGGATGCCCGACGCTGAGTCCTATCTCCGTCGGTTCCTGGAGCAGGAGAACGTGGCCGAGGATGAGCAGTGGGCGGAACTGACCCGGGTGCTGCTGGACCTGTTTACCCATCTCTACCTGCTTCCCGACTCCACGCTCGCGTATTTTAAGAAGACCTGGCAGCGGCGGGGTCGGCTCCCCAGCCGCCGCGCGCTGCGTAGCCACGTCCCCAGCGAGGAAGCGCTGGAACTGGAGTGGGCGGACGTGGGGGAGCGGGCCGCCGAGGCGCAACAGCACCTGATCCAGGCCAACCTCCGGTTGGTGGTGAGCATCGCTAAGCGGTACGTCGGGCAGGGGATCTCTTTCCTCGACCTCATTCAAGAGGGGAACATCGGCCTGCTAAAGGCCGTGGAGAAGTTCGACCATACGAAGGGGTTTAAATTCTCCACCTATGCCACCTGGTGGATCCGCCAGGCCATCACCCGCGCCATCGCCGATCAGGCCCGGACCATCCGCATCCCGGTCCATATGGTGGAATCGATCAACCGCCTTTTCCGCATCCAGCGGCGGTTGACCCAGGAGTATGGACGGACGCCAACGCCTGAGGAGTTGGCGCTGGAGGCGGGGTTCCTGGAGCCGGAGGAGGTGGATCAGATCCGAACGGTGGAGGCCGCGGGTCAGGACCTTCCCCCGCGCCTCAAGCACCGGTTGCGCCGGGCTGCCTCCAAGGTGGAGTACATCCTTAACCTGGCTCAGGAGCCGGTCTCGCTGGAGACGCCCGTGGGGTCGGAGGAAGACAGCGAACTGGCCGACTTCATCGAGGACGAGGGCATCCCCGCCCCTGACGACGCCACCTCGCGGCGGTTGCTGAAGGAGCAGATCCACGCCGCGCTGGATGTGTTGACCGATCGGGAGCGGGAGGTGCTAGAGATGCGGTACGGGCTGAAGGATGGCAAGGTGCACACGTTGGAGGAGGTTGGACAGGCCTTCGGCGTGACGCGGGAGCGCATCCGTCAGATCGAGACCAAAGCCCTCCGGAAACTGCGCCACCCCGGGCGCAGCCGTCGTCTACGGGACTTTCTGGAGTAGAGGGCTGTTATCCGGGGCCCCCCGCGTCGACGGGGGGATCAATGGGGCAGTCGGCTGCCCAGCGGGCAGCGGCTTCGAATGCAGAACTCTCCGTCCGATCCGCCCTCCGCGCGGACGGGTTCCCACCGCAGATTCCCCAGTTCGGCCCGGACATGTCCTACGAGGGCGTCGATCCACCAGCTGTCCTCGGGGCTGTGGAGCAACAGCAGGCGCACAGGCACCCCTGGCAGCCGTGTGGAAACCAGGTCGCAGACGAACTGGGTGAGGAAGTACGGATACCCGCGCCTCGCCTGCCACGTCTTGGGGACCGGCTCATAGGTGAACTGCAGGGCCTTCTGGAGCGCGGGCTGGCTGAGCAACGTCTCTTTCCGCCTCCAGCGGGCATCGACCACGATGGACGGCCGCTTTCGGAAGAGTACCTCCACCAGGCAGTACTCGAAGAGGGGGCACCTCTCAAGGGGGGACGCCACCGTCCAAAGGACGGGTCCCTCGGTCGCCGGGGAGACCACCGACCAGGTCCTGGTTTCGGTCAGCAGTTGAATTTCCATGAATTTCTCCCGTCGTCGCGGCGCCCCGTCCCGCCAGCGACGGATAGACTCCACGGGGCGAGAACGGGGCTCCGGCTTCGGTAGAGGCAGCGATGGGAGCCCCGTCCGCCCCTTCAAGAGGGTACCGGCAACAGGCCCGCCCGATGGCGTAGGCGGCGATGATGTCCTGACGACACGCCATCATCTGCTACCTTCGAGACGACTTGCCGACCTGTTGCCCGCACCCCCGGTGGGTTAGATCCCCACCGGACAGGAAGGGGATCGATACAAGGGAGGCGACTGTGGAATGAACCCTTTCGATCCCAAGCGACGTTGCAGCTCAGCGGCGAACTCTTCCAGCGTGTCGGCCTGGATTCCCAGCAGAAGGGCCGCTTCCTCCTCTCCCAGAGCGAACTGGGCTAGCAACCGTTGGCGGCCCCCGTCGAGAAAGTCGGTGCGAAACTGGCGATCGATGATCGCGGTCCCCACCACCTTCTGGAGCGTCTGCTGCGACACTTCCCCTCTCCTTTCCTTGTGATCCTTGTTGACCCGGTTTCAGCCTCGCCCTCCTGCTGGGCAGAAGCACGCCATCTCCGGGAGGCAGGGAGAGCGGCAGTGAGAGGGAGACGGCGCGTGAGTTGCTCTAGCCGTTGCCGCTGCCGCCGCTCACCGGATCTGCCAGCAGGCCCGTCCCCATCAGGCCGGGCATCAACGCACCCACAACCGCCAGAACGGCCAGCAGCCACGTCAGGACCAACGTCGCCGTCCGAGGCTCAGCCAGTTTGTACATCCCTGCTACCAGCCGCGCCTTCATCTTCCCTACCTCCTCTGAAAGATCTGGAAGGACTCTTACGCGGCCTCAATGTAACAGGGGGCTATACACAAGACTCTACACAGGGAGGACGATCGGGGGGCGTTTGATCTCGGATCCGGCTGCCTGACACTTCTGAAAAGCGCCTCCCGCTGGCTCCTTAACCGGCGGGGGGCTGGCGAACTGTCGGGTAGCCCGGTTCTCCGCTGTGCGATGGCGGGAAACGGGGGTTGGACGGTCGGTCGCTTGGGGGAAAAGTTGGCCTACCGCTGGGGAGGGGAAAACCGGCCCTCACGGATGGCGTTGAACAGAGCTACCGTCTCCGGCGAAGGCTCGATCGAGAGTTCCCTCTCCAGGACCTCGACGCAGCGGCGGTACTGGGCAAGGGCCTCGTCGATCCGCCCTTTCCGCGCGTAGGCTTCCATCAAGAGTCGGTGGAAATCCTCGCGCAGATTGTCCACCGCCAGCCCGCGACGGAGCACCTCGATCGCGTCGTCGAGACGGGCCCGGTCGACCCACCAGGTGGCGACCTCGCCGACCGCCTCCAGGTATTGCTGGCGGAGGATCTCCCGTCGGGAGGCGCACCAATCGGCGTAACAATCCTCCAGGAAGTCCCCCTCGTAGAGGGTGATGGCTTTGCGCAGATACCGGACTCGCTTCGGCATCGGCGATCGGCGGGCTCGCTCCAGCAGGCGTTCGAACTCCCACACGTCGTACCAGATCTCCAGGTCGTCTCGGACGAGATACCGCCCCTCTTGGTAGACCACGGGATTGACCCCTAACGCCTGCTGCATTCGGTACTTGGTGTTGTGGAAGGTGCCGGGCAATCGGGAGGACCGCAGGCTGGGCCAGAGGTCCGCGCCGATCTGGTCGCGGGTGCGAGGGGGATGGCTCAGAAGGTAGAAGAAGAGATGGCGGGCCGTGGAGGTCACCCATTCGGAGGCGGGAATGGGGACGCCGTCCCGCTCGACGCGGCTTGGACCGAAGCCGTAGGCCCGCAGGGAGGGAGGGGATGGGGTGGTCTGTGCCGCCCAGTACCGGAGGGCCTCCTGAGCAGCGGCGCGGAAGTGGGAGGCCGCCTCCAACGCCTGTTTCAGGGTCGGCTCGTCCAGGTCCCCGGCGGCCTTTTCGACGAAGGGCCAGACTGGCTGTCCCTCGATGAGAAGCCGGTGCCTTCCTCCGACGCCCGAGTATTCCGCCGCTGCCTGGTGGAGCATCTCCCTCGCTGCCGTCGCTTCGCCGGCGCGATGGAGGGCGTAGGCCAGGTACAGCCGGGCTCGGCCGACCTCCTGCCGGGCCCCCGTCTGCTCCAGGAGGGAGCACGCCTTCTCCAATGTGGCCCGCCCCTCCTGGATCTGGCCCTTTTGGACCTGGATCAGGCCCAGCGTGGCCCGGTACCGGCTGCTCAGCACGGGGGCCTCCTCGCGGTCGGCTTGCTCCAGGGCCTTCTGGATCCGTTCCAACGCCTGGTCCAGATCGCCCGACCGAAGGTGGGTCAGGGCCAGGGCTTCCAGGCCGTAGGCCAGCAGGAAGACGTTCCCCGCGGCCTCGGCGATGGCGACGCCCCGCTCCAGGTGGTCCTTCGCCGCGCCGGGGTCGCCCAGATCGCGCAGCACCTCTCCCAGGCTCACCCGGACGAAGGCCTCCACGTGCCGATGGCCGACCCGCAGGGCCGTGGTCAGGGCCTCCTGGAGGGTTTGGAGGGCCCCGACGTAGTCGCCCAGCAGGTAGAGGTTGTAGGCCAGGTCGTTGAGGGCTTCGGCCAGGTAGCCTGGGCTGCCCAGTTCGCGGGAGGCCGCGACGACGATCTTGAGCATCTCCGCCGCTTCTTCCACCCGGCCCTGGCTGTGCAGGCAGGCCGCCAGGCCGGCCCGGATCAAGACCTCTCGGTGGGGATCCTTCAGGTCCTGACAGCGCTCCAACGCTTGGTGGAATTTCTCCTCTGCCTCCTCGAAGCGCCCCATGCGGACCAGGCACATGCCCTGGACGCGAAGCGCTTCCACCAGCGCCTCGGAGGCGGGGCCCGCTGCGGCAAGGACCTGGAGGGCCTCCTCGGCCTGTTGGGCGGCCTCGGTATAGGCCCCTTGGTTGAAGGCGACGAGGGCCCGGGCGGCCAGCGCCATTCCCAGCATCCTCCCCTGCTCCTGCAGGCGGAACGTGCCCTCGGCGATGTCCAGCCAGCGGCGCGTCTGGTCGATCTTGCCGACGCGCGAGGCGGCCTTTGCGGCGAAGAGGGCCAGGCGGGGATGGGCGCGCAGGGCCTCTTCCGGCAGGCGCTCGGCCCATTCGACCAGCGTCTTCAGACGGCCAGCGCGCAGCAGGGATTCGGCCATTCCGTCCAGCGCGCGGGCCGCCTTCATCGGCTCTCCGATGGTCATATAGTGCTGGGCCGCGCGGCTGGGCTCCTTCGCCTGCTCAAACCAGGCCGCCGCCCGGCGGTGGAGGTCTCGGAAGGCCCGGGGGTCCTCCTGCTTCAGTTGCGCCTGGAGGAACTCCCGGAAGAGGGCGTGGTAGCGGAAATGGTCCTCCTTTTCGCTCACTCGGTCCACGAACAGGTTGCGGCGTTCCAGTTGCCGCAGCCGCTCCTCCGCCTCTTCCAGTCCCAGGACCTGTTCGCAGAGGGTGGGGGTCATCTCCTCCAGGGTAGAGGAAGCCAGGAGGAATGCCTGCAGGGGCGGCTCCTGGCTTTCCAGGACCTCGCTTGCCAGGTACTCGTAGAGGGGGCGGCCGGAGGCGCGGGCCCGTGCCCACAGGTCCCCCCTTCTGTTCAGGGCGTGGCGGGCCAGGAGGATGCCCGCGATCCATCCTTCGGACTCAATGGTCAGCCGTTCCACTTCCTCCGGGGAAAGCCGCAGGGAGGGGTCCTGGTCGAGCAGACGGCGTATCTCCTCCGGCGTGAAACGGAGGTCGGCGGGCCCCAGACCTTCCACCTCGCCTCGGGCGGCGAGGGAGATGAAGGGAAGGGTCCCGGGGACGGTGCGGGAAGCGATGATGAGGTGGCAATGCTCCGGCTGGTAGGCCAGCAGGGTGGAGAGGAAACTGGTGACCTCGGAGGCGTCCTCGACGTGGTGGAAATCGTCGAGGATGAGCACGAACCACTCGGGGATGGCGGTGACCATCTCGTTGATCAGCGTGCCGGCGATGCTCAGGACGTCCCCTCCCAGGGGGACGCTGGCCTCCAGCACGCTCTGGGTCTCCTCGCCGAAGCCGGGGTAGCGGCGGCGCAGGCTGGCGAGCAGCCCTTCGATGAAGGTGCGCAGGTCCCTGTCGGTGGCGTCCAGACTGTACCAGCAGACGGTGAGGTCGGTATCATGGGCGAAGTCGACCAGCAGGGTCGTCTTACCGTATCCGGCCGGGGCGGCGATGAAGATCAATTTGCGGTCGATGTGTTCGTGGAGGAAGTCCAGGAGGCGCTCTCGCCGGACCAGATCGGCTGGTCGGGAGGGTGTCAGCGTCTTCGTGATAATCGGCGAGGAAATCATACCAACACCCGATTGTACGTTCAACAAAGATGGATGTCAAGCGCGGGTTTCCTGACCTTCGGACATGAGTTCGGACATACACCTTTTTTCACCACAGAGGCGCAGAGGGCACGGAGGAACCTCAAAAACTGAGAAACTCTGTGGTCTCTGTGCCTCTGTGGTTTTCCCATCGGGAGGCCATGTCCGAACTCACGTCCGAACCTCAGCGGGTTTCGCGTCCAAAAACGGAGGGTTTTGTCAAGCAGGGAGCGCGTGGTATAATCTGACGGTGGCTCGGAGCATATTCAAAGGAGGCATCCGGTGAAACTGCACGAGTACCAGTCCAAACGCATCTTCGCCCGCTATGGGGTCCCCATCCCCGAGGGGGACGTAGCGGCGACGCCTGAAGAGGCTCGGGCTATCGCGGAGCGACTCGGGGGAACGGTGGTCGTTAAGTCCCAGGTGTTGGTCGGCGGACGGGGGAAGGCCGGTGGGATCAAACTGGCCCGCACCCCCGAGGAGGCCGAGCAGGTGGCGGCCCGGATCCTCTCGATGGAGATCAAGGGGTTGCCGGTGCGCAAGGTCCTGGTGGACCGCGCCGCCGACATCCGCCAGGAGATCTACCTGGGCGTGGTGGTGGACCGGGCGGCCGCCCGTCCGGTGATGATGGCCTCGTCGGAGGGGGGTGTGGAGATTGAAGAGGTGGCCCGCACCAACCCGGAGGCGATCAAAAAGGTCCATATCGATCCCTTTATCGGCCTGCGGGGGTACCAGACCCGGTATCTGGCCAAGGGCATCGGCCTGGATCCCGCCTTCCACCGCCAGTTCGACCGCATCGCCCGTGGCCTGTACCATGCCTTCGTCGAGTCGGACGCTTCCTTGGCGGAGATCAACCCGCTGGTGGTTGCCGCTGCCGACGACGGCTCTCTCTCCCTGTTGGCCGTGGACGGCAAGATGGTCCTGGACGACAACGGCCTGTTCCGCCATCCCGACCTGGCCGAGATGCGGGACATCGACGAGGAGACCCCGGCGGAGCGGGAGGCCCGTGAGGCCGGCCTCTCCTACGTCCAGTTGGACGGGGAGATCGGCTGCATGGTGAACGGGGCCGGCCTGGCGATGGCGACGATGGACATCATCAAGCACTTCGGCGGCGAGCCGGCCAACTTCCTCGACATCGGCGGCGGGGCCAAGGCGGAGCGGGTGGCGACCGCGCTGCGGCTCATCCTGGCCGACCCCAACGTCAAGGCGGTCCTCTTCAACATCTTCGGCGGCATCACCCGCTGCGACGAGGTCGCCCGGGGCATCCTGACCGCCCTGGAGGAGGTGAAGCCCAACGTCCCGATGGTCGCCCGGCTCGTGGGCACCAACGAGGAGGAGGGACGGCGGATCCTGGAGGAATCGGGCTACTCGATGATCACCGCTACCACCCTGGCCGAGGCGGCCCAGAAGGCGGTGGCGGCGGCACGGAGCGCGTAGTGCGTGATGGGTGATCTGTAGGAGGAACCAATGGCAATCTTGGTCGACAAGAATACCCGCCTCCTCGTCCAGGGGATCACCGGACGGGAGGGAGAGTTTCACTCGCGGCAGATGCTGGAGTACGGCACCAAGGTCGTCGCGGGGGTGACCCCCGGCAAGGGTGGGCAGTTCGCCTGCGACGGTCGGGTGCCGGTTTTCGACACCGTGGCCGAGGCGGTGGAGGCGACCGGGGCCAACACGTCGGTGATCTACGTCCCCGCCCGCTTCGCGCCGGACGCGATCCTGGAGGCGGCCGACGCCGGGATCGGCCTCATCGTCTGCATCACCGAGGGGATCCCGGTGATGGACATGATCAAGGTGAAGGCGTATCTGGATCAGAAGGGGGTGCGGCTGGTCGGCCCGAACTGTCCGGGGTTGTTGAGCCCCGGGCAGGCCAAGGTGGGGATCATGCCCGGGCACATCGCCACGCCCGGGCCGGTGGGGGTCGTCTCCCGCTCCGGCACGTTGACCTACGAGGTGGTCTACGCGCTGACGGCGCGGGGGATCGGGCAGTCCACCTGCGTCGGCATCGGCGGCGACCCCATCATCGGCACCCGTTTCGTCGATGTGCTGGAGATGTTTGAGAACGACCCGCAGACGGAGCAGGTGGTGATGATCGGCGAGATCGGCGGCAACGACGAGGAGATCGCAGCGAAGTTCATCGCCGAGCGGATGACCAAGCCGGTGGTGGCCTTCATCGCCGGGCGGACCGCGCCGCCGGGCAAGCGGATGGGCCACGCGGGCGCGATCATCGAGGGGGGCACCGGCACCGCCGCCGAGAAGATCGCCGCGTTGGAATCTGTCGGTGTGCAGGTGGCCGAACATCCGGAACAGATCGCCGAACTGATCGCTGCCGCCCGTTCGTAGTCTCTTTCCCGTGGGGGCGCCTTCACGGGCCCCCACGGGAGACCGCGACCTGGTTCTGAGGAAGACCTGTGGCAGGGGAACGTGTCCTCGTCGTAGATGACAGTAAGGAGATCCAGGACGTCGTACGCGACCTGGTCCTCAAGCCGGGCGGCTACCAGATGCTCAGTGCGAGGAACGGCCGAGACGGGCTGCAGATCATTCTGGAGGAAAAGCCCGACCTCGTCCTGCTCGATGAGCGGATGCCCGGTATGACCGGCCTGGAGGTCCTCAGGGCGCTCCAGGAGCGGGGCATCCAGGTGCCGGTCATCTTCATGACCTCCTTTGGGTCGGAAGGACTGGCGGTTCAGGCGTTCCGGCTGGGGGCCCGCGACTACCTGATCAAGCCTTTCGAGCCGGAGGAGCTGGAGCGGGCGATCGAGCGGGTGCTGATGGAGAAGCGGCTGCGGGCGGAGCGGGACGAACTGACGCGCCGCCTGCAGGAGGCCAACCGGCGGCTGGAGCGGCAGTTGCAGGAGCTGCATACCCTCTACGCCATCGGCCGGTCGGTCACTTCCCAATTGGACCTGGAGGTGGTCCTCACCCGCGTGGTGGAGGCGGCCGTCTTCCTGGCCCGGGCCGAGGAGGGGTTCCTCCTGCTCGTCGAAGGGGACGGCGGCGATCTGATCCTTCGGGCGGCGAAGAACCTGGACGATAGCACGGTGCGGGAGCTCCGTATGCGGGTGGAGGATTCCCTGGCCGGGGAGGTGGTGCGAACCGGGAAGCCGATCGTCATTGGAGAGGGGCCTTCAAAGGTGGTGACCGGCTACCTGGTGAACGCCCTCGCCTACATCCCCGTGCGCGCGCCCGACCGGGGGGTCATCGGCATGTTGGGGGTCACCAACCGCCAGGCGACCCGCACCTTCACCGACCACGACGTCCAACTCCTCTCCGCCCTGGCCGACTACGCCGCCATCGCGTTGGAGAACGCCCGCCTCTACGAGGAGGCGGAGACGGAACGGCGCAAGTTGGCGGCGGTGCTCCAGGAGACGGAGGAGGGGGTCATCGTCATGGACACCCACCAGCGGATCCTCCTCTGCAACCCCACCGCCTGCCAGGCCCTGAGGCTCCCCGATGATGTGGTCGGGCGGCCGGCGGCCGAGGTCATCTCCAACCGGTCGCTCCGAGAGGTGCTCCGCGCAGCCCCCAAGTTGCGGCGCACCCTGCGCACGGAGGTCGCCGTGCAGGACGGCCGGACCTTCAACGCCCAACTCAGTCCGGTCGAGGGGGTGGGCTTCGTCCTGATGATGCAGGACATCACCCACCTCAAGGAGTTGGACCGCATCAAGTCGGAGTTCGTCTCCACCGTCTCTCACGACCTGCGCACGCCGTTGACCACCATCCTCGGGTACGTCAGCCTCCTGGACCGCGTGGGGCCGTTGAACGAGCAGCAGCAGGAGTTCGTCCAGAAGGTTAAGCGGAGCATCGAGAACATCACCAACCTGATCAGCGACCTGCTCGACCTGGGCCGCATCGAGGCGGGGTACGACCTGGAGATGGAGCCGCTCCACCTGGAGGAGGTGATCTCAGAGGCGGTCGAATCGTTCCGGCCGCTGGCGAAGGAGAAGCGGCAGGAACTGCGTTGGGAACGGCGGGAACTGCCCCTGGTCAACGGGAACCCCCGCCGTCTCCGTCAGGTGGTCGACAATCTGCTGAGCAACGCGATCAAGTACACCCAGGAGGGCGGCTGGGTGGCGGTGGAGGCTTATGAGGAGAACCGCCATATCGTCGTCCGCGTCGCCGACAACGGGATCGGCATCCCCCTGGAGGACCAGCCCTACATCTTCGAACGGTTCTACCGAGTGGAGTCGGAGGAGACGGAGGACATTCAGGGGACCGGCCTGGGGCTCACCATTGTCAAGTCGGTGATCGAGCGGCACGGCGGCCGCGTGTGGGTGGAGAGCCAGCCCGGCGCCGGCACTACCTTCACCTTTGTCCTCCCGATCGCAGCGTGAGGTCGGTGACCAACCGTTCTACCACCGCAGAGCCCAGAGGACGCAGAGGGAAACGTTTGAGCCCCTCTCTGCGTCCTCCGCGTCTCAGCGGTGATGTGTCGAGCCTTCCGTAAGGACCGAGTGGATGTTCGAGCAGTTATCCTTCTTCGCCTCACCCCGGTCCGCCCCGTGGACGGTAAGCCGGTTGGTGGGCCGCATCCGCGAGACGGTGGAGACCGATCCCCTGTTGATGGATGTGTGGGTGGAGGGGGAGGTCTCTAACTTCCGTCAGGCCGTCTCCGGACACTGCTACTTCACCCTGAAGGACGCCGGGGCCGAACTCCGCTGCGTGATGTGGCGGGACACGGCGGAGCGGCTGCGGGTCCTTCCCGCCGATGGGGACCACGTCCTGGCCCACGGGCGGGTGGGGGTCTACGAGCAACGGGGGGCGGTCCAGCTCTATGTGGACAGCCTGGAGCCGGCGGGTGTGGGGGCGCTGTACCAGGAGTTCGAGCGGCTGAAGGCGCGCCTGGCGGCCGAGGGGCTGTTCGACGAGGCCCGCAAGCGGCCCCTCCCCCCTTTCCCCCGGCGCATCGGCGTGGTCACCTCCCCCACCGCTGCCGCCCTGCGGGACATCCTCAACGTCCTCGGCCGCCGCTACCCGCTGGTGGAGGTGATCCTCTCCCCCACGCTGGTTCAGGGGGATGAGGCGCCGCCCCAGATCGTCGCCGCCATCGAGGCACTGGACCGGCGGGAGGACGTCGACGTGATCGTGGTGGCCCGTGGCGGCGGCTCGCTGGAGGAACTGTGGGCCTTCAACGACGAGCGGGTGGCCCGCGCCATCGCCAACGCCCGCAAGCCGGTGGTCTGCGGCGTGGGGCACGAGACGGACTTCAGCCTGGCCGACTTCGCCGCCGACCGGCGCGCGCCCACCCCCTCGGCGGCGGCGGAACTGGTCACCCCCGATCAGGCGGAACTCCGGCGTCGCATCACGGCCCTCTCCGAGCGGCTCAACGGTCTGTTGCAGGAGCAGTTGGCCGCCTATCGACTGCGGCTCACCGAGCAGGTCCGCTCCCTCCAGCACTTCTCCCCCGCCGTCCGCCTGTTGCAGGCCCGCCAGCAGGTGGATGAACTGATGGGCCGCTCGCTCACCGCGCTGCAGCACGACATCGCCCTTCGGCGGGAGCGGCTGCGGGGGCTGGTGGGGCGACTGGAGGGGGTCAGCCCGTTGGCGACGCTGGAGCGGGGCTACGCCATCGTCCGCCGCGCCGACAGTGGGCAGGTGGTTCGGTCGGTGGCGCAGGTGGCGGCCGGGGACGAGTTGCAGGTGCGGGTGAGCGACGGGGAGTTCGGTGCGCGGGTGGGGGGTCAACGAATGGGGAACGAATAAACGAATTAGGAGATTGGGATATGTCGGAGAGCATCGTCTATTTTGCGACGGCACGGGCTACGCGGTGGGCGTATGAGCACAGCCTGGTGGCGCGGCTGGAGCGGTTGCTGGAACGGCTGGACCTGGGCAGTCGGATCGAGAAGGGTGAGTACGTGGCGATCAAGACCCACTTCGGGTCCCACGGGGCCTTTCGGGTGGTGCGGCCCGTCTTCCTGCGCAAGATCGCCGACGCGGTGAAGGCGGTCGGGGGGAAGCCCTTCGTCTGCGACACGGTCCGCATCGAGGGGTGGGACTACCTGGAGGTCGCCAACCAGAACGGGATCAACCCCCTCTCGGTGGGGTGCCCGGTGATCCTGGCCGACGGCCTCTTCGGCTGCGACAGCATCGAGGTGGAGTCCGGCCCGGTCCTCGGCTCGGTCCGCGTCGCCTCGGCGATCTACGACGCCCCGGCGATGATCGTCGTCTCCCACTGCAAGGGCCACATCGGCGCGGGGTACGGCGGGGCGATCAAGAACCTGGCGATGGGCGGGGTCGCCGGGCGACACCGCAGCGGCGACTGGCGGCAGGCCCGCGGCCACCTCCACGCCGCCTCGCCGGAGTCGAAAGTGGTGCGCGACCCCGAGATCTGCACCCTCTGTCTGCAGTGCCTTGAGGTCTGCCCCACCGAGGCGATCTCCCAGGTGGGGGACGGGCTGGTGGTGGACGAGGAGAAGTGCTGGCGGTGCGGCCGCTGCGAGCGGGTCTGCCCCGAGGGCGCGATCCGGCTGGAGAAGCGGGGCGAGGACGAGTTCCAGGCCGGGCTGGCCGAGGCGGCCAAGGCGGTCCTTTCCACGTTCGAGTCGGGCAAGGTGGTCTACCTGAACTTCGCCCTGGAGGTCCAGCCGGAGTGCGACTGCATGCCGATGGCCGACGTGCCGCTGGTGCAGGACCAGGGGATCTTCGCCGGGGACGACGTGGTGGCGGTGGAGCAGGCGACGCTGGACCGGATCAACTCGGCGGTCCCGCTGCCCGGCTCGGCGGCGGCCGACCGGGGGGTGAAATATGGGGACCGGATCCTCCCGGCGACCCTGGGGGTGGACGGTCAGCCGCACGTGGACGCGGCGGCGGCGATCGGCCTGGGTAGCCAGCGGTACCGGCTGGTCGAGGTGTGATGGGCGGGATCATCTCCTCGGTCGCGCCGGGGAGCCTGGCGGAGCGGATCGGCCTGCGGACCGGCGACGAACTCCTCGCCATCAACGACCAGGTCCTGCGGGACGTGATCGACGTCCGATTCGCCGCCGCCGAGGAGCACCTGGTCCTCCGCGTCCGGCGGGGCGGCGAGGAGCGCACCTTCACGGCGCGTCGGCGGTACGATGAACCCCTGGGCCTGGAGTTCGAGCGTCCCACGTTCGACACCGACATCCGCCGCTGCAACAACCGGTGCGCGTTCTGCTTCGTCGCCCAGATGCCGCCGGGGCTCCGCCGCTCCCTCTACGTCAAAGACGACGACTACCGGTACTCCTTCCTGTTCGGCAACTACATCACGCTGACCAACCTGACCGAGGAGGACTGGGCTCGGATCGGCGAGCAGCACCTCAGCCCCCTCTACGTCTCGGTCCACGCCACCGACCCCGACCTGCGCCGACGGGTCTTCCGCAACCCTCGCGCTGGGGGGATAATGGATCAACTCCGCCGCCTGGTGGAGATGGGGATCGAGGTCCACACCCAGATCGTCCTGGTCCCCGGCCTCAACGACGGCCCTCACCTGGACCGGTCCATCGCCGACCTGGCGACTCTCTACCCCGGCGTCCGCTCCGTCAGCGTGGTCCCTGTGGGGCTGACGAAGTACCACCGGGGCGGCTTTCGGACCCACACGCTGGAGGAGGCGCGGCGGGTCTTCGAGCAGGTGACCGCTTGGCAGGACCGGTTTCGCGCCCAACTTGGCGTGGGGTTTGTCTATCTCTCCGACGAGTGGTACTTGCGGTTGGGAGAGCCGGTGCCGCCGGTGGAGGCCTACGACGGGCTGGACCTGACGGAGAACGGGGTGGGGATGGTAGCGAGGTTTTGGGCTTCGGGGTTTCAGGTTCGGGAGTTTCAGGTTTCAGGGTTTCAGGTTGCAGGAGACAACCTGCAACCTGAAACCTTGAAACCTCAAACCACCACTCTAGTGACGGGGACCCTCTTCGCGCCGGTGCTCCGCCAGGCGGTGGCGGGGACGCCCGGAGTAGAGGTCGTGGCGGTGGAGAACCGGTTCTTCGGCGAGACGGTAACCGTGGCCGGTTTGCTCACCGGGGGGGACGTGGTGGATCAACTGCGGGGGCGCGACCTGGGTGAGGTGGTCCTTCTCCCTCCCGCGATGTTCGGCGGTCCGGAGGGGCAGACGCTGGACGAGATGTGGCCGGAGGAGGTCGAGGAGGCACTGGGGCGGCCAGTCGTGGTTCCTGAGGAGGCCTGAGTTCGGACGTTTTTTCACCACAGAGGCACAGAGGACACGGAGTTTTCTCCCTATCTAAGTGCTCCTCTGTGCCCTCTGTGCCTCTGTGGTTTTTCTTCCAGGAAGCGACGTCCAAACTCACGCCCAAACCTCAAAGGCTGGCTTGACCAGGTGGGGTCTCGCCGCTATAATTCGCTGCGCAACCTGGAGACGAAGCAAATCCATTGGGAGAGGAGGTGAGGCCAGGGAGAGCGATGCGGAAACCGTCGGGGGGAAGACAGCGCCTGGCCCGGGCCGAATCGAGCGAGCGGCCCGGGTGACGAGGTGGAGGTTCCCCGCCGCGAGGCGGGCGCTAACCGGTGTTCGGCCGGACCCTGTGGCCGGAGCCGGGAAAATCGGACGGATCGGCGGATGCCTCCGGGGCTGGCCACGGCCCCATCTTCCCCTTCCAAGAGCGAAAGCGGGCCCGGACAAAACCGGGGGGCGACCCCCGGGCCAAAGGGGCCTGCGGTGGCTTGGATAGATCACCCCTTACAGCAGATCACGATCCACGGAGGACAAGATGTGCGGCATCGTCGGCTACGTGGGGCCGCGCAACGCGACCCCCATCATTCTTGACGGGTTGAAACGGCTGGAGTACCGAGGATACGACTCGGCCGGCCTGGCGGTGGTCCAGGACGACGGCACCATCGGCATCCGGCGGGAGGTGGGCAAACTGGTGCGGCTGGTGGAGAAGGTGGAGGCCGACCCGCTCTCCGGCTCCATCGGCATCGGCCACACCCGCTGGGCGACCCACGGCGAGCCCTGCGAGCGGAACGCCCACCCCCACCTGGGCCCCGCGGGCGACGTCGCCGTCGTCCACAACGGCATCATCGAGAACTTCCGCGCCCTGCGGGACGAACTGGAGGCCGAGGGGCGCACCTTCGCCTCCGACACCGACACCGAGGTGGTGGTCCACCTGGTCGAAGGCTACCTGGCCGGCGGGGCCGACCTGGAGACGGCGGTCCGCCGCGCCCTGGAGCGGATCCAGGGGGCCAACGCCTTCCTCTTCCTCAGCCGCCGCCACCCCGACCGGATCGTCGCCGCCCGGCTGGGGAACGCCGGCGGGCTGACGGTCGGCCTGGGGGAGGGGGAGAACTTCCTCGCCTCCGACATCCCGGCCATCCTCGAGCACACCCGGCGGATGATCTTCCTCGAAGATCGCCAGATGGCCATCGTGACGCGCGACCGGGTCCGGGTGGAGACGCTGGACGGCAAGCCGGTCGCGCACCAGGTCCACACCATCCCCTGGGACCCCGTGGCGGCGGAGAAGGGGCAGTACCGCCACTTCATGCAGAAGGAGATCTACGAGCAGGCGCGGGCCATCACCGACACGCTCCGGGGCCGGGCCGATTTCAACGAGGGTGTGGTGCGGCTGGAGGGGCTGACCCTCACCCCGGAGGAGGCGCGCGACCTGAAGAAGATGTTCATCGTCGCCTGCGGCACCTCCGCCTATGCCGGCCTCGTGGGGAAGTTCATCATCGAAGCGCTGGCCCGCGTGCCGGTGGAGGTGGACTACGGCTCCGAGTTCCGCTACCGCGACCCGCTGATCGATCCGCAGACGGCGGTTCTGGTCATCACCCAGAGCGGGGAGACGGTGGACACGCTGGCGGCGATGGAGGAGGCCCGTCGGAAGGGGGCGCGGCTGTGGTCCATCGTCAACGTCATCGGCAGCCAGGCCCACCGCATCGCCGACGGCCATATCCTGATGCACGCCGGCCCTGAGATCGGCGTCGCCTCCACCAAGGCGTTCACCACCAGCCTGGTCGACCTCTATCTGCTGGGGTGCTACCTGGGGGAACTGCGGGGCACCCTGGACGCGGAGGCCCTCCGTCGCCGGGTGGACGACCTGGCCCGGCTGCCCGACCTGGTGGGGCGGGTCCTGGACCACGGCGACGAGTACGAACGGCTGGCCCAGGAGTTCTTCGATCGGGAGCACTTCCTCTACCTGGGCCGGGGGATCAACTACCCCATTGCCCTGGAGGGCGCGCTGAAACTCAAGGAGATCTCCTACATCCACGCCGAGGGGTATCCGGCCGGGGAGATGAAACACGGCCCCATCGCTCTGATCGACGAGGCGATGCCGGTGGTCGCCATCGCCGTGCGCGATCACGTGTACGACAAGATGGTGAGCCAGATCGAACAGGTCAAAGCGCGGGGCGGGACCGTGATCGCGCTGGCGACGGAGGGGGATGAGGAGATCGGCGAGAAGGCCGACTACGTCCTCGCCGTCCCGCCGACGCCGACCCTCCTCTCCCCGGTGGTCAACGTCATCCCCCTCCAACTGCTGGCCTACCACCTGGCGGTGCGGAGGGGATGCGACGTCGATCAGCCGCGGAACTTGGCCAAGAGCGTCACGGTAGAATAGGCGTTTCTACCACAGAGACACAGAGGTCACAGAGGTCTCTATATTTTGAGGACCTCTGTGACCTCTGTGTCTCCGTGGTGATAAGCCTTCCGCAGGCTCCCTGCCTGCGGGAGGCCGTTTGCGCACTGGGGGTCAGTAGGAGATGACCCGCGGTAGGGTCTTCGCCTGCTCGATCCAGTCCGCGACCTGGTCGCGGGTGGGCAACCGGCGGACCAGTTTCTTCTCCTCGTTGACCTTGACCAGCGCCTCGTAGAGGTTGTCCGGATTGCGGCGGGCCAGTTCGACGACGGTATCCACCCCCGCCTTCTCCAGCAGATCGCTGTACTCCTCGCCGATGCCCCGGATGCGCATCAGGTCGGCCCGATTCACCCAGTCCAGGATGTACTCATCGCCGATCCCGGTCTTCTCGGCCAGTTCCTTCCGTCCCTCCGGGGTCGCGCCAGCGCTCAGCAGGGCGGCGATGCTGCGGATCCCCGCAGCCCGCAGTTTCTCCGCGTAGATCGGGCCGATTCCCTCAATGGTCTCCAGTTTCGCCATGTTCCTTCCTCCTTTCCGTAAGATGTTGGGCCGTTGGGACCTCCTCCTCCGTCTCCAACGGAGGCAGGTCTTCCAATCGACTTAGACCGAAATGTTGCAGAAAAGCGAACGTCGTCCCGTAGAGGATAGGCCGTCCTACCGTCGGGGCCCGTCCGACCTCCTCGATGAGCCCGGCGGAGAGGAGGGTGCGCAGGACGCTGTCGCAGTTGACCCCTCGGATGGATTCGATCTCCGGCCGGGAGATGGGCTGCCGGTAGGCGATGATCGCCAGCGTCTCCAGGGCGGCGGGGGAGAGGCGACGGCGGCTTCCTAACCCCAGGAACCGCTCGACGACAGGTGCGGCCTCCGGTGCGGTGACCATCTGCACCCGGCTTCCCATCCTCTGCAGCCGCAACCCCCGGCTCTCCAGGGCCTCCTCCAGCGCCCGGAGGGCTTTCTCAACCTGTCCCGGCGTCGTCTCCAGCGCCTCGGCCAGCCGCTGTACCGACACCGGCTCGTCGGCGACGAAGAGGAGGCTTTCGACGAGGGCGGGCAGGTCCAGCGGACGTTCCACGCTACTCGTTCCCTCCCTCTACGGGTCGGGCCGGGGTCGCAGGCGCGCGGGGAGCGGCCCGCAGCCGGACCTTGGGCGGCTGGGCCAGTTTGACCCCCACCCGCTCCTCGACGGACCGCCGCACCACCTCCACGACCTCCGACCCGCGCACCGGCACCTCGAAGTCGCCCGCCATATCGACCTCCACCTCGACGACGACCCCGCCCCGGCGGGCTTGGACCCGCGGGCGGACCTTCAGGACGCCGGGCAGTTGGTCCACGTCGTAGGCGATCCGCTCGGCGATGCTCTTGAGGCTGATCTCCACCTCACCCCCGCCGACCTTCTCCACGCGGGCCGTCTTCGGGGAAGGCCGACGGAGTTCCAGGACGAGGAAGAGGACGCAGATCACCAGCCAGGCCAGGGAGAAAAGCACCCCCAGCGCGACGCGCAGCACCGGCGGCTGCGCCGCGATCCCCCGGGCCCAGACCTCCATCTGCCCGCCGAGCCCCTGGAGGATCGGCACCGGGAACAGGAAAAGGGCGATGCAAAGCGGGATCGCGACCAGGATCCCCAGAACGACCAGAATACGGTTGAACGTGTTCATTCCTCCCCTCCCATTGGTTTTACCACAGAGGCACAGAGGACACAGAGGAACGCCGAAATTGAGAAAAACTCTGTGTCCTCTGTGTCTCCGTGGTTTTTCATCCTCCACCAAAGCGGCGGCGGAACTCGGCAGCCAGCGCGTCGCCTGCTGCCTCCACCAACTTGCCGACGATGGGGTTGACGACCACGCCGGTCACCGCGCCGGCCAGCCCCGGCAGGTTCTTGACGAACCACTGCTTCACGTACTCCATCGTGGTCAGGTCGGGTTTCTCCGCCGTGACCGCCTCCTCCAGTTCCTGAACCCGCTCCAGCGCGGCCTCTTTCTTCTCCGGCGGGGCCTCGGCTGCCACCTTCTCCCTCAGGTCGGCCAGC
>CAZOLN010000037.1:0-20674 GCA_964580565.1 uncultured Anaerolineales bacterium
TCCTGGCCCTGGTGGGAGACGCGGAAGCCGCCGAGGCAGGTGACCTGCAGGGTCGTCTCGTCCGTTCCCTCCGGCACGACGGGGCTGCGTTTGGGAGGAAAGGGGGAGGGGGCCGACTCGAGGGCGGCGAGGACCTGACGGGCGAAGGAGGGGTAGATCTCCGCTTCCACCGCAGCGCGGCAGACGGTCAGCGCCCTCTGCCTCTGGTCCAGGTAGAGCTGGATGCTGTTGGCGTGCCGGACGATGTCCATCGAGCGGCGGATGAGTTCCAGGGCCGCCTCTCGGCGTCCGTCCTCCAGGTACAGGTATCCCAAAGCGAAGTAGACCATCGCCAGCGGGAGGCGGAAGCGGCGGGATTCGCAGACGCGGCGCAGGTCGAGGAAGTACTCCAGGGCTGTGTCCCTGGCCCCCATATCCAGGAGCACGTCCCCCAGCACGCTGCGGCAGACGCAGAGTTCGTAGGTCGCCGGGCTGCCTGCGTACAGGTGGAGCACCTCCTCGCAGGCCTGACGGGCCTCCAGCAGGCGACCCTGCTGGGTCAGGTTAAAGGCCAGGAAGCCGGAGGCCATCAACTGGGCATAACTTTCCATCCCCAGTTCGCGGGAAAGGGCGATGCTGCGGCGCAGATGCTCCTCGCCCGCCCCCAGTTCCTCCTGCCGGGAGAGGACGTTGCCGAGGGTGGCGTGGGCCATAGGGAGCCACTCGGTGAACTGGAGCCGTTCGGCGAACGCCAGTCCCCGCTCGGCGAGTTGGCGGGCGGTGTCCAGGTCCCCCCAGTAGAGATAGGGGGTCGCCATCACGACGTAGACGCGGCAGGCGAGGGGAGAGACCCCCTCTCCCTCCGCGGACAGGGCAGCGCGGCAGTAGGCCACGCTGGCGAAGGGATCGCCGTACCACCAGGAGAGTTGGGCTTGGGAGCAGAGCAGCCGGGCCCGATCGCTGCGGGAGAGGGCCGTTCCGGCCCGCCGCGCTTCCTCCAGCGCGGCCTCCCCCAGTTTGTATCCCTGGGCCATGTCCTCCAGGAACCCCGTGGTCTTGGCCAGGGCCATCAGGGCCTCGGCCCGCTCGGCGTGGTCGTTCTCTCCCGCCTGGGTCACCGCCTGCTGGGCGAGTCGTTGGGCCTCCCGATACTCCCCCCGGGAGCGGGCCACGCGGGCCAGGTGGATCAGCGCGCGGCAGACCTGCGCCCGCTTCCCCTGCTGCTGGTAGAGCGTACACGCCCGCTCGTAGCAGGCGATCGCCTCCTCGACCCGCCCCCGGTAGCGGAGGGTGTGCCCCTGGTAGAGCAGGAAATCCGGCTCCCGCGCCACGAAGTCGGAGGGGAGGCCGCGGAGGTAGCGGCGGAGGGTCTCCACCCGACCGCTCTGGAGGTAGGCGGGGGCCAGCGCCCGGATCGCCGACGCCAGCCCCTCCGTGCTCCGCGCCATCATGTAGTGCTCGGCCGCCAGATCCCACAGCCCCTGTTCGGCGTAGTAATCGCCGGCCGCTGCCTGAAGCCGCAACGCCTCCTCCTCCGCCTGCCAGTAGAAGCGGTTGAGCAGGAAGTCGCGGAAGAGCTGATGGTACCGGTACCAGTTGCGTTCCTGGTCCAGGCTGACGATGAAGAGATTCTGTCGCTCCAGGTACTCCAGGAGGCGCTGAGCGTCGGACGTCCCCAGCACCGCGTTGCAGACCGTGGCGTTCATCTGGGTGAAGATGGAGGAGCAGAGGAGAAAGCGCTGCACCTCGTCCGGCTGCTGCTGGAAGACCTCCTCGGCGAGGTAGTCGAAGACGTACCGGTTGCTCCCTCGGAAGTGGCGGATCACCTCCTCGGCCTGGTCGGGCTTCTGGGCGAGGGTGTTGAGGGCCAGTTGCAGGCCCGCTGCCCATCCCTCCGTCTTCTCCTCCAGCAGGCGGGCCAGGTCCGGCGTCAGGGCAAGGTCGGCGACAAGGCTCGCTACCTCATCCGGCGTGAACCGCAGGTCCTGGGCGCGCAGTTCCACCAGATCTCCCCGCGCCCGCAGGCGGGCCAGCGAGAGAGGGGGATCCACCCGCGTCGAGATGAGCAGGTGCATCTGGGGGGGCTGGTGCTCCAGGAGGAAATCCAGGATGCGGTGGACCTCGTCGGCGTGGATGCAGTGGTAGTCCTCGAGGACGACCAGGAAGTCGTCGGCTACGGAGAGGGCGATCTCGTTGAGGAGCACGGAAAGGACCCGTTCGACGGTGGCCTCAAGGTCGTCCAGCAGGGTCAACGCCGTGCGGCCGCAGCCGGGAAACGCGCGCTGTATCCCCTCGGTGAGGTAGCGGAGGAAGACCTTCGGGTCGTTGTCGGCGGGGTCCAATTGGTACCAGACGAGGGGAAGGGAGGTCCTGTGGGCGAAGGAGACCAGCAAGGTGGTCTTCCCGTAGCCGGGCGGGGCGGAGATGAGGGTGAGTTTCTTCGTTCGGGCGGCGTCCAGCCGCCGGAGCAGCCGGGGACGGGGTAGATGGTCCGGTCGGAGGCGGGGGACCAGGAACTTGGTATGGAGCAAGAGCAGGCCTTCCATCGCCTCAACAGCCGCTTCGTCCGGCTTGAAGCACCTCGTTTCCTCCTCGGCCGCGTGGGGAGAATCCGACAGCGCCAAGGGTGATTATACTACAAAACGGGATGGGCGGTAGTTCCGGCGGGCTGAGGGCCGACGCGTCCGCCTCGATCCGCTGGCAGCAGGGGGAAGAAGGTCTGCGGGCCCTGTAAGAGCCGGTGTCAGTTCCCGGTGATAGTCCTGTGCCATAATGGCCCACGGGAGAGGTCTATCCCCCAACCTGCGTCCGCGTGTGCTAATGTCCAAGGGAAAGGAGAAGGAACGATGAGACGCCTGCTGTTCTTTCTGCTGATCGGATTGCTCGCCCTGGCTCTGGTCCAATGCGGCCCCAAGCCAACGTCCGAGCCGGAGGAGACGACCGTACCGCCGACGGCGGAGGAGACGGAGGCCGCTGTGACCGAGGAGCCGACGGAGGAGCCGACGGAGGCCGTGGCGGAACTCAAGATCCTGCGCGTCGCGGCCACCGCCTCGGTGACCACGTGGGACCCCAGTGCCTCCTTCTCCACCGAGGCGCTCTACATGGCCAACATCTACGAGCCCCTGATCTGGATCCGGCCCGACGGGACCTTCGAGCCGGCCCTGGCTGAGTCGTGGGAGGTCTCCGACGACGGGCTCGTGTGGACCTTCCACCTGCGGGAGGGGGTCAAGTTCCACGACGGCTCCACGCTGGACGCCGACGCCGTCGTCGCCTCCATCGAGCGCACCCGCGAGATGGGCACCGGGGCCTCCTGGATCTGGTGGATGGTGGAGAGCATCGAGGCGCTGGACGATATGACCGTCCAGTTCACCCTCTCCACCCCCTACCCGCTGGACCGGGTGGCGGCCTCCACGTATGCGGCCTGGATCATGAGCCCCGACGCCGCCGAAAAGGACTCCGACTGGTTCGAGCAGGGGAATGAGGCCGGCACCGGCCCCTGGATGCTGGAGAGCTACACCCCCGACGAGGAGATCGTCCTCACCCGCTTCGAGGGCTACTGGGGCGGCTGGGACGACGACCAGTTCGACAAGGTCGTCATCCGCATCGTCCCCGAGCAGGTCGTCCAGGCCCAGATGCTGGAGGGTGGGGAGGTGGACCTGGCCCTCTCCCTGCCGGTGGAGACCTACGAGAAGTTCCAGGCCGACCCCAACTTCGTGGTCTATGAGGACGACACCCTCTTCAACTACGTGGGCCTCCTGAACACCCAGAAGGAGCCGCTGAACGACAAGCTGGTGCGCCAGGCCATCGCCTACGCCATCCCCTACGAGGACATCGTGGCGGTGGGGGCGGGCGGCCTGGGGCAGCAGGCCCGCGGCCCCGTGCCGCACGGCCTCTGGCCCTACAGCGACGAGGTGGGGCAGTACACCTACGACCCGGAGAAGGCCAGGGAGCTGCTGGCCGAGGCGGGCTACCCCGACGGCGGCTTCAGCCTGGTGCTCACCCACGCCGCGGAGAACCTCAGCGAGGAGCGGTTCGCCCCCGTGATCCGGGACGCCCTGGCGGAGATCGGGATCGACGTGGAGATCCGCCCGATGCTCTGGTCCCAGCAGTGGGAGATGGCGAAGGGCGACCCTGCCGAGGCCCAGGACATCTTCCTGCTCCTCTGGTGGCCCACCATCAGCGACGGCTACGACAACCTCTCCAGCATGTTCCACTGTGAGGACGAGCCCTTCTTCAACCTCTGCTATTACTGCAACCCGGAGTACGACGAACTGATCGACACCGCGCTGGAGTTGACGGCAACCGACCCCGAGACGGCCCAGCAGATGTACATCGAGGCGATGAACATCCTGGTGGAGGACTCCCCCGCCCTGTTCCTCTACGACACGCGCGTGTTCCGGCCCGTGCCTACCTATTTGACCGGGTACGAGTATAATCCCAACTATCCCTTCAGCACCTTCTTCTACCCGATCCGCCTGGCCCACTAGGAGCCGGTCGTTCACCCTCACCATCCTCCTCCTCCGGAGGGGGGAGGGGGATGGTGGGGCCTAAGGTCCATATCCTTCCGCGCGGATGCAGGAGGGGGATCTCCGTAGGATCCCCATTCGGAAAGGCCCGCAGACCCGATCGGGTGAGGCGATGCTCGCAAAGATCGATTACATCCTGAAGCGGTTGGCGATGTCCGCCCTGGTGCTGCTGGGGCTCTCGATGATCACCTTCACCCTGGCCCGCGTGGTGCCGTCCGACCCGGCCGCCCTCTACGTTGGCCCCCACGCCCGCAGGGAGCAGGTAGAGGCGATGCGGGTGAAACTCGGGCTGGACCGCCCCCTCCACGTCCAGTACTTCTATTACCTGCGGGACGCGCTCCACGGCGACCTCGGCATCTCCATCGCCACCAAGCGGCCGGTGGTGCAGGAGATCACCGAGCGGCTTCCCAGTTCTCTGGAACTGCTCGCCGCCGGCATGTCCATCGCCACGCTCTTCGGCATTCTCCTGGGGGTCCTCTCCGCCCGTCTCCAGGGTAGCCCCTTCGACACGCTGGTGCGCATCTTCTCGCTGGTCGGGGTCTCTCTCCCCGCCTTCTGGCTGGCGCTGTTGCTCCAGATCGTGTTCTACCGCAAGTTGGGGTGGTTCCCCATCACCGGCCGCATCGACACCGCCCTGCGTTTCACTCACCCCATCCAGCACATCACCGGCTTCTACCTGATCGACACCCTGGTCACGAGGAACTGGGTGGCCTTCAAGGACGCGGCCTGGCACATCGTCCTGCCCGCCGTCACGCTGGCCGCCTACCCGATGGGTCTGATCGCCCGGATGACGCGGGCGACGATGCTGGAGGTCCTCAGCCAGGACTACATCCGTACCGCCCGCGCCTACGGGGTGCGGGAATGGTTCGTCGTCGGCGTCTACGCCCTGAAGAACAGCCTGGGGCCCACGCTGACGGTCCTCGGCCTCAGCCTGGCCTACGCCCTCACCGGTACCTTCTTCGTAGAGATGATCTTCAACTGGCCGGGGCTGGGGACCTTCACCACCCATTCCCTGCTCAAGGTGGACTACCCGGCGATCATGGGGGTGACCCTGTTCGCCGCGGTGGGGTATGTCACCATCAACCTGATCGTGGATCTGCTGCAGGCGTGGATCGATCCGCGCATCAGTCTGGAGTGAGGTGGAAATGCGCCACCCCGAGGAGATGGTCCCGTGCAGATAAGCGACACCGCCGTCGGCAAGGACAGAACCCCCGCCCCGCAGCGCCTTTCCCATCGCCGCCTTCGCTACACCCTGCACGTGATCCTGCGGGACCCCCTGGCCCTTTTCAGCGTGCTGATCATCGCTCTCCTGGTCTTTCTGGCCCTCTTCGGCCCCTGGATCGCTCCCTACCCCGAACAGGGGAAGGGGCGCACGGACGTGCCGAACCGGTTCCTTCCCCCCTCCCGTGAGCACTGGCTGGGCACCGACCAACTGGGGCGGGACGTCTTAAGCCGGATCATCATCGGCAGCCGCATCGCCCTCCAAGCCCCCACGGTCGTGGTGATCCTGGCGGTCGTCATCGGCGCTCCGCTGGGGGCGTTGGCCGGTTACTTCGGGGGATGGGTGGATAACCTCATCATGCGGTTGACGGACCTCTTCCTCGCCTTCCCCTCCCTCCTGCTGGCCGTGACCATCGTCGCCGCCGTGGGGCCTAGCCTGACCAACGCGATGATCGCCATCGCCATCTCCTGGTGGCCGTGGTACACCCGCCTGGTGCGGGGGGTTACCCTCTCCCTCCGCGAGCGGTACTTCGTGGAGGCCGCCCGCTCCATCGGCGTATCCAGCGGAGCCATCATCCTGCGCCACATCCTGCCCAACTGCGTCACCCCGATCCTGGTGCAGGCGACCATCGACTTCGGCACGGTGATCCTGGCGGAGGGCTCCCTGGCCTTCCTGGGGTTGGGCACGCAGCCGCCTGCTCCCGACTGGGGGTTGATGGTCAGTCAGGGGCGGAGTTACATCCTCGACCAGTGGTGGATCTCCACCCTGCCCGGCCTGGCGATCTTCGTCAGCGTGTTGGCCTTCAACCTGCTGGGCGACACGCTGCGCGACGTGCTGGACCCGCGTCAGTATCGATAGCGAGGTGCTCCCGTGGCCGAGCCAGCGCTCCAGATCGAGGACCTCCATATCAGTTTCTTCACCCTCGCCGGAGAGGTGCGGGCGATCAACGGGGTGAGCCTGGAGGTCTACCCCGGTGAGTTCTTCGGCCTGGTGGGCGAGACCGGCTGCGGCAAGACGGTCACCGGCCTGGCGGTGCTGGGCCTGGTGCCCAAACCGGGACGGGTCACGCGGGGCCGCATCCTCCTCCACGGGCGCGACCTGCTCCGCCTGCCCGCCCGAGAGATGCGCCGCATCCGGGGCGGGGATGTGGCGATGATCTTCCAGAACCCCACCACCTCCCTGAACCCCGTTTTCACCATCGGCAGCCAGTTGGTGCGCGTCATCCGATTGCACCAGCGGCTCAGCAAGCGGGAGGCGGTCCGGAGAGCCTGCGAACTGCTGGAGATGGTCGGCCTCCCCGAGGTCGAACGATTGTTGGAGCAGTACCCTCATCAACTCTCCGGCGGCATGTTGCAGCGGGTGATGATCGCAATGGCCCTCTCCTCCCATCCCTCCCTGCTCATCGCCGACGAGCCGACGACTGCGCTGGACGTGACCATCCAGGCTCAGATCCTGGCCATATTGCGGGATCTGCAGGCCCGCTTTGGGATCACGACAATGTTCATCACCCACGATCTGGGGATCATCGCCGAGACCTGCGACCGGGTGGCCGTCCTCTACGCCGGTCGGGTGGCGGAGGTCGGGCCGACAGAGGAGATCTTCCGCCGCCCTGCCCATCCCTACACCCAGGGCCTCATCCGCGCCGTGCCCCGCCCCGACCGGGACGTGGAGGAGCTGGCCGCCATCCCCGGCACGGTCCCCTCCAACCCCGGCTTCCTGCGCCACTGCCTCTTCGCCCCCCGCTGCCCCCACGCCTGGGACCGGTGTTGGGCTGAGCAGCCCCCCCAGTACCCGGTGGGGGAGATGCACCGGGTCGCCTGCTTCCTGCACGCGCCGTCGGAGGTGGGGCGATGAGCGAGCGGCCGCTGCTGGAGGTGCGGGGCCTGAAGCGGTACTTTGAGCAGAAGCGCGGCTGGCTGGTGCGCCGCCGGCGGGTGGTGCGCGCAGTGGACGGCGTGGACCTGTCTGTGGAGCCTGGGGAGGTGCTGGGGCTGGTAGGGGAGTCCGGCTGCGGCAAGACGACCCTGGGCCGCTGCGTGCTCCGGCTGATCGAGCCGACCGCCGGGGAGGTCATCTTCGACGGCCAGGACCTGCTGGCGATGTCCCCCTCCGCCCTGCGGGAGGTCCGGCGGGAGATGCAGATCGTCTTCCAGGACCCCATCTCCTCCCTCGACCCCCGGTTCACGGTGGAGGAATCGGTCGTCGAGCCGCTGCGCACCCACACCGAGATGGGCCG
Source organism: uncultured Anaerolineales bacterium (assembly GCA_964580565.1). Lineage (GTDB taxonomy): Bacteria > Chloroflexota > Anaerolineae > B4-G1 > DUEL01 > DUEL01. Next base: position 7,964 of record CAZOLN010000037.1, read on the forward strand.
CGCCGAGCGGAGGGAGCGGGCCCTGGCCCTTCTGGAGGAAGTGGGGCTGGGGGCGCAGCATCTGGGCCGGTACCCCCACGAGCTTAGCGGCGGGCAGTGCCAGCGGGTGGCGCTGGCCCGGGCGCTGATCCTCCACCCCCGGCTGCTGGTGCTGGACGAGCCCACCTCCGCCCTCGATGTCTCCGTCCAGGCCCAGATCATCAGCCTGCTGGTGGCGCTCCGGGAGACCTACCACCTGACCTATCTGTTTATCACCCACGACCTGGGCGTGGTCCGCTACCTCAGCGACCGCATCGCGGTGATGTATCTGGGCAAGCTGGTGGAGGTGGGGCCTACGCGGGCGGTGTTCACATCGCCCGCCCACCCCTACACGCAGGCGTTGCTGGCCTCGGTGCCCATCCCCGAGCCCAAGGCCCGGAGGTGGGACTTCGTGCTGGAGGGGGCGGTGCCGAGCCCGGCTAACCCGCCGCCCGGTTGCCGTTTCCACACCCGCTGTCCCTCAGCGCAGGCGATCTGCCGGGAGCAGGAGCCCCTTCTTCACCCGATTGCCCCCGACCGCTGGTCGGCCTGTCACCTGGAGGGAGGAGGATAGATGACGAACCTACTCGGCGTGGCGGTCGTGCAGATGCAGGTCGTGCCCTGGGACGTCGAAAGGACGCTGGAGCGGATGGAGCAGCGGTTGCAGCACATCCGCCAGGTCTTCCCGTGGGTCAGCCTGGTCTGCTTCCCCGAACTCTGCCCAACCGGCGTGTCCCCCATCATCCCCCGTCCCCCCGGATACGCCTGGGACGCCACTGCTGAGGTTATCCCCGGCCCTCTGACCGAGCGGTTGGCGGAGATGGCCCGCCGGTACCAGGTGTGGCTCCAGCCCGGCTCTATCTACGAGCGGGACGAGGGGGCGATCTACAACACCGCGCTGGTCTTTTCTCCGCAGGGAGACCTGGTCTGTCGGTACCGCAAGATGTTCCCTTGGCGTCCGTGGGAGACGCTGGAGGGGGGGCGGGAGTTCTGCACCTTCGACATCCCTGGCGTGGCCCGCTTTGGCCTCTGCATCTGCTACGACGGCTGGTTCCCGGAGGTCGTCCGCACCCTGATCTGGATGGGCGCCGAGGTGATCATCCATCCTTCTCTGACCGGGACGGTGGATCGATCGGCGGAACTGATCATCGAGCAGGCGCACGCGATCTTCAACCAGTGTTACATGATCAACGCCAACTCCGCGCCGACCACCGGCGGCGGGCGGTCGATCATCGTCGATCCCAACGGCCGGATCCTGCAGCAGGCCGGCACCCACGAGGCGATCCTCACCGAGATGATCGACCTGGACCTGGTCCGGCGGGTGCGGGAACTGGGCTCCATCGGCCTGAACCAGCACCTGAAGCAACTGCGGGACTTCGAGGGGGAGTTCCCCATCTATACCCAGGGGATCCGGAAGGGGGTGCTGTTCCAGAACCTGGGCCCGCTGCGGTTGCCACGCGACCTGAACCACGCGGTTGAGGGGACGATCTGACCACAAAGAAAGGGGAAAGTCCTAAATTTTCAAGAAAAACTTCGCGTCCTTTGCGTCCCTGCGGTTGATATCTATCAAGAGCAGGAGTTACGCGGTTGGGGGATAGAGCACCACAGAGACACAGAGGACACAGAGTTTCTCCGGATTTTCCAGAGGTTTCTCTGTGCCCTCCGTGCCTCTGTGGTGAAACCGCGTAAGTCCTGTCAAGAGGAGGAGTAGCTGATGAGCGATCTGACCGACTTCATCCCCCACGTCTCGCCCGTCTGGACCCACCTGCTGGACAGGGTTCTCGTCCGGGGCGAGGGGCCATATGTCTGGGACCAGGAAGGGCGTCGCTATTTGGATTTCACCAGCGGCATCGGCGTCGTCAACACCGGCCACTGCCACCCCCGCGTGGTTGAGGCCGTCCGCGAGCAGGCCGGCCGCGCCCTTCATCTTCAGGCCAACATCGGGTTCGTGCACGAGCCGATGCTGCGCCTCATCGGGGCTCTGAGGGAGGTGGTGCCGCCCGAACTGGACACCTTCTTCTTCTCCAACAGCGGCGCGGAGGCGGTGGAGGCGGCGGTGAAGCTGGCCCGGCAGGCCACAAGGCGGCCCAACATCATCGCCTTCCAGCGAGCCTTCCACGGCCGCACGGTGGGCACGATGTCCCTCACCAGTTCCAAGACCATCTATCGGGCGATGTACCAGCCGCTGATGGCCGGTGTCTTCTTCGCGCCCTACGCCTACTGCTACCGCTGCCCTAAGATGGAGGCCAACCCGGAGCGGTACGGCTCCAACTGTCGCTGTGATTGGCCGCTGGAGCAGGTTCGCTTCCTGCTCAAGAGCCAGACCGCGCCGGAGGAGACGGCAGCGATCCTGGTGGAGCCGGTGCTGGGCGAGGGGGGGTACGTGGTGCCACCGGCCGCGTTCCTGCGTGGCCTGCGGGAGATCTGCGATGAGTACGACATTCTCCTCATCCTAGACGAGGTGCAGTCCGGTTTCGGGCGCACCGGCCGGTTCTTCGCCCTGGAGCACTTCGGCGTGGTGCCGGACATCCTGGTGATGGCCAAGGGGCTGGCCTCCGGGCTCCCTCTGAGCGGCATCGCCGCCCGGCGCGAACTGATGGAGCGGTGGGAACCCGGCAGCCACGGAGGCACGTACGGGGGGAACGTGGTCGCCTGCGCCGCCGCCGAGGCCACGGTGCGGGTGCTCCAGGAGGAAGGGCTGGTGGAGAACGCCGCCCGTCTGGGGGAGGTGCTCCTGGACCGGCTGCGGGCGCTGCAGGCCCGCCATCCCAGCCTGGGCGACGTGCGCGGGTTGGGGTTGATGGTCGGCGTGGAGTTTGTCGTCCCCGGCGGACGCACGCCGGATAAGGACCGGGCCAAGGCGGTGCAGAAGGCGTGTAAAGAGAACGGCCTGCTGCTGCTGACCTGCGGGACCGAGGAGAACGTGATCCGGTGGATCCCGCCGCTCGTCATCACCGAGCAGGAACTGGAGGCCGCCCTGGAGATCTTCGAGGCCGCGCTGGAGAGCGTGGTCCAGTGATGAGGCCGCGCCCTGCGGGGTATGTTGAGGGGCGCGGCGTTGCTGTGGCCCTATCCTTGGACTCGCTCTGCCGCCTCGAACCCGGCCGCCAGCGCCTTCAGGTTCACCTCCTCGGTGCCGGGGGGAACCCGCTCCCGGACCGCTGCCTCCAACGACGCTCGGGAGACGATCCCCGTCAGCCCGGCCACCAACCCCACGGCGACGATGTTGGCGGTGATGTCGCGGCCCGTTGCTTCTCGGGCCAGGCGGGTGATGGGGACGCGGACGGCGTTCACCCGTGGAGCCCGGTGCACCAGGTCCGCCTCCAGGATGAGCCGTCCTCCCTCCTTCAACTCGTTGGCGAATCGGTCGCACGCCTCTTGGCTCATACACACCAGGACGTCGGCCTGAAGGACCTCGGGGTAGTCGATCTCCTCGTCGGAGATCACCACCTCGGAGCGGCTGGTCCCTCCCCGGGCCTGGGGGCTGTAGGACTGGGTCTGCGCCACCCGCTTGCCGTCGCGCACGGCGGCGTCGGCGAGGAGGATGCCGGCGAGGATCATGCCCTGCCCTCCTGTGCCAGCAAGCCGGATCTCGAACCGCTCTGCCATCACGCCACCTCCGCCTGTGCGCGATCGATGATCTGCTGGTAGAGGCGGGTGTACTCCGCCAGGTCGTCCCGGTCGACGAAGACGCCTCGAACGATCTTCCCCGCCAGTTCCTCCTCCGACAGTTTCTCCGCCTGTCGTCGGGTTATGCTGTTCTCCTTCAGGCGGCGCATCATGTCCGGGGCCTTTCCCCAGCGGTTCAACCGGCCGATGGTGGTGTGGCAATAACTGACCGCCTCTACCACAGAGAAGCCTTCCTTATCAATAGCCCGAGCGATGTACCGCTGGAGTTCCTGCACGTGGTAGACGGTGCTGCGGGCGACGAACGAGGCTCCGGCGGCGACCGCCAGTTCGGCGATCCGGAAGTTGGGCTCGATGTGGCCGTACGGTGCGGTCGCAGCCAGCGCTCCCGGCGGTGTCGTCGGCGAGTACTGACCGCCCGTCATCCCGTAGGTGGCGTTGTTGACCACGATGGCGGTCAGGTCGATGTTGCGGCGCGCGGCGTGGATGAAGTGGTTGCCGCCGATGGCCAGCGCATCGCCGTCCCCCATCACGACGACGACCTTCATCTCCGGGCGGACCAGTTTGAGCCCCGTGGCGAAGGCCAACGCACGCCCGTGGGTGGTGTGCATTGTGTTGAAATCGACGTACACCGGCATCCGCCCGGTGCAGCCGATGCCGGAGATCATCGCCACGTCGTTCTTGTCCAGGTTCAGGCTGTCCACCGCCCGGATGATCGCCCCCAGCACGATGCCGATGCCGCAACCGGCGCACCAGATGTTGGGGAACTTCTTGCTGTGGCGGAGGTACTGCTCGTGCACTCGGGATTCCGGCTGTCTTTTCATAATATGTGCCCCTCTTCTCGACGGACTCGGTAGTGGACCTCTCTCCGCAGCCTGTGCGGGAGGTGCGTTATCATTCTATCACACCCTGAGGCGTGTGCAAGAGAAGGCCGGTCCGTTCGACGGTGCCCCCAGCCACACCGCCGGCGTCGGCTCTACGGGGCGAAGATCCCCTCCACGAACCGGTCGGCGTCGAAAGAGGCCAGGTCGTCCAGCCCCTCGCCGGTGCCCACGAAGCGGACCGGCAGCCCCAGTTGATGGGCGATGGCGAAGACCATCCCACCGCGGGCGGTGCTGTCCAGTTTCGCCAGCACCACCCCGGTCACCCCTACCGCCTCTTGGAAGTGGCGTGCCTGGCTGAGGGCGTTCTGGCCGGTGGTGGCGTCCAACACCAGCAGGACCTCGTGGGGAGCTCCCTCGACCACCTTGCCGGCCACCCGCCGAATCTTGCGCAGTTCCTCCATCAGGTTGTGCTGGGTGTGAAGGCGGCCGGCCGTGTCGGCGATCACCAGGTCCATCCCACGGCTGCGAGCGGCCTGGAGTGCGTCGTACACCACCGCGCCGGGATCTCCACCTTCCGGCCCGGTCACCACCGGGCAGCCGACCCGCTCTGCCCACAGCCGCAACTGGTCGATGGCGGCAGCGCGAAAGGTGTCGGCAGCGGCTAGCAACACTCGCCGCCCTTCCTTTTGATAGTAGTGAGCCAGTTTGGCGATGGTGGTCGTCTTCCCCGAACCGTTGACCCCCACGATCAACACCACGTCCAGCGGCCGGCCGCCCAGGTTGAGCGGGGGCGGGTCCGGCAAGAGCGACCGCAGTTCCTCGGCCAGCAGACCCTGCAGTCGGTCCGCCCGCAGGACCCGTTCCTCCTGCGCTCGCTGCCGCAGCCGCTCCACTACCTCCAGCGTCGTCTCCACGCCCACGTCGGCCTGGATCAGCACCGCCTCCAGATCGTCCCACGTCTCAGGGGTGATCTCGGAGGTCCCCAGGACGGAGGCAAGACGGCTGAGGATCACGTTCCGGGTTTTGGTCAGGCTGTGCAGGAAATTGGGCATCGAACCGTCACCTTCTTCAAGATCCGCGGTGGATTATACCCCATTTGCGCGATTCGTCCACGCATCCGCCGTCCAATATCCATATCCGGTTGACAAAACCCCTTCCCCATGCTACCATACGACCGCCTTTGGAGCGGCTCTCTCACATCGCTCTCCTCTGTGAGAGCGTTCTTTTTTGAGGTCCTGCGGTGGGACGCGGGGGCCGAAACGCCTGACATTCTTCCGGCAGACGCGGGGGCAGACGTACGTGATGGAAAACCGGGAAACCTCTTTCTGGCTCGATCGCCCTGTGCTCGTCACCGGCTGCACGGGGCTCCTGGGCTCCTGGTTGACCGTAGCTCTGGTGGACGGCGGGGCCCAGGTGGTCGGGTTGATCCGCGATCAGGTTCCCCATTCCCACCTCCACCGGTCCGGCTACCAGGACCGCATCGTCGTGGTGCGGGGGGATGTCACCGACTACGCGCTTCTCGAGAGGACGCTGAACGAGTACGAGGTAGAGACGGTCTTCCACCTGGCGGCCCAGACCACGGTGACCGTCGCCAATCGTGCGCCTCTCCCCACCCTAGAGACCAACGTCAAGGGGACGTGGACGGTCCTGGAGGCTGCCCGACGCTCTCCCACGGTACGCCGGGTCATCGTGGCCTCCAGCGATAAAGCGTACGGCACGCTGGAGACGTTGTCCTACACCGACGCCCAGGTGTGGGCCGGGGAGCATGCCGGTGGGACCCCGGCCGGGGAGGGCAGGACGCTGCCGCGGGTCACGTGGGTGCGGCTGGACGTTCGGGACCCTGCAAGTGTGGCCCGGGCTGTGGACCGGAGCGACCCGGAGATGGTTTTCCATTTGGCGGCCATCAGCGCAGCCGGCCCCGGCGTGGATCCGATGCTGACGGTGGCGGTGAACGTCGGCGGAACGGTGCATCTGCTGGAAGCGCTGCGCTCCCGAAAGGTGCGCCGGGTGGTGCTGGCAGGGACCTGCTACGAGTACGGAGCGAGAGACACAGTAGAAGGGCTGGACCCCTACAACATCTACGCCGCGTCGAAGGTGGCCGCCTGGGCCTTCGCGCGGGCCTACCGGCGATCGCTGGGCCTCCCGGCGACCGTCGTCCGCCTGTTCCAGGTATATGGGCCGGGCCAGCCCCCCAGGCGCTGATCCCCTCCGCCATCCGGGCCGCCCTCACCGGCGAGGACTTCCGGATGACGCGCGGCGAGCAGCAGCGGGATTTCGTCTTCGTGGAGGACGTGGTAGAAGGATCCCTGGCGGCGGCGGCTGCGCCTGGCGTCGAAGGGGAGAGCCTGGACCTGGGGACGGGACAGGCGTATGCGGTGCGCGAGGTGATCGAGAGGGTCTGGGCGATGACGGGGGCCACGGGGCAGATCCGTGCCGGTGCCCTCCCCTACCGCCCCGGCGAGGTGATGCACCTGGCGGCCGACGCCGACCGCACCGCCCGTCTGACCGGCTGGCGGGCGAAGATCGGGCTGGAGGAGGGTCTACGACGGACGGTGGACTGGGTGCGGGCGGAGATGGCCTGACGACAACTCCGCCCCCCTGGGGCCCCGGGACCCGAAACCATATAACCTGGAACCCGAGACCTAAAGCCAATGAAACTCTCCATCATCATTTGCGTCTACAACGAGCGGGATACTTTCCCAACCATATTAGAAAAGGTCCGCGCGGTGGATCTGGGACCCGGTTGGGAGAAGGAGATCATCATCGTGGATAACTTCTCCACCGATGGGACCCGGGAACTGTTGCAGGAGTTGGACCTGCCGGATGTGAAGGTGATCTTCCACCCACGGAACCTGGGGAAGGGGACCTCGGTCCGCACTGGCATCGCCCATTGCACCGGCGATTATGCCATCATCCAGGATGCTGACCTGGAGTACGATCCGGAGGAGTATCCCATCTTCCTGGAACGGATCGCCCGGGATCAGCCGGTCGCCATCTACGGCTCTCGCACGCTGGGCGGACGGGCCGTCTACAAGTACATCGCGAACTACCTGGGGGTCCGCTTCCTGACCTGGCTGACCAACCTGCTCTACGGTGCCCGGTTGACCGACGTGGCGACCGGCGCGAAGATGGTCCGCGTGGACGTGCTCAAGCCCTTGAACCTGACCGGGAAGGGGTTCGATCTGGATTTCGAGTTGACGGACAAACTGCTGCGCGCCGGGTACGAGATCGTCGAGGTCCCCATCACCTATCGACCGCGCACCATTGCCGAGGGGAAGAAGATCCGTCCCTGGGATGGGATCTGGGCGTGAGGGTCATTGTCCGCGATCGGTTCCTGCCGATGGATCGAGTGGTGCGGAGGGAAGGATGAACGTCATCGTCACGGGGTCGATTGCCTACGACTATCTGATGCGCTTTCCAGGCCGATTTGTCGAGCACATTCTGCCCGACCAACTGGCCAACCTCTCCCTGAGTTTCCTGGTGGACGAGATGCGGAAGCAGCGGGGAGGATGCGCGGCCAACATCGCCTACAACCTGGCCCTGCTGGGCGAGCGTCCCCGGCTGATGGGGACCGTCGGGCAGGACTTCGGCGAGTATCGGGAGTGGCTGGAGGCCCACGGGGTGGATACGTCGCTGACGCAGGAGGAGCCCGACCTGTTCACCGCGTCCTTCTTCGTCAGCACCGACCAGGATGGGAACCAGATCGCCAGTTTCTACACCGGCGCGATGGCGCGGGCGCGGAATCTCTCCCTGCGGGGCCTGGAGATCGGAGAGGTGGACCTGGTCGTTATCTCCCCCAACGACCCGGTGGCGATGGTGAAGTACGTCGAGGAGTGTCGAGAACTGGGGATCCCCTATCTGTACGACCCCAGCCAGCAGATCGTGCGCCTTTCCGGCGAAGATCTGCGCGCCGGGGTGGAGGGGTGCGACCTGTTGGTGGTCAACGAGTACGAGTTCGAACTGCTGCAGCGGCGGACCGGGATGAGCGCAGACGAGCTGCGGACGGCTCCGGCCCGCGCCTGCGTGGTGACGCGGGGAGCGGAGGGCTCGGTGATCTGGGCGAACGGGGCCGCTTATGAGATCCCGGCGGTGCCCCCCGAACACGCCGACGATCCCACCGGCGTCGGCGACGCCTACCGTGCCGGTCTCATCAAGGGGCTGGCCCTGAACCTCCCGTGGGACCTGACGGGACGGCTGGGCAGCCTGGCGGCCACCTACGCCCTGGAGCAGCCGGGGCCGCAGAGCCATCGCTACACCCCGGCCCAGTTTGTCTCCCGCTTCCGCCATCACTTCGACGACCGCGGCGCTCTCGACGCCCTCGCCGAGGTGCGGTAAGATGCCCCTGCTGACCCGGGATCTGCTGAATCTGAACCGATTGGGATACCTCCGGTGGCAGACCATAAGCCGCGGCCAGAGCTACTACGCCGCGGGGCGGGTGACCATCACCGAGTTCACCGGGGAGACCGCCACCTGTTCCGTGCGGGGGAAGGGAGGGACCTACACCGTCGTCCTGAGGGCCGAGGAACCGTACCGGCTCAGGGCTTCTTGCACCTGCCCCTACGCCGCACGAGGCCGCGCCTGCAAACACATGGTCGCCTCCGTGCTGGCGGTCCATCAGTACCTCGTCGACGTGGTGGAGAAGCGGTGGGATTACCGCCTGGCCTCCCTCCTGAACACTTTCCACCAGCCGTCTTCCTATCCGCCGTCGGCCTACATTCTGGTGTATTACCTTCGCCGAGAGATAGAGAGGCACCTCCTGGTCCCTCACATCGTGGTGCTGGAGCGCTGGCCCTCAGCACCTCAGGAGGAGCTGAGCGCCGAGGCCCTCGATCGATACCTGGACACCGATCGGTCCTGGCAACGGGTCGCGGAACCGGTCAGAAGCGGGCTGGACCCTTACCTCTGCCGGAACCTGCCGCCGGGTGCTGTCCAGACCTGCAATCTCTTAACCGAGAAGTTAACCTACTACTACGGCTATCGGGATCTGGGCTACCCGACCGACCAGTTCGCCCCTTACCTGCCCCTCCTGGCTCAGCAAAACGTCCCCATCTTCCTGGTAAAGAAGATGACCGTTCAGCGCCGCCTCCATTGGCGCGACCGGCCGATGCCGATCGAGGTCTCCCTGGTCCGTTCCAAGGAGGGGCTGCTCATCGACGCTGGCATCGCGACCGAGCAGGAGGTCTTTTCCACCGTCCGAAAGAACCTCCGCCTGATCTCCTCCAAACCGGCGTGGGCGTTGCTTGGGAACCTTCTGGTGCCGATAGCCAATCCCGAGGTCCTGCCTCTCCTCCAACACCTGCCGCTTGTTATTCCCTTTCACGAGGAGGAGGACTTCCGGGAGCGCTACCTCTCCTCCCTGGTCGAGTGGGTGCCGCTGCGGGGCGACGTCGCCAACATCCACGAGATCGAGGCCGAGCCCGTCCCCCGCCTCTATCTGTACGAGGAGGAGGGAACCATCTATGCCACGATGGCCTTTGGCTACGAGAAGCACGAGGTCGAGGCCGACCCCAAGGCCGCACCGATCACGGCTATGGGGCTGCCCGGCAGGTGGGACGTCGTGCGCATCCATCGCCAGCTGGAGCAGGAGAGGTATTACTACCAGCTGCTCACCAACCCCCGCTACGGCCTCAAGCGGGCCGGCCGAGCCTACGGCCCCGCCGTGTTCTGCCTGCGCGCCCGCACCCATCCCCTGGACTTCCTGATGGACTGCATTCCCCGGCTGACCCAGGCCGGCTTCGAGATCTACGGCGAGGAGGATATCCGCTCCGTCCGCCTCCGCCGCGCCACCCCAACCCTGCGGGTGGAGGTCTCCTCCGGCATCGACTGGTTCGACGTCCAGGCCGTCCTCGAATACGACGATCAGACCATCTCCCTCCAGGAGGCGCTGCGGGCGCTCAGGAGGGGCAAGCGGTTCGTCAAGCTGGCCGACGGCTCCTTTGGGCGGATCCCCGAGGCCTGGCTGGAGCGGTACAGGCACCTCCTCGGCCTAGCGGAGGAGACCGACGAGGGACTGCGGGTGCGGGACGTCCATCTCCCTCTGCTGGACGACATGCTGGCCGACGCGGCCGCCGTCCAGGCTCCCCCAGATCTGAAGGAACGCCGGGAGCTGTTCCGCTCGTTCGACCGCATCCCCGCCCAGCCGGTTCCCCAGGGATTCCACGGTGAGCTCCGTCCCTACCAGAAGGCCGGCCTGGACTGGCTGCACTTTCTGCACGACTACGACCTGGGCGGCATCCTGGCCGACGACATGGGCCTGGGCAAGACAATCCAGGTGCTGGCCTTCCTCCAATCCCTCAAGGAGCAGGGGAAGGCGGACGGGACCACCCTCCTGGTGGTGCCGAAGTCGCTGCTGACCAACTGGGAGCGGGAGGCGGCCCGGTTCACCCCGGAGCTTCGCTTCCTGAGGTTCGTGGGGCCGACCCGCGAGAAGAACCCCGACCTCTTCGACCAGCACGACGTCGTCCTCACCACCTACGGGACGATGCTGCGGGATATAGAGTTCCTCCGCTCATACCGATTCCATTACGCCATCCTGGACGAATCCCAGGCCATCAAGAACCCGCGGGCGAAGACGGCCCGGGCGGCCCGGATGCTCAACGCCGATCACCGGCTGGCGATGACCGGCACGCCGGTGGAGAACACCACCTTCGAGCTCTGGTCCCAGTTCGCCTTCGTCCTCCCGGGGCTGCTGGGGGGGCTGGAGTACTTCCGGAGGGAGTTCGCCCGTCCCATCGAGCGTGAGAACGACCGGGAGGCGGCGGCCCGCCTGCGGAAGCTGGTCTACCCCTTCATCCTGCGCCGCACGAAAGACCAGGTGGCCCCGGAACTGCCCCCCCGCACCGAGCGGCTGATCTACACCGACCTGGTGCCGGCTCAACGCAGGCTCTACGACCGCTTCCGCGATCGGTACCGGGCCGAGCTGCTGGGCCTGATCGACCAGAAAGGGCTGGACAACGCCCGGATGAAGATCCTGGAGGGGCTGCTCCGCCTGCGGCAGATCTGCCTCCACCCCGCTCTGGTGGAGCCCACCTATCGGGGCAAGGCGGGGAAGTTCGAGGTGCTCTCCAGGACCCTGGAGACCCTGCTCTCCGAGCGGCACAAGGTCCTCATCTACTCCCAGTTCGTGCAGGTGCTCAAACTGGTCCGGACGGACCTGGAACAGCGCGGCATCCCCTATGCTTACCTGGACGGGCAGACGCGGGATCGGCACGCCCAGGTGGATCGGTTTCAGAACGATCCAGAGGTGCCGTTCTTCCTGCTCAGCCTCAAGGCCGGAGGGGTGGGGCTGAACCTGACCGCCGCCGATTACGTCATCCTCCTGGATCCGTGGTGGAACCCTGCGGTAGAGGTCCAGGCCGCCGACCGCGTCCACCGCATCGGGCAGGAAAAGCCCGTTTTCGTTTACAAACTGATCGCCAAAGGGACGGTGGAGGAGAAGATCCTGCAACTGCAGGCGCGGAAGCGGGAGCTGGTGGAGCACCTGATCACCGCCGAGAGCAGCTTCGCCAAAGCCCTCACCCGCGAGGATGTGGAGGATCTGTTCAGCTGAACGCTAATGGTTCAATGACCAATGACTCAATGGTCCAATGATCCAATGATCCAGTAACCCAGTAATGAGGAGTGTATCTATGCCAAAAGAGTACGACGTCAAAGACCTGGACCTGGCCCCCGGCGGTCAGCTCCGTATCGAGTGGGCCGAGCGGGAGATGCCGGTCCTGCGGCTGATTCAGGAACGGTTTGAGAAGGAAAAACCCCTGGAGGGAGTGCGGCTCTCCGCATGCCTCCACATCACCACGGAGACGGCCAACCTGGCCCGCACCCTCCAAGCGGGCGGGGCGGAGGTGGTCCTCACCGCCTCCAATCCCCTCTCCACCCAGGACGACGTGGCGGCAGCGCTGGTCGCCTACTACGAGATCCCCGTCTTCGCCATCAAGGGAGAGGACAACGAGACCTACTACCGGCACATCCACGCCGCCCTCGACCACAAGCCCCACATCACGATGGACGACGGGGCCGATCTGGTGAGCACGCTGCACAAGGACCGAACCGATCTGATCGAGAACGTAGTCGGCGGCACGGAGGAGACCACCACCGGCGTCATCCGGTTGCGGGCGATGGCGAAGGACGGCGTCCTCCGCTATCCCATCATCGCCGTCAACGACGCGATGACCAAGCACCTGTTCGACAACCGGTACGGCACCGGCCAGTCCACCATCGACGGGGTCATCCGCGCCACCAACGT
>CAZOLN010000038.1:0-4861 GCA_964580565.1 uncultured Anaerolineales bacterium
ATTGTCCCATCTCTCCTACCTCTACGGTTGACCACCAGCCTCTATTGCCATATACTAAGGATGGCAAAACCGGAACATCCGTAGGGCTCGGGTTCTTTGCTTATGGATGGGCAGGTCAGGTTCTTGTCCCTCTCCCGTATCGGCGAAAAGTTGCCCCAATGGACGTGGCCCTGGGTGAGCGGGGCCGCCGTCGGCCTGGGGTATCTTGCCACCCTCGCCGTCTTGGAGTACGTGGCCTTCCTCCTCGCCGGATCCGACACCCGCCTGCGTGGGTTCTTCCTGCCCGGTATGAGCCTGGCGCTGTTGATGGGGTTCGGCCTCGCCTATCTCCCGTTCGTCGTCCTGGCCGTTCTGTTGGTCGATTTTCTCACCGGTTTTTGCGCCCTTCCCTTCCCCCGGCTCCTGCTGCTGGCCTTGGGTATGGCGGCGGGCTACGGCCTGGGTGCGCTGGTCGCGACGCGGCTCCTGGGCTGTCGGCTGCAGCGGATTCGGGACGTGTTCTGCTTCTCCCTGGCGGTGATCGTCGCTGCGGTGGTCGTCGGTGGGGTGACCGCGACCCTGCATCCTGGGGAGTGGGTTGCCTCGGTGCTGGCGGAGGGGCTCCAGGAGGCCTTCAGCATGATCAGCCTCACCCCCCTCTTCCTCGTCCAAGTGGTCCCGCGGGTGACCCGGCTGCTGGAGGGAGAGACGCCTCCGGCGGTGTCGAGGAAGGAGAGGGGCCAGGAAAGGTCCCGGTTCTTGCCGTTGCCCATCCTGCTGGGCGAGATCGGCGGCAGCGCGCTCCTCCTTTGGCTTGCCCTGGGGCCGGTGGGTGGGGGGAGGCGGTTTTACTACCTCTGTTTCCTCCCCCTCGTCGAGGCTGCTTTCCGATACGGCCTTCCGGGGGCGACCATCGCCGTCCCGGCGATCACCCTGGCGGCGATCTGGTCGGTCCACCTTTATGGCACGGAGACGGAGCCCTCGCTGGCTTTTCCCATCTTTGTCCTCTCCCTTTCCCTGACCGGGTTGCTGATCGGGACGCTGGTCACGGCTCGGGCCCGGGTGGAGGCCTCGCTTCAACGACGGACCTGGGAACTGGCGTTGCTCAACCGCGCGGTTCAGGCCCTGGTCTCCACCCTCGACCTCGACCAGGTGCTGTCCATCGTCCTGGAGGAGGTCCGACAGGTCCTGGGTGTCGTCTCTACCTCCGTCTGGCTGATCGACCCCCAGACCGGGGAGTTGGTCTGCAGACAGGTGACCGGTCCGCGGAGCCACCTGGTGCGGGGCTTGCGGCTGGCGCCAGGGGAGGGGTTCGCTGGCTGGGTGGTCCGTCACGGCGAGGGCCTGATCGTCACCAACGCCCAGAGGGACTCCCGCCACTTCCAGGACGTGGACCAGCGGACCGGGTTGGAACTCCGGTCCGTCATCACCGTGCCGCTGGAGGTCCGCGGGGAGGTGATCGGGGTCCTGCAGGCGGTGGATCGAGACGCCGGTCGGTTCGGCCCGGTGGACATGGCGTTGTTGGAGCCGCTGGCGGCGACGGCCGCCGTCGCCATTGAGACGGCCCGGTTGTACGAGCAGGCGCGGGAGGATGCGGACACCAAGGCGCTGCTCTTGCGCGAGGTGAACCATCGGGTCAAGAACATCCTTTCGACCATCGTGGGGCTCCTCTACGCCGAACTTCGATATGCGGACAGGGAGATCCGGAACGCCTGTCGGCCTCTGCTGAGCGGGCTGGTGGCGCGGGTGCAGGGCCTCTCCGCTGTTCACAGCCTGCTTTCCACCTCCGAGTGGCGCCCTCTCCCGCTGAGCGACCTGGTCGTCCACGTGATCCGCTCCACGCTGCAGGCGCTTCCGCGAGGGAAGAACGTCTCCGTCGAGGTCACTCCCTCGCCGGTCCTCGTCGCGCCGGAGCAGGCCCATCACCTGGCCCTGGTGCTCAACGAACTGGCGACCAACGTCGTCAAGCACGCGCTCCGAGGCCGCGACACGGCCTCCATTCGGGTGGGGATCGAGACCGTGGGGGACGAGGTGGTCCTTCGGTTCCGGGACGACGGCCCGGGCTATCCGGAGGAGGTGCTGCAGTTGAGCTGGCACGGCGTCGGATTCGACCTGATCCGGAACCTGGTCCAGCAGAACTTAAGGGGCGAGTTGGTGTTATACAATGAAGATGGGGCGGTGGTTGAGATCCGCTTCAAGGAAGGGGCGGACAGAGCGGAAGGAGGCGTAGGTAGTGGGGAAACGGAAGAGGATTCGCGTACTGATCGCTGAGGACGATTACCTCGTCGCCGAGATGATCAAGGGGCTGGTGCGGGAGGCCGGCTACGACGTCGTCGGGGAGGCGAGCAGCGGGAAGGAGGCGGTCGAGAAGGTCTGTTCCCTTCAGCCCGACGTGGTCCTGATGGACATTCGGATGCCCGATCTGGACGGGATCGAGGCGACGCGGCGCATTCAGGAGGAGTGTCCGACGCCGGTGATCATCCTCACCGCGTATGAGACCCCGGAACTGGTGGAAAAGGCCGCTGAGGCGGGCGTGGCTGCCTATCTGATCAAGCCGCCCGATCTGCGGGAGTTGGACCGGTCCATCGGCATCGCTATCGCCCGTTTTCAGGATCTGATGGAACTGTACCGGCTCAACCAGGAGTTGGCGAAGCGGAACGAGGAACTGGACGCTTTCGCCTACACCGTGGCCCACGACCTTCAGAACCCGCTGGCGCTGATCATCGGCTTCGCCGAGGCGGTGCGCCGGTATCACGCCACGATGTCGAAAGAGGAGTTCGAGGAGAGCCTCGAGGTCATCGAACGGACCGGGCGGAAGATGAGCCGCACCATCGACGAACTGTTGCTCCTGGCCAGGGTCCGGGACGAGGATGTGGAACTGGAGGTGCTCGACATGGGGGCCATCGTTGGCGAGGTTCTGAAGCACCGACTGGACCACATGGTGCGGAAGTATCGCGCGGAGATCATCCTCCCCGATCGATGGCCGGAGGCGTTGGGGTACGGGCCGTGGGTTGAGGAGGTGTGGTACAATTACCTCACGAACGCCCTGCGGTACGGGGGGCGACCGCCGCGGATCGAACTGGGGGCCGCGGTGCAGCCGGACGGGATGGTCCGTTTCTGGGTGCGGGATAACGGGGCAGGAATTGCGCCGGAGGACCAGGGCTCTCTGTTCGTTCCCTTCCGTCGCCTGAGAACAGGGCAGGATCAGGGGAAAGGGTACGGGTTAGGTCTCTCCATCACCCGCCGCATCGTGGAGAAACTGGGCGGGGAAGTGGGGGTGGAGAGCGAGGTTGGCCAGGGCAGCCTCTTTTACTTTACCTTGCCCCGGCCGAAGGATTGAGAGCGGCGTTCTGTCCGTCGACCTCGTCGGGTGCGCCGAGGGCGCGGCGGACGCTCTGGACGAGGTCCTGGATCTCGAACGGCTTGGTGATATAGTCGTTCACCCCGAAGACATGCAGGCCGATCGTCCTCTCGATCGGCTGGGCTCGGACCGTCACAATGACCACGGGGATGTGCCTCAACTCCTCGTCGGCCTGCATCTGACGGTAAACCTCCCAACCGCTCATCCCCGGCATCATCAGGTCGAGCAGGACGAGGTCCGGCTTAACCCGCCGCATCACCTCCAGCCCTTCTGGACCGCTCACCGCGCCGATCAGCCGGAAACCCTGGGGGCGGAAGATCAGACGCATCAGCGTGATGATCTCCGGATCGTCGTCGATGCACATAATGACCTTGGCCTCGGTGTTCATTTTTTGTCCTTTCTCTGGCCTTTAGCCTCCCACTGCCCAACCCAGGCTTTCCAGGCCGATCTCCAGCACAGGCCGCCACATAGAGGGGGCCCCCAGCAGCATCCGGAGGTAGGTCCACATTGGACCGGGCCGCAGTGCCCAGGCCCGGAACGCCCGCCGGGCCCACCGTTCCAGTTCCTCCGCCCTCAGATGAGGATAGTCCAGCACCGTCGAGCGGTCCATATCCACCTGCTCCCAGCGGGTGCCGGGGCGGAACCAGCCTTTCTCCACCACCTCGAAGAAGAAGGGAGAGCCGGGGTACGGGGCGGCGATGTGGAAGAGGGCCAGGTCGAGGGGGAGGTGCTTGGCGAAGCGGATCGTCTCTTGGACCGTCTCCTCCGTCTCCCCGGGCAGGCCGATGATGAAGTATCCCCAGTTGCGGATGCCCGCCTCGTGGGCCCAGCGGAGTGCCTGCTCCACCTGATCGAGGGAGATGCCCTTGTGGGCGCGTCGCAGGATCTCCTCGCTGCCCGATTCGATCCCCCAGGAGATCATCCAGCAGCCGGCCTTCCCCATCATCCGCAACATCTCCGGGTCCACGAAATCCACCCGGCTGTTGCAGGTCCACCGGATCTGTAACCCCCGCTGGAGGATCAACTCGCACAGCCCCATCACCTGCTCCCGGCTCACGGTGAAGAGGTCGGCGTACATATGGATGTTGCGGACCCCCAGTTCGTTCAGGAACTCTAGTTCGGCAACGATGTTCTCCGGCGAGCGGAAGCGGACGGAGGAGCCGTAGGAGACGTGCTTGATGCAGAAGCGGCATCCGCCGGGGCAGCCTCGGCTGGTGACGACGAAAGCGTAGGCCCCGCGCACCAGGGGGGCGCGGTATTTCTCCAAGGGAAGGAGGTCGTGGCGGGGCATCGGCAGGTCGTCCAGATGGCGGATGAAGGGACGGTCGGGGTTGACGACGATCTCGCTGCCATCCCGCCAGACGAGACCCTTGATGTGTCTCAGGGTTGCGGGTCTCGGAGTTTCAGGTTTCAGGTTGAGCCAGGCGGGTTGCCAGTCGGGGTCGGCGTCGGTGAACAGTTTCCGCAGCCGGGCCGCGAACGCGGGCTCCACCCCCGGCCACCACTCCCATTCCCTGCTCC
>CAZOLN010000038.1:4961-11051 GCA_964580565.1 uncultured Anaerolineales bacterium
GTTCCTCGCTTCCTGCCTCTTGCTTCCTACTCCGTTCCAGCGTGTCGATCAACTCCCGCAGCGTCAGTTCCGGCTCCCCCCGCAGGGCGAAGTCCAGGCTGGGGAAGGCGCGCATCGTCTCGCGGGGGATGGGGGTGACGTGGGTGCCGAAGGCGATGGTCGTCGCGCCGATGCTGCGGGCCAGGAAGGTGCCGTACATATCGTTGCGGAGGGTGGGCGCGGTGACCTGGGTCACGTAGTAGCGGGGGCGCTTCTCCTCCAGCAGTTGCTCGAACTCGGCCCAGTCCATCCGCAGGGGGATCGCGTCGATCACCTCCACCCGGTAGTCGGGGAAGAGGGCGGCCAGTTGGGCCAGGCTCACCTGGGGCCAGATCATCCCCTCGCGGGACCGCCGCCCCACCCGGTGCTGGCTGCGGATCCAGATGCCCCGGTCGGGGGCGGGCGGGTTGACGAAGAGGATGTCCACCGCTCCTGTGGGCCGGGCCTCCAGGGATGCCCGCACCACCTCATCGGCGTCGGGGAAGCGGGGAGGCGGGACCCGTTCCCGCATCCCCATCCCGCGGTTCACTCGCTGCACGGGGAGCCCTCCATGTCCTGGGCTACCTGGACCTCCCGCCGGCTCAGCGTGTCCAACACCTGCATGATCAGCCAGAAGACCGCCAGTTGCAGGCCGACCAGGCTGATCATCGCTGCGCCCAGCAGGTAGAGCCAGAGCCGCTCGACGGGCCATCCGCCGAGGGAGAGGGCCAGGCTCACCGCGCCGACCGTCAGGCCCACCAGGATCCCGACCAGGCCCATCCACCCGAAGTGACGCTCCAGGGGCTGTTTGAACAGCGGACGGCCGAAGAGACCCTGGCGGATGGGCTGTTTGTGGAAGAGGGAGACGAGGTAGTTGAAGGTGGCTCCCAGGGAGAAGAGGGTCACCCCGGAGACCGCGCTCAGGGCGGCGGTGAAGACGGCGACCACGCCCCACGGCCCCAGCCGGGTGATGCCCGAAAGCCGCATCCCGACCACCGCCGCGCCGATCAGGCCGGTGATGAGCAGCAGAAACAGGCCGATCCCGCCCAGGATACGGACCGGATTGTAGTTCAGGGCGGTCCAGACGATGGTGCTGAGGAACCGCATCCCGTCCCGGACGACGTTCAGTTTCGACCGACCGACCCGTTCCTTGTAGGGGATGGACACCTCCCGCCACCGGATCTCCTCGTGGAGGGCGCGGGTGCTCATCACCGGGGTGAAGTTCAGCCCGTCGGGCAGGGGGTAGAGGCGGGGCAGCGCCTCCCGCCGGATGACCCGCATCCCGCTGGCGCTGTCGCTCACCCGATGGTTGCCCAGGAGGCTCACCAGGTTGGCGAAGATGAGGTTGCCGATGCGGCGGACCACGGGCATCTCGCTCTCCTCGCCCGCCATCCGCGAGCCGATCACCAGGTCGGCTCCCTCCTTCAGGGCCACCTTGCACAGTTCTGGGAAGTGTTCCGGCGGGTAGGTCCCGTCTGCGTCCACAAAGCCCAGGAGGTTGCCCCGCGCGTGGCTGAAGCCGGTCTTCAGCGCGGCCCCATACCCTTGGTTGACCTTGTGCCGGATCAGGCGGACCCCGGGATAGCGGGCAGCGATCTCCGCCGTCCGATCGCGGGAGCCGTCGTCCACGACGATCAGTTCCAGATCGTCCACTTCGGCATCCGCCAGCCGCGGGCGGATGGAGAGGACCCGTTCGATGATCTGAGCGATGCCCCCTTCTTCGTTATATGCCGGAATCACTACCGAAAGTACGTTCATTGTAAGCCTACCTCTCAAATACTGAATGGCCGAATTGCCGAATCAACGGTCAACGAACCTCGCGGGCCGGGATACCCGCGACCGTCGTGTGGGGCGGCACGTCGCGGGTCACCACCGCCCCGGCCCCCACCACCGCGCCTTTTCCCACGCGCACGCCGTCCAACAGGATCGCCCCCGCTCCGATCCACGCTCCGTCCTCCACCACGATCCCCTTCGCCGAGATCCCCTGCCGGATGATCGGTTGGGTGGGGTCGTCGAAGATGTGGTTCACCGCCAGGATCTGGACCCGTGGGGCCAGGAGGACCTCGTCGCCGATGTGCACGCCGCCCTGCCCGCGGATCAGACAGGACTCGCCGATGAAACACTTCCGGCCGATCCAGATCCCCGCGTGGGGAAGGTCCCGGAAGTTGTACACGTGCAGTTCGCTCCCGTGCATCACGAAGGTCTCGTCCCCGATGAAGATGCCTTGCGGGCAGGCGTGGAGGTAGACGCCGTGGTCGATGTAGACGTTGCGGCCCAGGTGGATGTTGGCCGGCTGGGCGAGCCGCACGTGGTCTTCGATCACCGGTGGGCCGTCGCTGTGCAGGATCAGCCGATAGGCCAGCGCCCGCAGGCCGATGCCCACCAAGCCGGGGAGCCCGCGCAGGAGGGCGAACAGCGTCTGTTCGACGACATAGCGGCCGATCCCGGTGGACTGCCCTTTCACGTAGTAGCGCAGGCGGCCCTCCCGGGCGGCGACAGCCGCCGCGTCCGGTGCGCGGGATACCGTCTCCATCTCCCCTGCCGCGATCACTTCGGTTCTCTCCTCCATACCAGACCGCCCACGTCGCTCTCCAGGCGCAGGATGCGGCCCACCGCCGAGCCCAGGTTGGGGACGACGGTGAACCCCCGTTCGCCGTGGAGCCAACAGCGGAGCAGTTGTCGCCGTCCTCGGCCGGTGAGGACCAGGAACCGGCGGCATCCCACGGCGCGCCCGGCCTGCATATCCGCCTCGGCGTCCCCGATGAGGTAGGAGCCTGGGAGGTCCAGAGCCAACCGCTCCGCCGCCTGGAGCAGCAGGCCCGGCTGGGGTTTGCGGCAGGAGCATCCTTCGTCGGGGCGGTGGGGGCAGTAGAAAACGCCGTCCACCCGCCCCCCTGCCGCCTCGATCGCGCTCACCATTCGGCGGTGGATCTCCTCCACCGTCTCCGCCGGGATGATCCCCCGGTTGATCACCGCCTGGTTGGTGACGATGACGATCCGCAGGTCTGTCTGGGCGAGCCGGGCCAGAGCGTCCAGCGCGCCGGGGAGAAAACGGAACTCCCTCCAGTCCTTTACGTGGTCCTTCCGGTTCTGGCAGATCACGCCATCCCGGTCGATGAAGACGGCCCTGGGCATCGTCGCATCTCGGCCGTGGGCTACTGTCGGTGCCCGTTCGATCCCTCTCCTTCCTCCGTCCCGTCGGGAGAGGGCCAATGGATGAGGGCCTGGGCCTCCAGATCCAACATCAGGGTGACGGGCGGTTCGATCCGCTCCAGCCGCTCCCGTAGCACGGTGGTGGTGAGGTGGCATAGAACGAGGTGGACGTCCTCGATCTGCTCCATGCAGGTGGAAGGGACGACCACCGGCACGTCCACCATCGTGCTCAGTGCACCACCGTCGAATCCGGAGAATCCAATGGTGATCCCGCCCATCCGGCGGGCCAGTTCTACCGCGTTCAGTACGTTAGGGGAGTTGCCGCTACCGCTGAAGGCGACGACGACGTCCCCTCGCTGGATCAGGCCCCGCAGTTGCTCGGCGAAGAGGTCTTCGTAGGCGACGTCGTTGCTCCAGGCGGTCATCAAGGGGACGTTGTCGGTGAGGGCTATCACGCGGAACCGGGGGCGACCGGGTCGGATCGTCCCCTTCGCCAGGTCGCAGGCGAAGTGGGAGGCCGTCGCCGCGCTGCCTCCGTTGCCCATCGTGAAGATGGTGCTTCCCACGTAGTTCGCGCTGAGCAACACGTCGGCCACCTCGCGGACGGCCGCCAGGGGAAGGGCGCTCAGCACTGCCTGCACCTCCTCCAAGTATCGTGCGATGCTATCCAGTTCTTCCAACTCTTCTCCTCCTCGCGACGTTCTTTACCGTAAGCCACGGATCACGTGGTAGATCGCTTTGATCCGGAACTCGCGGTCGCCACAGGCCCGGATAAACTGGCGGATCCGCTCCCAGATGACCGGGTCGGGGGAGAGGGAGTACACCTTCATCTCTCCCAGACGGTGGGATACCAGGATCCCGCGGGCCACCAGTTCGTCCAGTTCCGCCTCGGTGTTCGTGGGGTTCCTTCCGACGTAGAGGGCGATGCTGGAGGCGGTGTCGGTGGTGTGTGGGTTCTCGTAGAAGAAGTGGATCAGATCCCATTTGGCGAACGAATCCACCTGGGCGCGGAGGAAGGCGAGCAGCTCCGGGTCGATGTCGCCCATCAGGCGGTTCATGAGCATCTGACTCTCTTTCTCCTCTGCTTCCTTAGCAACCTCTCTCATCTTGCCAGAACCCTCAGACAGGCCGGACAGGGGAGGTGCCGGATGGTGTCGCTTCCGATCGAGGGAACCGATCCCCGTACCGTGCCCGCTCCTCATCAGTAGGCTCCCCGTCCCTGGATCACCACCAGGAACGTGTTCACCAGCAACTTCAGGTCCAGCCAGATGGTGTAGTTGCGGATGTAGTACATATCCAGGCGGACCCGCTCTTCATAACTCAGGTCGGAGCGACCGCTGATCTGCCAGAGGCCCGTGATCCCCGGCTTAACTGTGAGCAAGTTGTGGCGCCAGCGGCCGAAATGGTGCAGCTCCGCCGGCGTGATCATCCGCGGCCCCACCAGGCTCATCTCCCCCCGTAGCACGTTGAACAACTGAGGCAGTTCGTCCAGGCTGTATCGCCGCAGGAACCGGCCCAGTCGGGTGACCCGTGGATCGTTGCGGATCTTGCCGGTCTCCTCCCACTCCCTCTTCAACTCGGGGTGGGCTTCCAGGTAGGCGTCGGCGTCCGCGATCATCGTGCGGAACTTAAAGGCGTCGAACTCCTTGCCGCCCAGGCCCACCACCCGCCGACGGTAGACGATCGGCCCCGGCGAGTCTAGCCGGACCAGGAGGGCGATGAGCAGGAGGAGGGGGAGGAGCAGGATGATGCCGATCAGCGCCCCCGCGTAATCCAGAAGGGTCTTGAGTACACCGTCTACCCCGGTGATGCGGGTCCGGTTGAGGCTCACGAGGGGGATGAAACCGACCTCCTGGACCTGGACACCGGTGGTGAAGAGTTCGTAGAGGCCGGAGGAGAGCCGGATGCGCACCTGCCGATCCGTCCCCCAGTCCCGATAGAGGTCCAGCAGCGTCTCCCGGTCCAGGGCGGTGGGGATCACGACGATCTCCTCCACGCCGTACCGTTCCACCACGCCCCTCAGTCCCTCCGGGTGGCCCAACACGGTCAGGCCGTCCACCTGGCTGCCCAACCGGAGCGCCGGGTCGATGAAGCCGACCACTTCGATCCCCGCGCGTGGGATGGAGCGCAATTGGTTGGCGACGACCTTCCCCTCTTCGTTCGCCCCTACCACGACGGCCCGACGCACGAACAATCCCCGCTCCCGGAGCCGGTAGATCAGCCGCCGATAGCCGAAGCGGACGCCGGTGACGGTGAGGACGGAGAAGAGCCACAGCATCATCAGCCACCCGCGGGAGATGTCGTACTCCGTGCGCCGGTCGAGGAAACTGTAGAGGATCAGGGCGACCAGGCCCAGGGTGCTGGCGTTGACGACGCCGGCGTACTCCTGCAACCCCCCGAAGAGGTGGTCCGGGTGATACAACCGGTGGGCGGCGAAGATGAGCACCCACATCGGCACGCCGACGTAGAGAAGTCGCCGATAGAAGATCGCCGAGAACGGTGCGTGGTACGGGATCAGGCGGAACCGAAGCACGTACGCTGCGATCAGGCTCAGGGTGACGCAGAGGGCGTCCAACAGGATAAGAGGCGCAACCGCCCAAAAGATCGAGGGACGGGTCCGCCTCTTCACTGCCGCTCGCTCTTTGAGCGTGACCGAAGCCGGCATTCTTGTTGTAGTAGAAGGGATGTCCTCTTCAAACCGAACCATAAACACTGTCCTTAGACTATGTGGTGTGGACCCTCCCGCACGCCCCGCCCCCGTGTTCCACCGAATCGGTTCTCCCTAAAGCGGGTATGCTCCACGTGCCCTGAGCGCTGCGGGAGGGCCTCTCACACTGGGGGTCTCCCCACGTTCATTCTATGGGGGATTCGTCAGAGTTCGGTGAGGAACTTCCTGAAAATTGCCTAGAGTTCGAAAAC
>CAZOLN010000038.1:11151-20552 GCA_964580565.1 uncultured Anaerolineales bacterium
GTTCGAAAACGCCTGGGCCTCTAGGTGTTTTCTAATTTTCTGGTCACCGTAAACCGACCGCTGGCCGGTAAGATAGAGGACAGAACAAACAAGGAGAGAGAAGATGTCGGTCGAATCCCTGATCCGCCGGTATATCCTGGAGAACTTCCTGTTCACCGAAGACGAAAGCGCGTTGCAGAACGATGCCTCTTTCTTGGAAGAGGGGATCGTGGACTCGACGGGCGTGTTGGAACTGGTGATGTTCGTCGAAGAGACGTTCGGCATCACTGTGGAGGACGAGGAGATCTTGCCGGAGAACTTCGATTCGGTGAAGCAACTGGCCGCCTACGTCCGGCGCAAGGGTGGGGAGGTGCCCTCCGATGTTGGTGAACGAGTTCTTGCAGCGTAGCGCGGAGCGGTTCCCAGACAAGGTGGCTCTCGTGTGCGACGGCCACCGGTGGACCTACGCCGAGATCGAGGCGCGGGCCAACCGCGTCGCCAACGGCCTGCTGGACCTGGGCCTGCGGCGCGGGGACCGGGTGGCGGTATGGCTGCCCAACTCTGTCGAGACGGTGGTGGCCATCTTCGGCATCCTGAAGGCCGGGGGCGTCTTCACCGTCGTCAACCCCACCACCAAGCCGGGGAAACTGGCCTACATCCTCAATAACTGTGAGGCCTGGGGGCTCTTCGCCCCCGCGCGCCGGGCGGAGCAGGTCCGCTTCCTCCTCGACACCGTCCCCTCCCTCCACCTGGTGGCCCTCAGCGACCCCGCTCCTCCTGCGCCTCCTGCTTCTCCCGCTTCCCCGCCTCCCTCCGTGCAGACCCTCGAGTTCAGCCGTCTCTTGGAAGCCTATCCCCCTGCCCTCCCCTCCACCCCTACCATCGACGTCGACCTCGCCTGCCTGATCTACACCTCCGGCAGCACCGGCGATCCCAAGGGGGTGATGTCCACCCACGCCAACGTCGCTTTCGCCGCCTCCTCGATCATCCAATACCTGGAAAACACCCCGGAGGACGTCGTGATCAACGTCCTCCCCCTCTCGTTCGACTACGGCCTGTATCAGTTGCTGATGGTCTTCAAGTTCGGCGGCACGCTGGTGCTGGAGCGGTCCTTCGCCTATCCGGCGGCGGTGCTCCGACGGATCGAGGAGGAGCAGGTGACCGGGCTCCCGGGCGTGCCGACCCTTTTTGCGATGCTCCTCCAGATGGACCTGAGCCGGTTCGACCTCTCTTCGTTGCGCTATCTGACCAACACCGGCGCGGCCCTGCCGGTGGAACACATCCGACGGCTGCGGGAGGCGTTTCCCCACGCCCGCCTCTACTCGATGTACGGCCTCACCGAATGCAAGCGGACGCTGTACCTCCCGCCGGAGGAACTGGATCGGCGACCCGCCTCGGTCGGCATCCCCATCCCTGGGACCGAAGCCTGGGTCGAGGACGAGGAGGGCAACCGGGTCGGACCGGGGGAGATCGGGGAGTTGGTGATCCGAGGCTCCCACGTGATGCAGGGGTACTGGAACGACCCCGAGGAGACGGCCAAGCGGTATCGGCCGGGCCGGTATCCGGCGGAGCGGCTGCTCTACACCGGCGACCTGTTCTGGATGGACGAGGAAGGGTTCTTCTACTTCGTCGCCCGCAAGGACGACATCATCAAGAGCCGCGGGGAGAAGGTCGCTCCGAAGGAGGTGGAGAACGTCCTCTACCAGTTGCCCGGCGTCGTGGAAGCGGCCGTCGTCGGCGTGCCCGACGAACTGCTGGGCCAGGCGGTGAAGGCGTTCGTCGTCTGCGGCGACGGCCACACCCTCACCGAGCAGGACGTCCTCCGCCACTGCCGCCAGCACCTGGAGGACTTCATGGTCCCCCGGTACGTGGAGTTCCGCGAGAGCCTCCCCAAGACCCCCTCGGGCAAGATCCGGCGGGCCGATCTGAGGTAATGCCCGATGTGCGGGATCGTCGGCGCGGTGGATTGGACCGGGGGGCGGCCTCCGGAGGTCGATCTGTTGCGGCGGATGTTGTCCATCATCCGCCATCGGGGCCCCGATGAGTTCGGCGTCTATGTGGACGGGAAGGCGGGCATCGGCTGCGCCCGCCTGAGCATCGTCGACCTGAGCACCGGCAGCCAGCCGATCCCCAACGAGGATCGGTCCCTCTGGATCGTCTTCAACGGGGAGGTGTACAACCACCCCGAACTGCGGGAGGAGTTGGAGCGGAAGGGCCACCGTTTCTCCACCCGCACCGACACGGAGGTCATCCTCCACCTCTACGAGGACCTGGGGCCGGATTGCCTCCATCGGCTCAACGGACAGTTCGCCATCGCCATTTGGGATACCCGCAGAGGGGAGTTGTTCCTGGCCCGCGACCGGCTGGGGATCCGTCCCCTGTTCTACACGCTCCTCCCGGAAGGGCTGGTCTTCGGCTCGGAGGTCAAGGCGGTGCTGCTCGATCCCCGCGTAGAGGCGCGGCTGGACCCCTATGCGCTGGCCCAGGCGTTCACCTTCTGGGCCCCGCTGGCGCCGCGCACCGTCTTTCAGGGGATACGGGAACTGCCGCCGGGCCACTATATGCGGGTCCGCGCCGACTCCCACACCATCACCCGCTACTGGGGGCTGTCCTTCCCGGAGGCGGGCCGGGAGGAGCGGATGGGCGTGGAGGAGGCGGCGGCCCGGCTGCGGGACCTCCTGGCCGACGCCACGCGGCTCCGGCTGCGGGCCGACGTGCCGGTGGGCAGTTACCTCAGCGGGGGGTTGGACTCCACCCTCATCGCCGCCCTGATCCGCCAGCACGTGCCGGATACCCTCTGCACCTTCTCCATCGCCTTCCAGGAGGCGGCCTTCGACGAACGGCCCTACCAGGAGATCGCCACCGCGTTCCTGCAGACCGCCCACCGCCGGACCGAGTGCACCAACGGCGACATTGGCGCCGTCTTCCCGGACGTGGTCTGGCACGCCGAGGCCCCGCTCCTGCGCACCTCCCCCGCGCCGATGTTCCTCCTCTCCCGGTTGGTCCACGAAAGCGGGATCAAGGTCGTCCTCACCGGGGAGGGGGCGGACGAGTTCCTGGGCGGCTACAACATTTTTAAAGAGGACAAGGTCCGCCGCTTCTGGGCCCGCCAGCCTGGTTCGGCCTGGCGTCCGTTGCTCCTCCATCGGCTGTACCCCTATGTGGCCGACCTTTCGCGGGGAGGCGATGCTTTCCTGCGGGCCTTCTTCCGCCGTGGGCTGACGGAGGTGGATCGATTGGGATATTCCCATCAGATCCGCTGGCGGAACACCCGCTCCCTTCACCGGCTGTTCTCCGCCGCGCTCCGGGAGGCGCTGGGGGAGTACGATCCGGTCGGGGAGCTCCTCTCCACGCTCGACGGTCTTCTCTCTCCCTGGAGCCCGCTGGCCCAGGCCCAGTACCTGGAGGTCGCCACGTTCATGTCCCCCTACCTTCTCTCCTCCCAGGGCGACCGGATGATGGCAGCCAACTCCGTCGAGGGCCGTTTCCCCTTCCTGGATCACCGGGTGGTGGAGTTTGCCGCCCGCCTCCCGCCCCATCTGAAGATCCGGGGGCTCCAGGAAAAGTATGTCCTACGGAAGAGCGCCCAGGGCCTTCTCCCGCCCGAGGTATGGCAGCGGCGAAAGCAGCCCTATCGCGCTCCTATCCATCCGGCCTTCTTCGACCCTCCCCCGGACTATGTGGAGGCGATGCTTGCGCCGGAGGCGATCCGGGCCGCTGGTCTGTTCGATCCCGAGGGGGTGGCCCAGTTGGTGCGGAAGTGCCGCAGCGGGCGGCGGGTGGGGGAGCGGGACGATATGGCCCTCGTTGGGGTCCTCTCCGTCCAGTTGCTTCACCACCTGTTCGTGGCGAATTTTCCCCCCGATCCGGTCCGGGAGGTCGATCCCGTTCGGATCTGCGTGGGGCCCGGACGACGCGAGCCGTTAGAAAGATCGGCGGCGTGCCGGTAGCGTTCTGAACTCTCTGGGTGAGGGAAAGAGGTTGATGATGAAACGATGTACGCGGTGCGTTCTGCCGGAGACGTTCCCCGGCATTCAATTTGATGAGGAGGGGGTGTGTCAGTACTGCCGGCGGACGCCACCGCCGGAGCAACGGGCCCAGCAGCGTGCCCGCCTCCGCGAACGGTTCGAGAGCCTGGTCCAACAGGTCCGCACCCGACCCGGCTTCCACGCGCTGATGGGGTGGAGCGGTGGGAAGGACAGCACCTACACGCTTTGGCTCCTGAAGGAGCGGTACGGCCTGCAGGTTCTGGCCTTCACCTTCGACAACGGGTTCGTCTCCCCGGCGGCCTTCAAGAACATGCGGGTCGTCGCCGAGAACCTGAAGATCCCCCACGTGATCGTGAAGCCGCCCTTTGAGATGTTGCGGGAGATCTTCGTCGCCTCGATCCAGAACGACATGTACCCGCTCCGTGCTCTGGAGCGGGCCAGCGGCGTCTGCAACGCCTGCATGTCGCTCGCCAAGGGGATCGGGCTTCGGATCGCCCTGACCCGGTCCATCCCGATGGTGGTGTACGGCTGGTCCCCCGGCCAGATCCCCCTCTCCTCGGCCATCCTCCGGACCAACCGCCGGATGTTGGAGGCGTTCCTCCGGACGGCGAGGACGCCCCTGGAAGGCGTGGTTGGCGAGCGGGTGGCGCCCTATTTCCCGCCGGAGCAGCTGCTGGAAGCGGTCGATTCACTTCCCTATCTGGTCTCCCCCCTGGCCTTCCTCGAGTACACTGAGGAGGAGGCGCGCCGCCGCATCCGCCAGTTGGGATGGGAGTCTCCCCAGGATACCGACCCCAACTCCACCAACTGCCTCCTCAACGGCTTCGCCTGCCGGGTTCACCAGGAGCAGATGGGGTTCCATCCCTACGTGATGGAACTGGCCGGGCTGGTGCGGGAGGGGTATATGAGCCGCGAGGAGGCGCTGGCCCGCCTGGGGGAGGAGGCCGCGCCGGAGGTTATGGCCGCGGTGATGGTCAAACTCGGCCTCGTCCCCGCACTGCGAGGGGTGAACAACGGATGAAGGTGCTCTACGTCACCCCCTACGTCCCCTCTCCCATCCGAACCCGCCCCTACAATCTGCTCCGCGCCCTGGCTCGCCTGGGTCACCGGATCACCCTGCTCACCGCAGCCAGCGCCGATCCTGAGGAGCGAAGGCGGGCTGAGGGGTTGCGGGACCTGGGGATCCGGGTGGAGGTTTTCCCCGTCCCCACCCCCCGTTCCATGTTGAACTGCCTTCTGGCCCTCCCTTCGCGCGAGCCGCTCCAGGCCGTCTACGCCTATCATCCCCGGATGGAGCACCGCCTTCAGGCGTTGCTTCGGGAGGGTGACTTCGACGTCGTGCACATCGAGCACCTGCGGGCGGCCCGGCTGGTGCGGGCGGTGCGGGGCCGGCCGGTGGTCTACGACGCGGTGGACTGCATCGCCTTCCTGTTCGAACAGACGGTGCAGAACAGCCCGCAGCCCCGGGCGCGGTGGATGGCGCGGCTGGATCTGGCCCGCACCCGCCGGTACGAGGCCCACCTCCTGGCGCGGTTCGCGCAGGTGGTGGTCACCTCCCGCCGTGATAAGGAGGCGCTGGAAACCCTGGCCCGCCGCTACCTCTCCACCCGGGAGCGGCCCGCCCCGATCACTGTGGTCACCAACGGGGTGGATCTGGAGTACTTCCGGCCCTCGGAGGGGGATGGGCGGGATCCCCGGACCGTAGTTTTCACCGGCAAGATGAGTTATCACGCCAACGTGGCCAGCGTCCTTTACTTCGCCCGGGAGGTGCTGCCCCGCATCTGGGCACGGGACCCCGCTGTTCGGTTCCAGATCGTGGGGAAGGATCCGCCGGAGGTGGTGCAGCGTCTGGCGGCGGACGAGCGGATCGGGGTGACCGGCTACGTGGAGGACCTGCGGCCGTATCTGGCGCGGGCCGGGGTGGTGGTCTGCCCCGCCCGCTACGCCGTGGGCATCCAGAACAAGGTGCTGGAGGCGATGGCGATGGCCAGGCCCGTCGTCTGCACCCAGGCCGCGTTCGCCGGGCTCCAGGCGGAGGCCGGGCGGGATGCGCTGGTCGCCGACGACCCCGACACATTCGCCGCGCACGTCCTCCGCCTCTGCACCGACCCCGACCTGGCCCGCCGTCTGGGGCAGGCCGGGCGGCGGTACGTGGAGGCCCACCACAGTTGGGAGGACAGCGGCCGCCGACTGACCGCCGTTTACGAGGCCGCGCAGGCAGGCATTAAGGAGGTCGTATGAAATCGGTCAACCGTCGTCGATTCCTGCAGGGGATCCTCACCGGGCTGGGGGCGTGGCTCCTGGCCCGCTGCCGGCCGGCCGTGCCCTCTTCCCCCACCGCGACGTTCGTTCCTCCTTCGCCGGGGGCTGCGCCCTCGCCGACGTCGACGGAACGCCCGTCCACGCCTGTCCCGCAGGCCACCGCCACCTCTTCCGAGGCTGCCCCATCCTCTCCGACCGCCACTCCCCCGCCCCCCTCCCCGCCCCGGGCCGACCGCGTCGTCCACATCCATTCCCCCGCCGCCACCTATTGGGACTTCGCCACCGGTTGGTACGGCGACCACGTGGACCAGGCCGTGGTGGATGGGATGGTCGAGGAGGGGCTGCGCCAACTGACCGGCACGTCGTCGGCCGCGGACGCGTGGGCCGTGCTGTTGCCCAACTACCAGCCGGGCCAGAAGATCGCCATCAAGGTCAACTTCAACAACAGCGACCGGGACGGCGGGAACTGCTCCCGGCAGGGGAACCTCATCGACGGGCTGCCGCAGCCGGTGCTGGCCCTGGTCCGCGCTCTGGTCGAGGGGCGGGGGGTCGATCCGGGCGACATCTGGATCTACGACGTCACCATCGGCAGGGGGCGTTTTCTCCCCGACCGGTTCCGCCTCCCTATCCAGGCGGTCTATCCGGGGATCGTCTTCTGGGGGCGGAAGGACTGCGCCCAGCCCCCTCCTTTCGACCACGTGGACGAAAGTCTGCGCATCTCCTTCTCCGCTTCCACCCTCACCGACCGCTGGCTGACCGATCTTCTCTACTGGGCCACCTATCTCATCAACGTCCCCATCCTGAAGCGACACGGCATCCATCCGGTCACGCTGGGGTTCAAGAACCACTTCGGCAGCATCGACAACGTGGTCCGTGGAGGGGCGGACGATCTGCACCAGTATCTGACCTCCCGGTCCGATCTCTACGACCCCACCCTCAGCCCGTTGGTGGACATCTATGCCAACCCCAACATCGCCGGCAAGACGGTGCTCACGATGGGGGACGGGCTCTTCGGCGCGCCGGGGGCGGTTCAGCCACCGGTCGCCTGGAAGACCTTCGGCGGCGCGCCCAACAGCCTGTTCTTCAGCCGCGACCCGGTGGCGGTGGACTGCGTGATGTGCGATCTGTTGCGGAGCGAGTGGCGTGGGATGCCCGCCGAGGCGTACGACTACCTGCGGCTGGCGGCGGATCGGGGTCTAGGCACCTTCGAGGCGGGCGACCCCTGGGGGAGCGGCTACAGCCGCATCGACTACCTCCGCGTGGACCTCTGATCGACCGCCTGGCGGTGAAGAACCACAGAGGCACAGAGGACACAGAGGAATCTCTGAAATAGAGGAATCTCTGTGTCCTCTGTGCCTCTGTGGTGAACTCAGAATCAGATTGCCGACCAGAGGCGCGCCAGTTCCCCGATGTCGGCGCAGACCAGGTCGGGCTGGACGAACGCGCGGGTCAGGTCCTCTTCCCTCGTGATACCGGAGAGGACGAGGATCGTGGCGAGGCCCAGCCGCACACCCCCTAGGATGTCCGTATCCAACCGGTCGCCGACGACGCCGGTGGCCTCCGGCGCGGCCCCCATCCGATGCATCGCCTCGCGGTAGAGCCACGGCTCCGGCTTGCCGATGACCACCGGAGGGACGTCCGTGGCCGCCTCCAGCGCCGCCAGTTGCGCCCCGTTGCCCGGCACCAGCCCTTCCTCACTGGGGAAGGTCCGGTCCGGGTTGGTGCCGATGAAGCCAGCCCCCTTTCGAATCAGGAGGGTGGCACGGGCCAGCTTCCGCCACGTCAGGTCGGGGTCCCACCCGACGACCACGTACCGCGCCTCTTTCTCCGCCAGCACGAACCCCTGTTCGACCAGGGCGGCCCGCAGCCCCTCCCCGCCGATGACGTGCACCGGGGTTCCCTTCGGCTCCCGCTCGGCCAAGTAGGCGGCGGTGGCCTGGGCAGAGGTCAGGATGCACTCCATCGACACCTCCACCCCGAAGCGGGCCAGTTTCTCCACGTACTGGTCGGGCCGCTTGCTGGCGTTGTTGGTCGCCAGGACGAAGCGGATGTCCCGCTCCCGCAGGAAGGCGAAGAAGTCCTGCAGGCCCGGCGCCGGCTGGTCACCCCGCCACAGCACGCCGTCCATATCCACGATCAGGTACCGAAGGCGCGGCAGGAGCGTTTGAGCCTGTCCCCTGTGCCCCGCACCCTGCAGTTCCACAAGCCGTTCGTACTCCTCGGGGGTGTCCACGTCGGCGAGGAGGTCGGGATCGTCCACCTCGACCGTGGCGGTAGGATGACGACCGATGAGCGCCCGTCCCCCTTGGTCGCCGGTGACGCGGGCCAGTTCGGGGAAGAGGGAGCGGGCGAAGAGGACCGGTGTGGATCGGCGCCCTTTGTGGACCGGGTGGACGATGGGCGCGCCGGTCTCCTCCCAGCGGGTCACCAGGCGGTGCACCAGGTCCGGCCCGACCAGCGGTTGGTCGCACTGGAGAAAGACTGCCGCCTCCACGTCGAGGGGGAGCGCCGCCAGCCCGGCCTGCACCGATGTGCTCATCCCCTCCTCCCACCGCCAGTTCACCGCCGTCCGGACCGGCCGGTCGGCCAGCCCGGCGCGGACGGCCTCCGCCTCGCACCCCAGGACGACGACCACCGGGTCGAGGCCCGCTGCCAGGGCGACGTCGGCCACGTGGGCCACCAGGGGCTTCCCGCCCCACTCCAGCAACTGCTTGGACCGGCCGAACCGGGTGGAGCCTCCGGCCGCCAGGATAATGCCTGCCACACGACTCATTCCCACACCTCCAGCACAGGTTCTGGTCTGTAGAGGTCGGCAAGGACGACGCGGGTGATGCGCCCGCTGGAGAGGAGTCGCCGGGCGACGGCGGCGGCCTGCGGGTGGGGAGGTTCCCCCTGCTGGGTGAGCAGCGCCACCGTCGTGGCGCTGCTGGGGATGCCCTTGAGCCCTCCCTGAGGGTGGGCCAGCAGCGCAGCGACCATCTCCGGCGTGATGGTCGTGCCGAGGGGGACTCCCAGCAGGCGGGCGGCCCGAGCGGGCCGGTGGACCGTCCTTTCGTCCAGTGGCCGACCCAGCGCCGTCAGCCCGCCCACCACCACCACGCGGTCGGCCTCGGATGGGATCACCGGCTCGTACTCCGCCGGGGCCTTCAGTTTCCGCCGCTTCGCCCCGTC
>CAZOLN010000039.1:0-20418 GCA_964580565.1 uncultured Anaerolineales bacterium
GAGTCCAGGGTCGCTCGGGGGAAGCCTTGTGTAAACAGGGCATCGATGTTATATTCCCTCCATCCGAGAGGGAGGTCCGTATGATCCTGCGAACCGTGACCGTCGGCATCACGATGACCAACTGCTACTTGGTCGGCTGCGAGGAGACCCGGGAAGGGGTGGTCATCGATCCGGGCGGGCACCCGGATCGGATCCTGAAGGCCATCGAAGAGACGGGGCTCACCGTTCGCTACGTCCTCAACACCCATTGCCACTTCGATCACATGGGGGCCAACGCCGACATCGTCGAGGCGACCGGAGCGCTCCTGGCGTTGCACCCGGCGGAACTGCCCATCCTGCAGTCCGGTGGGGGCGCCCGCTGGTTCGGCGTGCCTATAAGGGAGAGCCCCCCGCCGGACGTGGAACTCCACGATGGGGACGTCCTGGAGGTCGGGCGGCTGCGGTTCCAGGTGTTGGAGACCCCCGGCCATTCGCCCGGCGGTTTGACCTTCTACCTGGCGGAGGAGGGGGCCGCGTTCGACGGGGACGTTCTGTTTGCGATGGGGGTCGGACGGACCGATCTGCCCGGAGGGGACTGGGAGACGTTGCTCCGTTCGATCCGGGAGGTGCTCTTCGCTCTGCCCGACGACACGATCATCTACCCCGGTCACGGCCCCCAGACGACGGTCGGGCGGGAGAGGCGGATGAATCCCTGGGTGGCCTGAGCCCGTTTCGGGCGACGGGATCTCCGAGGCGGAAGGCCGTGGTCCGGCGAAGGACGGGCTTCCTTCCCGATAGGAGCGGCCCTCGGCATCCGGAGGCGACGCCCGAACTTGTCGGTCCCGAGCGAACTCCCTTGACTTTTGTCTTGCCTAGGGCATAATATGCCCGACCAAGAAGGCGATCTATCTTTACCAGCGGGAGTTGCGTACTTGCGGTAATAGGAAACCACAGAGGCACGGAGGGCACAGAGAGCCCCAAAAATTTGAGAAGATCTGTGTCCTCCGCGCCTCTGTGGCGAGACGGTGCAGACCCTGCCACCGAATCTCCCACCGAGGAGGAAACGTGAGAATTCTCATCACCGGCGGTGCCGGATTCATTGGCTCCAACCTGGTGGACGCCCTGATGGCCCAAGGGCACGAAGTGACTGTGCTGGATAACCTCTCTGTGGGCAAGATCCAGAACATCGCCCATCATCTGGAAAGTGAGCGGTTCCATTTCGTCAACGACTCCATTCTCAATGTCACCACCCTGGAGCGGCTGATTCGTCAGTCCGACCTCATCTATCACCTTGCCGCTGTGGTCGGGGTCAAGTATGTGGTGGAAGACCCCCTGAACGCTATCATCACCAACGTGCGAGGCACGGAGAACGTCCTGGAATTGGCCTACAAATACTGGGTCCGGACGGTTATCGCCTCCAGTTCCGAGATCTACGGCAAGTCCACCGAGGTCCCGTTGCAGGAGGACGGGGATCGGCTGCTGGGGCCGACCACTGTGGAGCGGTGGTCCTATTCCGACGCCAAGGCCATCGATGAGTATTTCGCCTTCGCCTACGCCAAGAAGGGGTTGCCTGTGACGGTGGTGCGGTACTTTAATGCCTACGGTCCCCGGCTGGACCCCCTGGGTTACGGGAGCGTGGTGGCCCGTTTCTTTACCCAGGCCCTGCGAGGGGAGCCGTTGACCGTCTACGACGACGGCAACCAGACGCGCTGTTTCACCTATGTGGCCGATACGGTGGAAGGGACCATCCTCGCCGGTACGGTCAAAGAGGCGAGCGGAATGGTCTTCAACATCGGTTCCAGCCGTGAGACCTCCATCCGATCGCTGGCTCAGATGATCAAGGAGTTGACCGGTTCCTCCTCGGAGATCGTCTACGTGCCGTACACTTCCGCTTATGGTCCCCATTTTGAGGAAACCCGTCGTCGTGTGCCGGATACGACCCGTGCCAAGGAGGTGCTGGGCTTCGAGGCGAGGACTTCGCTGGAGGAGGGGCTCCGGCGAACGCTTGCGTGGTTTCAAGAGGAGGGTATGGCTACCCTTTCATCCGACTTTTGAGAAGCCCCGGAAAGGTTGACCGATGTCCTCAACCCGATTGAGTGCTGTGCTCGACGGAATTCTGGAGGCCGGGTGGCTTTCGGCGATCGTCGTCACCCCCCTGTTCTTCAACATCTACTCCAGCCGCGTCTTTGAGCCGGACAAACTGACGACGCTCCGCTCCATCGCGCTGGTGATGTCGGCGGTGTGGCTGGTGCGGTGGGTGGAGGAGAGGGCCAGCGGTCGGCGCGGGCCCCGGCGGATCACCTGGCGCACTCCCCTGGTGCTCCCCACGCTGTTGATGATCCTCGTTTATCTCATCAGCACCGCCTTTTCGTTGACGCCCTACACCAGTTTCTTCGGTTCCTATCAGCGACTCCAGGGGACTTTCACCACGCTCTCGTACATCGTCATTTTCTTCATTTTGCTCGATCGATTGCGGTCGCGGGCGCAGGTCGATCGGTTGCTGACCACGTTGATTCTTAACAGCCTGCCCATCGCCCTTTACGGCTTCGTCCAGCACGCGGGGAGGGATCCCCTGCCGTGGGGTGGGGACGTGACCCGAAGGGTGGCTTCCAATATGGGGAACGCCATCTTCGTCGCTGCCTACCTCATCATGGCCGTTCCCCCTACGCTCTCTCGGATCGTGGACGCCTTCCGGTCGATCCTCAGCGACGAGGAGGCGGGGATGCTCCACGTGCTCCAGGCGGCGGCCTACATCTTCATCTTCCTGGTCCAGGTGATCGCCGTCTGGTATACCAAAAGCCGGGGACCCCTGCTGGGGCTTTTGGCCGGGTTGGGGGTCTGGACCTTCGTGGGGCTACTGACACTTCGTGCGCACGTCCCGCGTACGGGTTCCTCGCCGCGGCAGGCGCTCCTTAAGGATTTGGGTCAGGGGCTGGCTTTCGGGCTGCTGGCCATCCTTGCATCCGGCGCGGCCGGTGGGGCGGTGTATCTTCTGGCCCGGACCGTTGCGGGATCGGGCTCTTCTATCCCCCAGTTTGGCGCGCTGGTCGGCGGCGGATTGGTGATGGCTGGCCTCTGGTTGGCCTTCGTCGTCAATCAGCGAGGGTGGCGCTGGTTGTGGGCCAGTGCGCTGATGGTCGCCGTCCTGGTTGTCGCCCTCTTCTTCGCCGTGAACCCCGGCGGTCCGCTCCACGAGTGGGCCGTCAACAACCCGGCCATCGGACGGGTGGCTAAGGTCCTGGAAACGGAGAGCGGCACCGGCAAGGTCCGGGCCCTGATCTGGGAGGGAGGGCTCAAGATGATCCTCCCCCACGAGCCGATCCAATATCCGCCCACCATCCTTCGTTCCGAGTGGCGGCCGGACCCCTTCAACGCGATCCGTCTGCTGGTCGGCTACGGGCCGGAATCGATGTACGTCGGTTACAACCGGTTTTACCCGCCTTTCCTCGGTCACGTGGAATCCCGCACCGCCTCGCCGGATCGGTCCCACAACGAGACGCTGGACTCGTTGATCATCACGGGGATACCTGGGTTTATCGCTTACATCTGGCTCTTTGGCAGCCTTTTCTACTTTGGGCTCCGCTGGTTGGGCTTTCTCCCCGCCGATTGGCGACGGTGGCTTTTCTTCGGCCTCCTTGCCGGAGGAGCCCTCCTGGCGATGGCGATCGTCATTCCCACCCTGGGCCCTCACTTCTTCTGCCTGGCGCTCCCTGTTGGGATGGTCGGAGGGCTCTTCCTGTACCTGCTGGTCTACGCCTTTTCCCTCTACTGGGATAAGCCCTCCTCCGCTTCTTCCCATCCTTACACGATCCTGCTGACGGGTTTGTTGGCCACCTTCGTGGCCCATTTCGTAGAGATCAACTTCGGGATCGCCATCGCCTCCACGCGCACCACCTTCTGGGCCCTGGCAGGGACGTTCGTGCTGTTGGGGCTCCGACAGATCGTGGAGCAGCGGCAGGAGCAGGCGGCGACAGCCTCTTCCCCTGCTGCACCCGCCCCGCGCTCCCGTCGGCGGAGACGGCGGCGGGTCAAGGCCCCTCAAGCGCCCCAGCGCTCCCCCTCCCCCCTCGCTTGGCTCTGGCCCACCTTCGGCGCAGCGACCATCGGCGCGCTGATTTTGGGTACCCTGGCCTACGACTTCGTGAACAACGTCGAGCGGCTGAAGGATCCGTTGCAGGTCTTCTGGCGCTCCCTCACGGTGATCGCTATCCCTGCCAGCCAACCGCCGCGTATCTCGCTGGGGATCCTGATGGTTTTCGGGATGACCTGGCTCGCCATCGGGTTGCTGACGGTGGCCCAGATGGTCCGGTCGGGAGTGGTGCCGAGGCGGGAGACCTGGGCCGCCGCGCTGGTGGTGTTCCTCGTCTCGTTGGTGGTGTGGCTGGCCTTCGGGCTCGTCCTGGCCGGACGTCACGCATACATCGTCGGCAGAGCGGTCCGGGACGTCAGCGACGTCCTGTGGATCGCCGAGTTCGTGGCCGACCAGGTGAACGTTTACTACGCTTTCCTGTTCACGATCATCCTGCTGGGCGGGCTGGCGCTGGCTGGCGGCAGCCTGGGGAGGGGGACCTGGGCGACGCCGGCCGGCCTTCTGGCGTTGCTCGTCGCTGCCTTCTCCTGGATCGCCTATGGCCTGGTCGGCACGTCCGGAGGGGCTTTCCCCCGGCCGGGCGACCTTGCCCTCGCTGCGACCCTGGGCATCGTGGGGACCCTGACCGTGGGCGGGTTGGTCTACTTCCTCACCCCCTCGCTGGGGAACCGGCTGCGGACGGTCGGCTGGGGGGAGTGGGCCGTTGCCTTTGCCGCCGCGCTCGTCCTCTTCCTGGCCCCCGTCTTCGCGGCCTCCTTTAACCTCCAGCCCATCCGCGCCGATATTGTGTACAAACAGGCGGACCCCTGGGACCGGCAGGGGCAGTTCGCGGTGGCTATCCCGCACTATCAGCGGGCCATCGAGTTGGCTCCCAAGGAGGACTTCTACTATCTTTATCTGGGCCGAGCGTTGCTGGAGTACGCCTCCTCGCTGGAGGACGTGAACCAGCAGGTCCAGGCCCTCCAGGAGACGGAGCGGGTGTTGCTCCAGGCCCAGGCCATTGCACCGCTCAACACCGACCACAGCGCCAACCTGGCCCGGATGTATCGCCGCTGGTCGGAGCTCCCGGCGGGGCGGGAGCAGCGCCAATCGTTGCTCAACCTTGCCTCCCGGTACTACGAGACGGCGACGACCCTCAGTCCGAACAACCCCATTCTCTGGAACGAGTGGGCCACCCTCTATTACTACAGTCTGGGCGACAAACTGGGGTATCGGCGGTGCATCAGCCGGTCGCTGTCGCTGGACCCCGAGTTTGAGCAGACCTGGCTGATCGTCGGCGACATACGGGTTGGCGAGGGGGACCTGGAGGGAGCGGTCGAGGCTTACCGCACCGCCCTGGAGATCAAACCCCGCCAGCCTCGGGTGTGGAGTGCGTTGGGAAGGGTGTATCTCCAGTTGGGCCGCAGCGCGGAGGCCGCCGACGCGTTGCGTCAGTCGCTGGAACTGGCTCCCAATGCGCGGGATGCCTGGGAGACCCATCGGTTGTTGGCCATCGCCTACTACCAGA
This sequence comes from uncultured Anaerolineales bacterium, assembly GCA_964580565.1. Lineage (GTDB taxonomy): Bacteria > Chloroflexota > Anaerolineae > B4-G1 > DUEL01 > DUEL01. The sequence goes on from CAZOLN010000039.1 coordinate 5,577, forward strand.
TGGGCTACCTCGACCAGGCCCTCTTGGAGGCCCAGACGGCCCTGGCCCTGGCGCCGGAGGACCAGCGGCCGCTGGTGGAAGACCTGATCCAGCAGCTCCAGCAGGCCTTGCCGTCGGGGGGTGGGTCGCCGTGATGGTGTACATCTTGGTCTTCGCCGGGGCGCTCGTCCTGGCGATCGGCGCCACGCCGTTGGCCCGCTACTTAGCCCCTCGGCTGGGGATGATCGACCGGCCGTCGGCCCGCAAGATCCACACCCGCCCCGTCCCCCGGCTCGGCGGCGCGGCCATCTACCTAGCGGTTCTGATCGCGGCGGTGGTCCTCGGCGAGCGGTATCAGTTTGCCCAGTTCGGCTCCATCGTCGTCGGTGCCACCGGCGTCTCCTTCCTGGGGTTGGTGGACGATCGCTGGGGTGTGCGCCCCATCGTCAAGATGGTCGGTCAGATCCTGGCCGCCCTTCTGCTGTGGGGCACCGGTGTCCGCGTCGGCACCTTCCACCACCCGGTGCTGGACCTGATCACCACCGTCTTCTGGGTGGGGTATATCACCAACGGCATCAACCTGCTGGACAATATGGACGGGCTGGCGGGGGGCATCGCCGCCATCGCCGCCGCCTACTTCGCCTTGATGTGCGCCTTCAGCGGCCAATATCTGGTCGGGGCCCTCTCGGTCGCCGTGCTGGGGGCGTGCATCGGATTCCTCTTCTACAACCTGAACCCGGCCAGCATCTTTATGGGCGATTCCGGTTCCCTGTTCCTGGGCTTCACCCTGGCTGCCATCGGGATCAAACTCCGCTTCCCGGAGAACGTTACCTTCGTCACCTGGATGGTGCCGGTGTTGGTGATGGGGCTCCCCATCTTCGACACCACGCTGGTCATCATCTCCCGCCTCCGGCGGGGGCTGAACCCGCTGACCCACCCGGGCAAAGACCACGTCTCTCACCGGCTGGTCGCGGCGGGGATGACCCGCCGAGAGGCGGTGCTCACCCTCTACGTGGTCTCGTTCATCCTGGGGATGCTGGCCGTCTTCGTCACTCAGGCGTCCATCGCCGAGGGGTACACCGTCGGCGGGCTGACGGCCCTCGCCGGTCTGTACGGCCTCTGGCGGATGGAGCGCCCCCCTTTCTGGAAGTCTCCTTCCTCTGAATAGTTTTCGGTTGCTCCTCTTCCCCTCCCGTGCTATACTCCCCCAACACGGGATATGAGGTACTATATCTGGACGATTGGGTGTCAGATGAACCGGGCCGACTCCCGTCGGCTGGCGGTCGCTCTGGAGACGCTGGGGTACGAGCCCGCCTCCCGTGCCGAGGAGGCCGATGTGATCGTCCTCAACACCTGCGTGGTGCGCCAGCAGGCTGAGGACAAGGTCCACGGCCGTCTGGGCTCCCTTCGGCCGCTGAAGGAGCGCCGACCGGAGGTCGTCGTTGGCGTGATGGGGTGCCTGGTGGGGTTCCGGGGGCCGGGCGAGGTGGCGGAGCGGTACCCGTGGGTGGATGTGTGGATGCCTCCCTCCGAGCCGGAGCCGCTGCTGCACTACCTTTCCGGGCAGGGGTTGGTGGACGAGGACCGGGCCCTGGCGGCGGAGGCGAGGGCCCGTCAGGAGCGGTTCTACGAGGGATGGGGACTGCCGGGGCGGGAGCGAGGCCGCCGGGTGACGGCCTACGTCCCCGCCGTCCTAGGCTGTTCCCACGCCTGCACCTACTGCATCATCCCCTACCGTCGGGGACCGGAGCGGAGCCGCCCGCCGGAGGAGATCGTCGACGAGGTCCAGGCGCTGGCAGGGCAGGGGGTCCGGGAGATCACGTTGCTGGGGCAGATCATCGACCGGTATGGGTACGACCTGTTGGGCGATCGGGATACCCGGGGGCGGACCCCGCTGGTGGATCTGCTCCACCGCGTCCACGAGATCGAGGGGCTGGTGCGCGTTCGCTTCCTGACCAGCCATCCCAACTGGATGCGGGACGACCTGCTGGAGGCGGTGGCCTCGCTGCCGAAGGTCTGTGAGCATATCGAGGTGCCGGTGCAGGCAGGCGACGACGAGGTGCTGGCCCGGATGCGGCGGGGCTACACCGCCGACGACTACCGCCGCCTCGTGGCCCGCATCCGGGAGGTAATCCCCGGTGTCTCCATCGCCACCGACGTCATCGTCGGCTTCCCGGGGGAGACGGAGGCCCAGTTCCAGCGGACCTACGATCTGCTGGCTGAACTGCGGCTGGACAAGGTACATATTGCCCGCTACTCCCCCCGCCCGCAGACGCTGGCCGCCCGTCGGTTCCCCGACGATGTGCCGCCGGAGGAGAAGGAGCGCCGCCGCAAAGCGCTGGACGAACTGCAGGCGCGCATCGCCGCCGAGATCAACGGGCGACTCCTGGGGCAGACGGTGGAGGTGCTGGTCGAGGGCAAGAAGAAGGGTCGCTGGTGGGGACGCACCCGGACCGACAAACTGGTCTTCTTCGAGGATGAACGGGACCGGCTGGGGCAACTGGTGCCGGTCCACATCACCTGGACCGGCCCGTGGTCGTTGATCGGTGAGCCGGCGGATACCCCTCCGCGTGCACCGTCCGGAGACGCCGGCGCTGGGGAGTCGCCTCGGGCGGCCGAGTGAGTGGTCGAACCGTCGGGATCTGAAAACCATTTGGTATAAGGAGGGAGTGGTACAACTTTATGAGGAACATATAATAACCTGTTGCGCGTGTCCACCTTTTGACTTCGACAGTAAGAGGGTACCGTGCTGACGAATCTCATTTCCAACGGGGTTGCCCCCTATCTCCGCTGGGGGGCTGTCGCTTTCTTCGCGATTTTTATCCTTAGTTCCCTGCTATACTTCTATTTCCTGCGCCAGGTGCGGTTTGCCCGCTACTACGTCCTGCGGGAGCGGGCCCGCCGCGCTGGAGGGCGGTGGCTTACGATCGCCGTCATCTCCCTCGTGCTAGGGATGGTCGCTCTCTACCTCTATTGTCAGGTCCCCTCCGTTCCCCCCGTGCCCCTGCAAGCCGTCACGGCCTCCGTCTCCGAAGTTCTGTCCCCTGCCCCCGGGGCTCTCCTTTCGCCCTCCCCCACCTACACTCCCCGGCCCACCGCCACCCCCTCGCCGACCCCCCTCCCGACCCCCACCCCCACGCCCACGCCTGTCTATCCCTTACCTGGGACCGCCCTCACGCCCAAGCCTGGGGCCACGCCTGCCCCTCCAGACGCCCGGATCACCCTGTTGACCTTCGCCCTGGACCAGGAGAACGGTCGCCCCGTCGATCCTGGCGACACCTTTCCCCCGGGGGACCATCGGGTCTATCTCTTCTTCACCTATGAGGGGATGAGGCGAGGGGTGGTCTGGACCTACGGGTGGTATCGTGAGGGGGAGTACCTGGACGGGAACACCTGTCTGTGGGGCGTGGTGGAGGAGACCTGCCCCCAGGTCTTCGGGGAGAAGGGAAGCACCTTCCTCTTCTTCAACCCGCGGGCGGTGGAGACGGGGGAGTACCCCAACGGGTACGTCCCGGGGACCTACGAAGTGCGGGTGTGGATCGAGGACCGGTTCCAGGGGAGCCTCTCGTTCACCATCGCGGAGGAGGGATCTCCCTAGGGAAGCAGCGACGGGCTGAGGGAGACCGCCGCCTGGAGGACCAGCGCGGAGACGGCAGGCACCGTCAGGTTGTCGATCCCCCAGGGAGAGACGGCCTCGACCGCGGCCGTCGCAACGGCGACGGCGAGGGCGGTGGGGACCGCCTGCCAGCCGGGGAAGGGGGTCCCGGCCAGAAAGGCCAGGGGTAGCGCCGTCGCCACCCACGCGACGACCAGGAAGGTCAGCGAGCCTTCCAGGGTGCGATGTCCGCCTGGTACCCGGAACTTCCGGCGTCCCCATCGCCTGCCGACCACCGCCGCCAGCGCGTCCCCCCACGTCATCGGCATCAGCGAGGCCACCAGCAGCGGCTTGGTCCCCCAGAGCAACCAGGTCAGGATAGCGAAGGCGATGGGGAAGTAGATGGTCCCCAACCGCCACCGCTCCCCGGTCTCCATCGCCTGAAAGGTCCCTTTCCAATACGAGAGGGCGTTGATGAAGATGAAGGAGACCGGGGGGATGAGGGCGATCCATCGGTTCTGGAAGGCCAGCAGGAAGAGGACGGTCATCCCGGCTGCGATGTGGACCACCTTCCGAGTGAAATCCACCGAGTACCCCTGCCGCCTTCGCAGCCATTCGGCCGCGCCAAGGGTGGCGAAGAGGTAAAGGTAAGCGGCGACCAACACGAAGAGATCGTTCATACCCTTGCTCACGAATTCGGTTTGCTTAAACCGCTGTCAGACGACCAACTGCGCATAGAGATCTTCCAGGCTCAGGTGTGGGCAGACCGTCTCCCGGCATTGGAGGGTGAGGGCTGCGGCGGAGAGGCCCAACCGGACCGCTTCGCTGGCCGGTAGCCCCTCCAGGATGCCGAAGACCACGGCGGCGGTCAGGGCGTCTCCGACCCCGGTGCGGTCCACGATGGGGACGGCGAGGGCCGGCAGGTGACCGCTTTCTTCCGTCGTGGCGTAGCACAGCCCTCGCTCGGCCAGCGTGACCACCGCCAGGTTCACCCCTTTGGACACCAACCGGCGGGCGATCTCGATGGGCTCGGTCCCGGCGGACATCTCTCCCAGCAGGGCACCGGCCTCCTCCAGATTGGGCGTGACCAGGTGGAGGGAGGGGAGGTAAGGACGGAGGCGAGGGGCCAGGAGGGTGGAGGTCGGATCGGCGCAGACCGGGCGGTTGTATTGGCGGGCCAGCCGGAAGACCGTCTGCAGTGCGGCCGGGGACAGGTTGGCGTCGATCACCAGGATGCGGGCGTCGCGGAAAAGTCGGCGGCGATCGTTCAGGTAGCGGGGGGTGATCTCCTCCATCGCCCGCATGTCGGCCAGGGCGGTGATCAATTGGCGTTCCTGGTCCAAAAAAGCCAGGTAGGTGCCGGTGTGGACGTCGGGGTGAATCAGGACGTGTTCGACGTCCACCCCCGCCTCTCGGGCCTGGTCCACCAAGTACCGGCCGGTCCAATCCTTCCCCACCGCCGAGAGGAGAACGACCTCCAGGCCCAACCGGGCCAGGTTCTCGGCGATGTTGCGGGCCACGCCACCGGGGCTACAACGGATGAACCCCGGGTTGGAGGTTCCGGCCTCCATTGGCCCTTGCACCTCCCCTTTCACGTCCAACCCCATCGCGCCGATCACTAGAGCGTCCATTTATCCCTCTGTTCTGTCTCCTATCCAGGCACCGGCGAGCCAGAGCAATGCTGCCGCTGCGGTTCCAATAAGAAGCGACACAAGAGTTCCCACCCCGCTGATCCAACCTGTCCTGGCGAACGCTGCGCCCAGGACAAAGACAAACGTGCCAGCGAGGACAAGGGAGGCTACCCATTGAACCCGTCGTGCGAACGCTTCCCGGCTTATGGCCCAGATGCTCACGCGTTGTGGGTTAGGGAAGAACCAGCCAAGTGTAGCCAATAGAAACGCAACTCCTCCGGGTATTATCCCGAGGATGGCCGTTGCCTCGAACAGCGCCCCGAGCAGCCCGTTAGATGAGGTCAGCGCGGCGGGGAGGGCGGAGATCCACGCCAGGAACAGCCCAGCGATCTGCCATTCCCGTCTTTGTAGGAACCACAGGTAGTGGCGACGCCGCCTGAGGAAACGCTCTGCCCGATCCAGCACGTTGGTGTCCCACAGTTGGGGGCTCCATCCATACCGCGAGAGGATCACCACCTCGTGGGGGAGCAGGAGAACACAGAGCCCTCCGTCGGGGATGGAGAAAGCGAGGGCCGCGTGGGGCCGTCTTTCCACAACTTCTTCCCAGGCGGTCAGCAGACCCCGTTCGGTCAGAATTTCCACCTGGACTGGCGGCTCTCCTTCGGTGGGGACGCGGGCTTCCGCCAGTAGCTGGTAGAGCCGTTCCACGTCTTCCCGGAAGAGCCAGACAGGGGCGAGGGTACGGATCCGCAGCGAGGGGGCAAGCCTCTGAAGGAATTCCTCCAGATCCATTTCCTCTACCACTGCCACAGGGGTCTCTCCTTAGCCTCAGGCTATCTCTGGACAGGCCGCAGGAGCGCCACGACCTTCCCAATAGTCTCGCCCCGTCCGCCGATGATGTGCCCCCTTTCCAGGATGAATCGGAACCCCTGGTCGCCGCGGACGAACCGCCCTCCTTGGAAATCCGCGCTGCTCACCTCGACCCCTCTCAGGGTTTCCCGGTTTCCGAGGCAGCGCCCCCGGATCAGCACCAGGTCCCCCGGCTGGGGAAGGGGCTGTCCTGCCGTCTCCTCTCCTGGGGGCATGCCGATCCAATTTGAGGCCCCGTCCGAGCCGATCTCGACGGCGAAGTGGGGGACCCGAAAATCGATGGTGAGCCTTTCCCCTGACGATCCGGCGTTCAGTTGCAGGAGTCGATACGTTTGCTCGCCGATGCGGATTCCTTCGATCTGCCCCCGAAGCGTCGCGGGGAGGCAGAGCAGTCGGAGTTGGGGAGTTTCGCCCTCGTATCGAAAGATCGGGATCCAGACGGAGGCACAGAGGGGCTCCTCGTGGAGGAGATCCACCCATTCCTCTAGGTTCTGGATCAGCGCCTCGATCCAGCGGATTGCCTCCTCGCATTGCGCTTGGCGGCCGGGGTTGCTCTCCCAGGCCCAGTACCGCATCGCCCGTTCGAAGAGCGCGCGCGCTCGACCGTACCACTCCGACGCTTTGGCGTCGCTGCCCAGCACGTGGTGGGTGAGGCCAAGGCCGTAGTTGGCGGCTGCCCGGTTGTGGTAATGTTTCGGGCCGGGCTGCTTGTCGAGGGTCAGTTGGGCCTCCTGGCTGTAGTCCAGGGCTAGCCCTGGCCGCAGGGAGGAGCGGTAGACGTCGGCCAGATGGAGGAGGGCCAATGCATAGTCCACGGGTCGGCCGGAGACCCGCTGTGAGGCCTCCTTCGCGTTGGCGGCGTACCGTTCCGCGAGGGCCCACCGCCGCCGGGCCAGCGCGCCCTGGCAGCGGATCAGCATTGCCTTGATCTGGGGGGAGAGGCCCTCCATCACAAGCAACTTCACTGGCAGGTAGTCCAGCGGGATGTTGATCATCCTCTTGCCTCCTTGCCCACCCGGTCGTCCCCTGGCGCGAGGTGTGTTGGGCTTCCCGGTAACGCAGCCCGCTCGACCGCTTCGTGGAGCTTCTCCAGGAAGCGGAGGGGTTCCAGCGGCACGAAGGCCCGGATGCCGGGATCGAAGGACATCCAGCGCAGCGTCTCGATGAAGCGGAGGGCGATCTGGTAGGCCGAGACCTGCTCCTGGGTGACCAGGGATTGGATGGCTTCGATCAGGGTGAGGACCATCTCCGCCTTCGCCTGGACGCTGACCGCCTCCAAGCCGGCCAGCGCGGCCTCTCCCTCCGCCTGCAACGTCAACATATCTCGCTCAAGTTCCGCCTGCCACGCGCGGATCCACTGATCGAGCACCTCGTCGCGCAGCTCCTTCGCTGCTTCCTCCTCTCCCTCCGGCAGGCTCACCTGAATGTCGATCCGGCCGACGTCCACGCTGAGGATCCGCACGCCGATCTTCCGGGCGCTCTTGGAAAGTTGCTCTTCCAGTTGGTCGCGGATGTACGTCCAGAAGATGTTGTCCCCCTTTTCACCCTCCGGCTGGACCAGTTGATCCAGCCGGAACCGGCCCAGGAGGTTCCTCAGGATGCCCTCGGCGTCTCCGATCACCACCCGCCCGGTCCATTTCATCACCGGATCCTCCCGCTTCTCCTCTCGGATCCGGGTGGCGGTGGCGGCGCGAAGCACCGCTTCCTCGGTGAACGGATACGGACGATCCGCCGTGGGAGGGATGGGGGGAGAGCCCTCCTTTGGCCGATCGTCGATCTTGAAGAGGACATCCACCTCGCAGGCGACGGGGATTCCATCCCGCGTCAGGCCGTTCACCGTATAGGCCCAATGCTGGGGCCGCAGGTCCACGATCTCCCACACCCGCTCGAACCGCTCCAGGCGGTGGTAGCCGGGCCCGAGCACCCGTTTGAGCGCCCCCCGGCACTCGGTGACGACCGCGCTGTCGTTGTAGACGATCAGCAATCCCGGACCCCCTACCTTCGCCAGAGAGTTGGTGAGGTCCCCCTGGAGCGTCCCCTCCCGTGCCACGAGCCAGGGACGGGCGCTGGTCTGACCGAACACGCTGACGAAGAGGTACCCGAGGCCGTCCAGGGTACCACCCAGGTCGTACAGTTGATCCAAATACCAGGCGGGAACCAGAAGCGCTGCCAGCATCGCTGCGGCCGCGGGAATCATGCTTAAGAGGGAATATCCCGCCTTGAGGAACAGGGGTGCCGGCCTGTCGTTAAGGATCTCTATGATGATCGCGATCAGGACCAGTCCCAGGAAGGGGAATACGACGGCGAAGAAGAACCTGATCATAGCCCGAAGCAGTCGTCGCGGCGAGGGCATCTCTGCTACTCCTCCCTTTCCGCCGTGTCCCCGATCCTCCGTTGGACCTCCTTCAGAGGCTCCAGGGCGGTTTTGGGGAGCAACCGCTTGGCCAACGGCTGGACGGCCATCGTTTGGATGACATCGATGAACAGGTTGACGATCTGCTCGGGGGGGACCATCCCCTCCCGTTCTTTCAGCCGGATCAGTCGGTCGCTGATGGCCCGGATCGCCTCCACCTGGGCCTGGGCGCGAGCCTTCTCGATCTGGCGCATCCGTGACCGCTGCCCCTCGGCCTGCCGCTGCATCACCCGGCGCACCCAGTACGCCTGCCACGCCCGGATGCGCTGCTCGAAGATCTGGCGGCTCTTTTCCTCTGTCGGCAGGATGTTGCTGATCCCGCCACCCCGCAGTTGGATCCCGAACTCTCGAAGTTGGGCCCCAAGTTCGCGCCTGAACTCCTGTGCGATCTTGTCGCGCGGGTCGTCCGCCAGCCGGTAGGGGGCGCAGAGGTCGTCGAACCGGTATTTGGCGATGATGTTGCGCAGGATGCGCGTGCCCAGGATCCGGGGGAGGTCATCCCAATAGTGGACCTCCATCCGCTCCGGGACCTGGCCCTTTCCCCGATGTTCGATGAACTGAGCCTTGTGGAGCGCGAGGAAGGCGGAGCGGGCCCGGAAGGGGAAGGGCTGCCCCAGGGTGGGTTGCGCCTCCCCGCAGTCGATCCGGAACGGCGCGAAGGCCAGCACCGACACGCCGATCCCGTCCTTGGTGCGGGCCTCTACCTTGAAGGCGCGCAGTTGTTCCCGCAGGTCGACGGCCTGGGTGACCCTTTCGGCGAACCACAGGAAGCTGGCACCAGGCCGTCTCACCCCCTTGAACTTCACTCCGTCGCTGATCACAGGGGCGTGGTCGCATCGGCTGATGACCACTCCTGGGCCGGTGAGGAGCGCGCTGAAGGGCTTGCCCCCCATCTGTTTCTGCTGCTCCACCTTGTTCATCCCCCATTGGTTGCTGTGGATCAGGTAATAGGGGAAGTTTGTGCCCATCGCCCACGCAAGCAGTGCTCTGAAGGCATTGCGCCGCTGGCGGGGGTCGGGCAGGGGAAGCAGGTACGCCGAGAAGAAGTACAGAAGGCCCAGAAAGACGGCGACCGTCGGCACGGTCAGGAGGGCCACTCCTCTCATACCATCGCGCAGGTATCCCCAGACGGCCGTCAATCCAAACCAGAGCACGAGCACGCCGACGGTGGTAAGCGAGCGCTGCTTCCATCGGCGCCCCGCAAAGAGCAGCCCGGATCCCCCAGCGATTATAAGGAGGGTCAGTTTCACCAAGGGGCTCATCGTCTTGTGTCAACCTTGTGGTCGATCAGAGCCTGTTCAGCCGATTCAGTAGGTCGTCCGGTGCCTCCGCCTCCACGGGGACGTAGATGACGCCGGGGTAGTGGGTTTCGAAGAAGGCTTGGAGGTCGCCGTTCCAGGCGGTGGGGTTGACGGCGACGACGCGGCGGACGTCGAGGTCGCCGATGCCCGCGTCGTCCGCGCTGCCGCCGACGGTGAACCGGTGGGCGTCCCAGGTGGCTTCCACCACCGCCTGGGCCCAAGCCCGATCCGCCCCCGGCGGCAGCAGCACGTAGGTCCGCTCGTACTGGGTCCGGGGCAACCCCCGTGGCGAGGGCGCGACCGGCGGCGGTTCAGGCATCGGCGGTAACCCCGCCAGCGCTGTTTGAAGGGCAGGGGGGTCCTCCGCCTCCACGGGGACGTAGATGACGCCGGGGTAGTGGGTTTCGAAGAAGGCTTGGAGGTCGCCGTTCCAGGCGGTGGGGTTGACGGCGACGACGCGGCGGACGTCGAGGTCGCCGATGCCCGCGTCGTCCGCGCTGCCGCCGACGGTGAACCGGTGGGCGTCCCAGGTGGCTTCCACCACCGCCTGGGCCCAAGCCCGATCCGCCCCCGGCGGCAGCAGCACGTAGGTCCGGGCGTACTGGACGCGGGGCGAACCGCGCACCGGGTCGAGATAGGGGCGGGCGTTGAGGTAGTGGGAGGTGGCCCGGAGGGAGAGCCCGCGGACCCGCAACCCCAGGTGAAGGTGGGGGCCTGTCGTGTTGCCGCTCCGACCGGCCAACCCTACCACCTCTCCCTGGGTCACGTCCATCCCGTCCTCAGCCAATATCTGCTGGAGGTGGGCGTAGAGCAGGGTGACCTCGCCCACGGTGGGAACGTTGCTGGTGACCCGGACGTAGTTGCCGTAGGCCGTCCCCGGCGGGCCGATGCTCACCCGGCCTGCCAGGCAGGCCCGGACCGGCGTCCCCTCCGCTGCCTGGAGGTCCACCCCTTCGTGCCCTCCGTGGAGCCAGTGGACGTTGTGCGCGGGGTCGAACGAAGCCTCGAAGTAGCGGCGCTGCCGTTGGCCGAAAGTTTGGGTGTAGGCGCGCGCCGTGGTGGGCCACGCCAGCCGCATCGTCGCCGGATGGGGCATCCGACGGCGGCCGCCGACGCGGGCCGGGATCTCCGTTCCAGCCCACGCTATTTCGGCGAGGTTGGGGTCGGAGGACCGGAGCAGGTAGGCATAAGCCGCTTCCAGGCGGTCGTATTGACTGCAGAAGAAGTAGAACTCCGCGTACTGGTCCCCCTTCTCCGCGGGCGGTTGGGCAGGATCGACGTTGGCGAACGCCGAGATCACCACGGGCCGGTCCGTCCGCTCCAGATAGGTGCGGAGGAAACGGAGGGCGCCGTGATAATCCCGCATCTCCTGGCGGGAGATCCAATACACGTGGCAACAGACGAAGTCCGCCCCATCCAGCGCCGCTCCGCACGTTTCCAAGAAGTGGTCGTCGGAGACGGTCGGGGCTTCACCGGGCAGCCGAGGGCTCGACCAAGAGAGGCCGGGGAAACCCACCTGGAGGGGCGGGCCGAAGGCCGTCCGCAGCCGTTCCGCCACCTCCAGGAACCACTCGGCGAAGGCGGCCGGTTCGGCCCACGAGACCCCGTATCCCCGAGAGGGAAGGTTGGGCTCCCCGTGGATCTCAAAGCGGACCACCCCTTTCTTAAGGAAAGCTTCCACCCGGGGGGCCATCTCGGCTACGAACGTCTCCGGGGAGGTCGGTTCGGCACCCGGCCGCTGGCTGAGCAGTTGGACGAGGAAAGTGTGGATCCCCGCGTCCCTACAGGCGTCCAGCAGGGCCGGATCGGCCTGGGCCGGGAGTTTCACCGCCTCGATCTCCGCCTGCCGCAGAAGGTCTACATCCTCCGGCAGCAGCGGACCTTTGCCGATGCACAGGCCCGCCTTGGCAAACGGCATTGTTCACCTCGCTATGGGGTTTCACCACGGACGAAGCAGAGGATCCCCTCGGCGATGCCCCGCGCTATCACGTCCGGATGATTCTGTAGGAAATCCCGATCCCCTCCCATAAAGCCCACCTCGATGATGGCTGCGGGCGTGTTCCGGTCGATCTCGTAGAAGATATGGTACTCGGTCATGTCAGGTGTGATGCTCCATCGGTGGAAACTCAACCCTGTGCGGGTCTGGTACCGACTGATCAGGCACGCGACCAGGTAGTCCTCCTCCTCCGGGATTACGCTATCTTCGGCACGGGCCACTTTGAAGCCGGACGCCTCGAGGGGGGTGCACGAGTCGGCGTGGATGGAGACGAGGACCCGGCCCCGGTATCCTCGCAGGTTGTCGTCGTACTCCCCCAGCAGGTCCACATCGTACCCAAGGAGCCGGAGGAAGTCGACCACCCGCTGGGCGACATCCAGGTTGATCTCCACTTCCTCCCACCCGTCCGGGCAGATGGCTCCGGGGTCGTGGATCCCGTTCTGGTTCCCGGAGTGACCGGCCACGATGCCGATGGGAAGGGGACCGGAAGGGGTGGCGGTTGGCGTCGCGCTAAGGGAGGGGAGGGAGGAAGGGGTTCCCGACGGAGGGGAGGGAGAGGGCGCGGGGGAAGGTTCCGTCGAGACGGTCTGGGCTGTGGAGCGAGGGGTGCCCCACAAGGGATGGGTCAACGCCCCGAGGGCGGCAAGGAGGACCACCAGCGCCAGGAAGCGCGGGGCGCTGGTCGGCGCGGCGGGGATGTTTCGTTGAGGTCGCGCGTGGCTGGCGGCATCCCGCATCGGCAAGGTCCTCCTCCCGCGTTTATCTTACCCCAAAAGGGGTTGTAAGTCAATCGTCCTTTCAAAGCCCCGCTGCCTCGCGGCGCGTCGCCTCGCACTGGCGTATCCGCGCCCGATACGTATAATGGGGGATCGTCGCCGCTCCCGCGTCGCGGCGACCCACCGGCGAGATCGACCAGCAGGAGGCGACCGTATGGACCGATTCTTCTACCCGCAGAGCATCGTCGTCATCGGCGTATCGGAGAAGCCGGACAACCTGGCCCGGAACATCCTCGCCAATCTGCGCACCTTCGGGTATCGGGGCGACCTCTACGCGGTCGGGCGGCGGGAGGGAGAGGTGGAGGGGGTGCCGATCGTCACCTCCCTGGATCAACTCCCCGATGGGATCGACCTGGCGGTGATCCTGACCCCCGCCCCCACGGTGCCCGACCTGGTGGAGGCGTGCGGTCGTAAGGACATCCGACGGGTGGTGATCGAATCGGGGGGCTTCGGCGAGTTCTCCGAGGAGGGCCGCCTTCTGGAACAGCGATTGCTGGAGGTGGCCCGTCGGTGGGGGATCCGCTTCGTCGGCCCCAACTGCATCAGCGTGGTCAACCTGGAGACGGGGGTCTGCCTCCCCTTCGCCCCCCTGTCGCCGGAGATGGCCCGTCGCGGCCGCGCTTCGGTGGTCTCCCAGAGCGGCGGGGTCTCCATCACCTACCTCGACCGCCTTTCCGCGGCCGGGGTCGGCGTCAACAAGGTGGTCAGCATCGGCAACAAGACCGACCTGGACGAGACCGACTACCTGGCCTACTTGCTGGAGGACCCCGGCACGGAGATCGTGGTCCTGTACCTGGAATCGCTGAGCGACGGCCGTCGGCTGCTGGACCTGGCCCGCTCTTCCTCTAAGCCGATCGTCGTCCACAAGGCGAACCGGGGGGAGGCCGGGCAGCGGATCGCCGCCTCCCACACCGCCGCCCTCGCCGACGACGACCGGATCGTGGGCGCGGCCTTCCGCCAGGCGGGCATCCTGCGCGCGGAGGGGTTCCGGGACGCGGTGGCGATGGCCCAGGGGCTCTCGCTCCCGCCGGTCCGAGGGGACCAACTGGTGGTCATCTCCCGCTCCGGCGGACACGCGGTGATCGCCGCCGACGCGGCGGAGGCCCACGGCTTCCAATTGCCTCCCTTGCCGGAGGCCTTCGCCCGGCGGGTGCGCGGCTTCTTCCGGGCCGACGTCATCGATCCCACCAATCCCCTCGATCTGGGCGTGATCTTCGATTTCGACCTCTACGCCCGGATCGTCGAGGAGTGCCTGCGCAGCCTCGCCCCGGACGCGATCCTGCTGATCAACACCTACGGTCCCGCCGAGATGGAGGGAGGACGGCGACTGGCCCGAAAGGTGGAATCGATCGTCCGCGAGACGGGGCTGCCGGTGGCCCTCTGCGTCTACGCGCCGGGGGAGGAGGCCAGGCGGGTCCAGGAGACGGTCGACCTGCCGGTCTTCACCGAGATCGACGAGGCGATGCGAGGGCTGGCGGCAGCGCGGGACTGGCACCGCTGGCGGTCCATCCGCGCCCAGCCCCCCGCCGATGAGGTGGCGGTACCGGCCAGCGCGGCCCACTCCCTTCCGACCGGCATCCTGACGCCGGATCAGGTGCTTTCCCTCTGCCAGGCCTACGACATCCCGGTCGCCCCCTGGCTGACGGCGTCGACCCCCGAGGAGGCGGCAGCGGCGGCCGACCGGCTGGGCTACCCCGTCGCCCTGAAGATCCTCTCCCCCGAGGTGATTCATAAGACCGACGTCGGCGGGGTGGCGCTGGACTTGGCGGGTCCGGAGGCGGTGCGGGAAACGGCCGAGGAGATGCTCCTCCGCGCGCCGAAGGGGGCCTCGTTGATGGTCCAGCGGATGGTGGAGGGCGGGGTCGAGGTGATCCTGGGTGGTAAGCAGGACCCCACCTTCGGGCCGGTGGTGATGTTCGGCCTCGGCGGCATCTATGTGGAGGTGCTGGAGGAGGTCTCCTTCCGCGTCGCGCCCCTCACCCGCGCCGACGCCGAAGCGATGATCGACGAGGTGCGGTCCAGTCGGCTGCTGGAGGGAGTCCGCGGCAGGCCCCCGGTCGATCGGGAGGGATTGGTCCGAGCGCTGCTGGCCCTCTCCCGTATGCTGGTCGACCATCCGCGCCTTCTGGAGATCGACGTCAACCCTCTGATCGTCTCCCCGGAGGGCGTCGTCGCCGTCGACGCCCGCGCCCGGGTGGAGTAGAAAACCGCAGGTCGGCCAGAGGATCTGGAGGGGCCGGAGGCGGAGGAGGCGCGGTGACCGGCCTTCCCTCCTTGGCCT
>CAZOLN010000040.1:0-2646 GCA_964580565.1 uncultured Anaerolineales bacterium
ATCGATTCTATTCAAATGTCAAAGTGCCTATTGACTTTCTACCGCATGTCTTGCTTCCTTGCTTCCTCGCTTCCGCGCTAGCAGGAAGCGCGGAAGCACGGAAGCGGGGTTATTCCGGCCGCAGCCGCTCCAGCGTCTCCTCAAAGACGCGGTAGGCGGATTGGCCGTAGAGGCAGAAGACCACCCGCTCCAGGCCGGTCTCCCCCTCCAGGTACTCGATGGCGGCGCGGAGCATCACCTCGGCGGCCTCCTCCATCGGGTAGCCGAAGATGCCGGTGCTGATGGCGGGCAGGGCGATCGACTTCAGATTGTGCTCGTCGGCCATGCGCAGGGCGGAGCGGACCGCCGAGGCGAGGAGTTCGGCCGAGCGGGGGGTGCCGTCGTAGACGGGGCCGACGGCGTGGATGACGTACCGGGCCTTGAGGTTCCCGCCGGAGGTGATGGCCGCCGAGCCGGTGGGGACCGGTCCGTGGCGGCGCACCCACTCGTCGCTCTCCCGCTGGATCGCGGGGCCGCCCTTGCGGGAGATCACCCCCGCCACCCCGCCGCCGTGGGCCAGCCGCTCGTTGGCGGCGTTGACGATGGCGTCGGTGTCCAACTCCGTGATGTCCCCTTGCACCAACTCCAGCACCGTTCGGTTGATCTGACGTCTCATGGGGCACCTCCAACTCCGAATGCTGAACTTTGGACGTCAAGCGTCATGCGTCATACGTTATGCGTCAAACGTCACACGTCAAACGTCAAGCGTCAAACGTCACGCGGCACGGCGGCTGTTTTGAGGACGAGGGTGGCGTAGGAGCCGGGGGGGAGGGTGAAGGTGAGGGTGAGGGCATAGCGGCCGGGGAAGCGATCGTCGGGCGTGGGAGGGGAGACGGAGACGTCGCGGGGGAGGAGAAGCAGCCGTCGCTTGCCGCGGGGCAGGTAGGCCCGGCGGAGGATGCGCGGCTTCAGGTCGGAGAGGGTCAACCCCTCCTCCTCCAGCACCCCCTCGACGGCGGCGGAGAGGTCCGGGTCGTCGTAGGTCGCCCGGTGGAAAGGGAGAGGGACGGCAGCGTCGGTGGAGAGATGGGCGCTCAGGTCGGCAAACAGCGGCAGTCGTTCCCCGGCGATCTCGACCCACCCCGAGGGCTCGCCGAGCCGGGCCAGCAGGTACCGGGCGACGATCCGGTTCCACAGGAGGCTCTGGTAGGCGGCCAGGTAGAGCCGGAGGAGGCGGGGGGTGATCAGGTTGAGGGCCCGGCGGTAGTCGTCGGGATGATCGCGCAGGTAGGTGAGGACGGAGCGGTAGTTGGAGGGGCGGGGGGCGGCCTCCAGCAGGGCGTCCCAGTCCCCCCATCGCTCCGCCGCTACTCGCTTGAAGGCCCGCACCCGGGGCGGATCGCCTACCATCGGCTCGGCCAGGTGCGCCCGGAGCGCGCCCTCCGCGTCGCGCAGGAGGATCCGCTTGCCGGGCCAATCCCCCCCCTCCGTCTGCGAGCCGAACCGCTGTTGGTCGAAATAGTTGGGCAGTCCCCCCCGGGCCAGCCGCTCCAGTTGCCGTCCCATCTCCTCCGCCTCATCGCGGCCCAGGTCCCGCACCACCACCGTGAACCGGTTCCCCTCCAGATCGGAGGGCTCCAGAGGGCGGCTGGCGCGCCCCACCCGCTCGGCCACGAACCCCGGCCCCTCCAGACGGTCCGGGCCGTCCCCGCGCACGGTGAGGTACTGGATCGCCACGGCCTCCTTGTCCTTCAGGGCGGGGGTGCGGACACCGGAACGGGGCCGGCGCAGCAGGCGGGCGACCCTCGCCTCCACCTCCATCGTCGTCACCCCGCGCTTCTGCACCCGGTAGAGAGTGAACGGCCCCTCGGGGTCCAGGGACAGCCGGACCCGCTCCTCGACGTGGAAGTCCTCCGGGACGGTCTTGATGCGCACGGCCGTTCAAGGGGTAGGGGTGAGGGGAACGACGGTCACCGGCAGGACCGAGGGGGTAGGGGCGGATGTGGCGGTGATGAAGACGACCTCGCGGAAGCCGAAGGCGGTGATCAGCCGTTCCAAGTAGGCGCGGGCGTTCTCCTCGGCCATCCGGAGGATCCCGTCCTCCAACGCGGCCTTGAGGATCTCCTCCTCCGCCGCCTGTCGTGCCTCCGTCTCTAACTCGGGGTTCATCCCGAAGAGGCCCGTGTCCCGATCGTAGACGTAGGACCGCTCGTTGTCCAGCGCGACGACGAAGATCTCCGGTGGAGGGAGAACGACGATCACCCGGTCGTCGTCCGTCACGGTGATGTCCCCCTCCTGGATCTTTCCCAGGTCCACCCCGGCGATGACCCGGCCGTGGGCGACGAAGAGGAGGCGGTCGCCGAACAGGAAGGCCAGTGCGTCCTGGCCGGATTCGGCGGTGATAACCTTTTCGATGGTGTAGGAGGCGGTCTCCAGCCGGCTGAGGCTCTGGACCTGGCGGATGATGGTCGTGGGGTCGGGCCGGATGGTGGGGGTGGGGTTGAGGTGGGCGTCGATCCCCTCCCGGATGGTCCGCTCCGCCTCCTCGACCGGGTGCCACAGGCGGGGGAGAATAATAGCCGCAAGGACCAGCAGAACGATCACAAGGATAAAGCCGATAAGAAGGGTGTATCCTGAGGAGCGTGATTGCATAATGGCTCCGCTATA
>CAZOLN010000040.1:2746-20203 GCA_964580565.1 uncultured Anaerolineales bacterium
AGCCGATAAGAAGGGTGTATCCTGAGGAGCGTGATTGCATAATGGCTCCGCTATATTCTAGTCGGCCTGCCCTCCGGTGAAGCGCCGGTTTCAGCCTCGATAATCCGCCTGATCGCGTGGGAGAGAGCAGGAATTTTGTTTACCACGACGTCCCATACAATTTCGTAGTCCACCCCGAAGTAATGATGGATCAGTCGGTCGCGCATCCCAGCCATCGCTCGCCATTCAACGTGGCTGTACTTTTCTCTCATCTCCACTGGTACCTGTTTGGCCGCTTCTCCGATGATCTCGAGGCTCCGCATGAAGGCCCTCTGCAACGTGGGATCCCTCAGAAACTCCTCATATGTAAGTCCCCGCGTTCGGTCCATCAAGTACTCCGCTTCGTCGAGGATATGCCGCAGGTATTCAATTGCCGAACGAGACATACTCCACCTCGCGCATAATGTGCGGCTTTAGGTAGGGACTAATGGCCTCGGGGGTCACTACATCGATCTGCGGCCCCAGCAGTTGCTCCAGCAAAAAGACCGTCTGGATGAAATTGTCAAACGTCTTGCGCCCTGGCTCGAACTCTACTAGGATGTCAACGTCGCTCTCGCCGGTCTGTTCTCCGCGCACGAAAGACCCAAAGAGGCCCAATCTCCTCACACCCAGTGCCTTGAAGGCATTCTGGTGCTGCTGGAGAAGGGATAGAATTGTTCGTTTCATCTGGAGAGCCATTGGGCCTCACCCCTCAAGAAGACCGATCGCTTAAATCTGCTTGCCCTCAGTATACAGAGAATAACTCTGCTTGACAACCCCCTTCCCCTTAGGTATCATTGCCCCCACTATGGCCTATCACGAGGTCGTCGGCAACCTGCACGTACACACCGTTTACTCGGACGGGACCGGGCTCCACAAGGATGTCGCAGCGGCGGCGCAGCGGGCAGGCCTCGATTTCGTCATCGTCACCGACCACAACGTCTGGGTCCAGGGTGTGGAGGGGTACTACGACGGGGTCCTCCTCCTGGTCGGCGAGGAGGTCCACGACGTGCGCCGCCTGCCCCAGGCCAGCCACCTACTCATCTACGGCGCCGAGGCGGAGATGGTCCTCCACGCCGCCGACCCCCAAGGGCTGATCGAGGCGGTCAACCAGCGAGGTGGCATCTGCTTCCTGGCCCATCCCTTCGAGAAGGGGAGTCCCCTCGATGTGGAGTTGGCCCCCATCCCCTGGGACGACTGGGACGTGGAGGGGTACGTGGGCCTCGAACTCTGGAACACGATGTCGGAGTTCAAGGGGCTGTTGTGGAGCCGGTTGGCGGCCCTGGTGTACGGCTATGCCCCCACCTTGGGGTTCCGGGGGCCGTTCGAAGAGACGCTGCGCCGGTGGGACGCGCTGCTGGCGGAGGGCCGGAAGGTCACCGTCATCGGCGGCGCCGACGCCCACGCCGAGACCTACCGGATGGGCCCCTTCCGACGGGTCCTCTTCCCCTACGAAGACCTCTTCCGCTGGGTGAACACCCACGTCCTGGTGGAACGGCCGCTCAGTGGGAACCTGGAGATCGACAAGCGGTTGATCTACGACGGGCTCCGCGCCGGGAGGACCTGGGTAGGGTACGACGCGCCGGGGCCGACCCGGGGCTTCCGCTTCCAGGCCCGCAGCGGCGCGAACGTCGCCACCATCGGAGAGGAACTGGTGCGGGCGGCCGCGGTCATTATCGACATAGAGATCCCCCAGCGGGCGGAGATCCGCCTCATCCACAACGGCCAGGTGGTGGCACGCGCCAAAGGCACCAGCCTCCGGCACACGACCGCCGAGGCGGGGGTCTACCGGGTGGAGGTGTGGAAGCGCTTCCGAGGGCTCAAGCGAGGGTGGATCTTCAGCAGCCCCATTTATGTTCGATGATGGGGGGAGAAACAGGAAGCAGGAGGCAGGAGGCAAGAGGTAAGGGAGGGGAGAGGTGAAGGGCTGGCATCCTCCTGAGGGGTGGACGGTGATCACGACGATCGACGCCCACACGGCGGGCGAGCCGCTGCGGGTGATCACCGGCGGGCTGCCGCCCCTGCCCGGCGCGACCATCCTGGAGAAGCGGCGGTATTTCCGGGAGCATCTCGACCACCTGCGCACGGCGTTGATGTGGGAACCCCGCGGCCACGCCGATATGTACGGCTGCGTGCTCACCGAGCCGGAGACCCCCGACGGCGACCTGGGGGTGATCTTCATGCACAACGAGGGCTACAGCACGATGTGCGGCCACGGCATCATCGGCCTCACCAAGGTGGTCCTGGACACGGGGATGGTCGAAAAGAAGGGGGCCGACCCGGTCCTCCGGATCGACACCCCCGCCGGGCGGGTGACCGCCCACGCACGCCGGGAAGGGGGGCGGGTGGTCGAGGTCTCCTTCCTCAACGTGCCGTCGTTCGTGTACGCCCTCGACCAGGTAGTGGAGGTGGACGGCCTCGGGGAGGTATGGTACGACGTGGCTTTCGGCGGGGCCTTCTACGCCTTCTGCCGCGCGGAGGACCTGGGGCTCCACCTGGTCCCGGAGGAGTTCCGCCGGTTGATCGACCTGGGGATGCGGATCAAGCGGGCGGTGATGGAGAGTTTGGAGATCCGCCATCCTTTCAAGGAGGACCTGAGTTTCCTGTACGGGACGATTTTCGTCGGGCCGCCCCACGACCCGGCTCACCACAGCCGGAACGTCTGCATCTTCGCCGAGGGACAGGTGGATCGGTGTCCGACGGGGACCGGGGTGAGCGCGCGGGCGGCGCTCCACTACGCGCGAGGGGAACTGACCGCGGGCGAGCCGTTCGTGGTCGAGAGCATCCTGGGCACCTGCTTCACCGGCCGGGTGGTGGAGACGACGACCTTCGGCCCCTACTATGAGGCGGTGGTGCCGGAGGTCACCGGCAGCGCCCACATCTGCGGGCGGAACGAGTTGCTCATCGATCCTGAGGACCCGCTAAGATACGGCTTCATGCTGCGGTGAGGGAGAGGACAGCGGACTAAGCGGATTCAGCAGATTCAGCGGATTAAGCAGATTAGGCAGGTCAAGTGGGCTGAGCGGGCCAAAACAAAAAGGCCGCCTCGGGGGCGGCCACTGTTGTGAGGGACTTTGAACACACCTGCGATTAGACCATGTCCTTGCCCGGACCGGTCTGGAAGAAATCGATGTTCTTCTGGATGTCGTCCTTGTACTCCTCCGGTACCTCATCTTCGTGGAAGATGGCTTCGTTGGGGCATTCCGCCTCGCAGGCCCCACACTCGATGCAGGTATCGGGGTTGATGTAGTAGGTGGGCCATTCGGGGTCGTCTTCGACGAAGTGGATCGAATCGGTGGGGCATACCTCGACGCACGCTCCGACCCGCTCGCACAGTCTGGTGATTACATACGACATTTTCCTTGCCTCCGTTTGAGTGGGATTGGTCACCGGTCCCGGACTTCCGGCAGGGACCGGGAACGGCCTGCTAAGCAAGGTCGATTGTAACGTGATTTAGGGTTTTGTCAAGCATCCAGGAGCAGATGATGGAGACCAGAAAAACGACCTCCTCCCCGATACCACCCCACTTAGGGCTGCTGGCGGGCGTGCTGGCGGCGTCCACCGCCTCCACCTTCATCCGCCTGGCCCAGGGGACGGTCCATCCGCTGGCCGTCGCCGCCTGGCGGCTCACGCTGGCCTCGTTCATCCTGCTCCCGGTCGCTCTGGCGACGCGCCGGGAGGAACTGCGAAGCCTGGACCGGCAGGAGTGGGGGCTGGCCCTGGGGGCGGGCTGCCTGCTGGCGATCCACTTCGCCACATGGATCACCTCCCTGGCGCTGACCTCGGTGGCCGCGTCGGTGGTGCTCGTCTCCACACACCCCCTCTTCGTCGGCGTGATCTCCCACCTCTTCCTCCGCGAACGGCTCAACCGACCGACGGTGGTCGGGCTGGTCATCGCCCTGGTGGGGTCGACGATCATCGGCCTGGGCGACGTGGGGGGAGGAAGCCACCGGCTGATCGGCGACCTGCTGGCGCTGGCCGGGGGCCTCTCCGTGGCCGGTTACTTCCTGATCGGGCGGCGCCTCCGACGACGGCTCTCCCTGGTGGGGTACGTCTTCCCGGTCTACGCCACCGCGGCGGTGCTCCTGATGGTCACGGCGGCCCTGGCCCGGATCCCCTTGACTGGCTACCCCGCCATCTCCTGGCTGTGGCTGCTCCTGCTGGCGGTGGTCCCGCAGATCATCGGCCACTCCTCTCTCAACTGGGCCCTCCGCCATCTGACCGCCACCTACGTCACCCTCTCGGTCCTGGGCGAGCCCATCGGCTCCACCCTGCTGGCCTGGGCGTTCCTGCACGAACCGCCCACCCTGGTGGCGGTCGTGGGAGGGGGGCTGATCCTCGCCGGGATCGTCATCGCTGGCAGAGGGGCGGAGGGGTGAGGTAACCACAGAGACACGGAGGGCACAGAGGTCATCTAAGGCAAGAGAAAACTCGGTGCTCTCCGTGTCTCCGTGGTGCTTCTTTCCCTCACTTGACCCCTCCCGTGGCCCGTGCTACCATTGGCCCCGTCGCACATCTCACCAACCGAGGTCGATATGTCGTTGATCCATGCGCTGCTGCTGGGGCTCCTCCAGGGAGCGACCGAGTTCCTCCCCGTGAGCAGTTCGGGCCACCTGGTGCTGGTCCCCTGGTTCCTCGGCTGGCCCGCCCCCGGGCTGGCCTACGACGCGCTGGTCCACTGGGGCACGGCCGTCGCCGTGGTGGGGTACTTCTGGCAGGACTGGGCCGCCCTCCTCACGGCGGCGTGGCGTGCGCTGCGCCGTCGGTCCCTGGCCGACCCGCAGGCCCGCCTCTTCGCGCTGCTCATCCTGGGCACGGTGCCCGGGGCCCTGATCGGCTGGCTGCTGGAGGACTTCTTCGAGGGGATGTTCGGCCGGCCGGCCGCCGCCTCCGCCTTCCTCCTGGTCACAGCGGCGGTCCTGGCCCTCAGCGAACGGCTCTCCACCCGAGGGCGGGGGACGGAGGACCTCTCCTGGTCCGACGCGCTGGTGGTGGGTCTAGCCCAGGCGGCGGCGATCCTGCCGGGGCTCTCCCGCTCCGGGATGACCATCGCCGCCGGGATGGGAAGAGGACTCCGCCGGGAGTCGGCGGCGCGGTTCAGTTTCCTCCTCTCCACACCGATCATCCTGGGGGCCGGGCTGCTCCAGGTGTGGGACCTGGTCCAGGCGGGGGAACTGATGGCCCAGGTGCCGGTCCTGGCGGTGGGGTTCCTCAGCGCACTGGTCTCCGGCCTCGCCTGCATCCACTACCTGCTCCGCTACCTCCAGCGCCACCCGCTCTACCCCTTCGCGCTCTACTGTGCCGGGCTCGGCATCGTCGGCCTGACCATCGCCCTGTTGTAGGCTCGACACGATGAAGTGGAAGCGACTGCTGCGGGTCGGACCGGCGGCGCTGCTGTGGCTGATCGGGTGTGCCTCCCAGCCGATCACCGTGACCCCCCAGCCGGTGGTCCTCCACGTCGTGGCCTCCGACACCTACGGGCCGCTGGCGGAGAGGATGGCCTCCGCCTACCACGACGCCCGTCCCTGGGTCCGCGTGGAGGTGGAGACGTTCAACCAAGCGGTGGCGGAGGAACGGCTGCGGGCGGGCGGGGCGGAGATCGGCCTCCTCGCCGGGCGGGAACCCGAGGGGCTCTGGTCCGTGCCCTTCGCCACCGACGGGATCGCCGTCATCGTCCACCCCACCGTGCCGATGGAGGGGCTCGCCCTGGCCGAGTTGCGGGAGATCTTCCGGGGCCGGATCGGTGAGTGGCCCGACGGGACGGTCATCCAGGTGGTCAGCCGGGAAGACGGCTCGGGCACGCGGGCCCTCTTCGAGGAGATGGTCATGGAGGGAAGCGACGTCACCCCGACCGCCCTCGTCGCGGCGGACAGCCGGTGGATGCTGGAGACGGTCTCCACCACGCCGGGGGCGATCGGCTATGTCGCCTACAGCCGGTTGGAGGGCGGCGTCCGCCTGCTCCCCATCGACGGCGTCCTTCCCGCGCCGTCCACCCTCCCCGAATACCCCCTCCGGTACACCGCCCTCGTGGTCGCTCCCGCCGAGCCGGTCGGAGAGGCACGGGCCTTCGCCCAGTGGCTCCTGGGTCCCGAGGGACAAGCCGAGGTCCTCGACCAACTGGCCCCACCGCCAGAAGAATGAGCCCTTCCGACGTAACGGATTCGTAACGGTGGAAACAGGATTCGTAACGATGGGGAAGGGATGCACATGGAGAGAATTGTGTTATAATTGAAGAGCCGGTCTCGTGGTCCCGATACGAGGAGAGAAGCATGAGTCAAGGAACCATCCTTTACATCGAGGACAACCCGGAGAACCGACTACTCGTTCGGCGGATTCTGGAGGCGGAAGGCTACACCGTCGTCGAGGCGGAGGACGCCCCGTCCGGCCTGGAGGCCGCCCAGTCCGTTTCCCCCGATCTGATCCTGCTGGACATCAACCTGCCGGAGATGGACGGATACGAATTCACCGCCCGCCTGCGGCAGACGCCCGGCCTGAAGGAGATCCCCATCGTCGCCCTCACGGCCAACGTGATGAAGGGAGATCGGGAACGGACGCTGGCCGCCGGCTGTGACGGCTACATCCAGAAACCTATCGATGTGGACGAACTGCCGCGACAGATCGCACGGTTCCTCCACGAAAAGGCCGGGTAAGAGATCGGCTGGGGTAGAGAGATGGACCCGCAGGAAGCGACGGTGCTGGTCGTCGAAGATAACCTGAACAACTTCCTCCTGATCGCCCGGTTGTTGGCCTACCTGGGCGTGAAGAAGTGCGAGTGGAAGGCCTCGGGGTGGCAGGTATTGGAGTTTGCCGAAAGCCTCCCCAAGGTCGATCTGATCCTGATGGACATCTTCTTGCCGGAGCGGGACGGGTACGACGCATTGCAACGGCTGCGTTCGGACCCCCGGTTCAAGGACACCCTCATCGTCGCCGTGACGGCCGACGCGAGCCAAGAGAACTTGGAGCGGGCCCGCAAGGCCGGGTTCGATGGGTTCATCGGCAAGCCGTTGGACCCGGATCGTTTCCCGGAGCAGATTCGGCGTATCCTGCAGGGGGAGCAGGTCTGGGAACTTTCCTGAAGGGTTAGCACAACGCCCTCCGGGCGATCGGCCTGAGGAGAGCGCATTGCGGGAAAGGGGCGGGTTCCTGCGCTTGCGGTGGCTCCCACGCGGAGCACACCGGCGATGCGGTGGGAACCCGTTTGTGTACGTAACGTGTTCGGGATGGCTGTGCCGCTGGGATGACCGATGTCGAGGGTGAGGCCGTTGGAGGTGCCGGGGCCAGGTATGAGGGGAGGGCTGGGGCGCACCCTGCTCACGGCCTTCCTCATCCTGGCGATCCTCCCCCTCAGCGTGGTCAGCTGGTACGCCACCAACCGAAGCCGCCTGAACATCCAGCATCAGGTGACCGAGAAACTGCTCTCCATCGCCGCGCTCAAAGAGGTCCAGATCACCCGCTGGATCGAGGAGACACGGGACGTCGTGGATCTGCTGACGGAGGACCAGGCCCTGGACCAGGCCCTTGAGGCCGCGGAGGCAGGGGAGACGGACGTTGCCCGGCAGTACCTGACCGAGGCCACATCCAGGTACGCCCTGCTGGGAACCGCCCTCCTCTCTAGGGACGGTCGGATCTGGGTGTCCACCGCCCCCTCCCAGGAGGGCGCGATCCTCCCCGTGCCGGACGGGCCGGTGCCGTTCCAGGTAGCCTTCGGCGCCGACGGGCTGAACGGAGGGGCGGCGGTCCTGATCGTCGCGCCGCTCTCCCGCACCGGACGGTGGCAGTATCTCTCCGTCTGGCCCGATCCGGCCGAACCTCTCCGCATCCTCCACGAGACCGCCGGACTCGGGCAGACGGGCGAGATCTACCTGGTCGATCGGGAGGGGGTGGCGTTCCCCCAGGGGCAGGTCGTGGAGAGCACGGCGGTCGAAGAGGCCCTCGCCGGTGCGGACGGGGAGGGGCTGTACGAGAACTACGCGGGGGTGCCGGTCATCGGCGTCTACCGGTGGCTCCCCTCGCTCTCCCTCGCCCTGCTGGTCGAGCAATCCCAGGAAGAGGCGTTCGCCGGGAACGACGCGGTCGCCGCCGCGGTGATCATGGCGACGCTGATCGCCGCGCTGGCCGCCGCCGTCATCTCCGCCGTCGTCACCCGGCAGATCACCCGCCCCATCGTCCGGCTCACGGAGTCGGCCCTGCGGATCGCCGATGGGGACCTCTCCCAGCGGGTGGAGATCAACTCCCGCGACGAGATCGGCATCCTGGGGCGGGTCTTCAACCGGATGGCCGCCGAACTGGAGAGCCTGTACAACGACCTGGAAGCGAAGGTCGCCGAGCGAACCCGTCTCCTCCAGCAGGCCAACTACCAGATCCAGCGCCGCGCCATCCAGATGCAGGCCAGCCTGGAGGTGGGGCGGGCTGTGACCTCCATCCTGGAGCCCGACCGGCTGCTGGAGCAGGTGGTCCAATTGGTGCGGGACCGCTTCGTCTACTCCTACGCCGCCGTCTACACCCTTGAGGAGGAGGAGCTGGTGCTCCGGGCCTCGGCCGGCGAACCGGTCCCCTTCCACGGCGAGCACATCCCCCTCGACGACCCGGGGCCGCTGGCGCGGGTCCTTCGAGAGGGAAAGCCGGTCATCGAAAGCAACCCCGCCTCGGTCGCGGTGGGGCCGCCGACCCCCTACGTCCGCTCGGAGGCGGTCCTCCCCCTCCGCCGCGGAGAGACGACCATCGGCGTGCTGGACATCCAGACCACCGCGCCGCAGGAGATCGACCAGGACGAGGTCTCCGTCCTCCAGAACGTCGCCTACCAGATCGCCATCGCCCTGGAGAACGCCCGGGCCTACGCGCTGGAGCGGGAGGCGGCCCAGCGGCTGCGGGAACTGGACCGGTCCAAGCGCCGCTTCCTGGCCAACATGTCCCACGAGCTGCGGACGCCGCTGACCAACATCATCGGCTTCGCCCGCCTGCTCCTGAAAGGGATCGACGGCCCGCTGACGGAACAGCAACGGCAGGACCTGGAGATCATCTACCACAACAGCCAGCACCTCCTGGGCCTGATCAACGACCTGCTGGACCTCTCCCAGATCGAGGCGGGGTTGATGGAACTGCAGTTCCGCGAGGTGGACCTGGCGGAACTGATCCGCAGCGTGATGGCGACGACCAGCGCCCTGGTGCGGGGAAAGAAGGTAACCCTCCAGGAGGAGATCGCGCCGGACCTCCCCCTGGTCCGTGCCGACCCGGCCCGCATCCGTCAGGTGCTGTTGCGGCTGATGGCCAACGCGGCCAAGTACACCGATCAGGGCAGCATCACCGTCCGCGCGTGGGCCTCCAACGGGCAGGTGCTGGTGAGCGTGAGCGACACCGGCGTGGGCATCCCGCCGGAGGACCTGGAGCGCATCTTCGAGCGGTTCGAGCAAGGGGGGACGGAGAACGGACGCCGGGCCAACGGGGCGGGGCTCGGGCTCTCCCTGAGCAAGGAGTTCGTGGAGATGCACGGCGGACGGATCTGGGTGGAGAGCCAGGTAGGGAAGGGCTCCACTTTCACCTTCAGCCTGCCCTTGCGTCCTTCCGGTGAGGCGACCGAGGAGGGGAAGGGAGGGGCAACATGACGGCCGTGATCGCGGTGGCTCAGAACAAGGGCGGCGTGGCGAAGACGACCACCGTCCTCTCGCTGGGAGGGAGCCTGGTCGAGATGGGGCTCCTGACCCTCTTGATCGATCTGGATCCCCAGGCCCACCTCACCCTTTCCCTGGGGGTGAACCCCGGTTCGGTGCGTCGGTCGGTGGGGGACGTGCTGCTCGGGCACACCTCCCCCGTCGCCGCCAGCCAGGAGACCGAGGTGGGTGGGCTGGACCTGCTGCCGGGCAATCAAGAACTGGTGATCCTGGAGAAGGTGCTGTACAAACGGCCCGGGTACGAGTACCGGTTGAAGGAAAGCCTGGGCCAGATGGACCCCGACCTGTACGACGTGGTCCTGATCGACTGCCCGCCAGCGATGGGGACGCTGACCATCAACGGCCTCACCGCCGCCGACCTGCTGCTGATCCCCCTCCCCTGTGAATACTACGCCGTGCAGTCCCTGCGCCAGATGCTGGACCTGGTGGAACTGGTGCGACGGAAGACCAACCCCAGCCTGCGCTACCGCCTGCTGGTGACGATGTTCGACATCCGGAACAAGGTGCATCGGACGATCCTGGACCAGTTGCGGCTCCGATTCCCCGGTGCTCTGCTGCAGCCCATCGTCCAGGTCGACACCCGCCTGCGGGAGAGTCCCGCTTTCGGCCTTCCGGTCACCCGATACGCACCCCGGACGCGGGCCGCCCGCCAATACCGCGAGGTGGCCCGGGAACTGGTCCACATCCTCTCGCTGGACAAGCGGGGTGGAATGGAGATCTCTTTCCCCATGAACGTCCCGTCCGGGGTGATGGAAGGAGGATGGAGAAAAGATGAGCAAGGATGACCTGAGGCGCTCCTTGGAGGAACTGTTCTCCGACTTCAAGCCGCCGTCGCCGGAGGGGAAGCCACAGCCACCATCCCCTCCCCCGGAGCCGGAGGAGCCGCTCCGCCCGGAGCCGGCCCAACCGTCGGCGCCCGCGGGTCCTCCAACCCTCGTTCAGCCCACCACCGTCCCCGAGGAGGAAGAGCGGGTTCCGACGGGCATCATCGGCACGCGGGTGACCCGCGTGCGGGACCGGCTCACCGGCGCCGTGCTCATCGTCTCCGCCCTCCTCGTCGCGGCGACGATCCTCATCTTCACCTCGATCGGAGAGATGGAAGGGGCGGTCGCCGCGCTCCACCAGGACTCGATCCGAATGGCCGTGGTGCTGGAGGCTCACAACGCCGCCGTCGAACTGCTCAGCGTGCTGCGGGACGAGTCGACGTCCCAGGACCCCGTCCGGTTCGTCGAACGGACCAAGGCCGCCGTGGGGGAATTGGACCGATCGTTGGAGCAGGTGGCGGAGGCCGCATCGACGCTCCCCGCCGATGACTCCCTCCGCTCCGCCCTGTTCCAGTTCCACGAGGACCTGACCTCCGTGCGGCTCCTGGCGGACAGGCTGTTGGATCGGGCGAAGGAAGGGGACTGGGAGACGGTCTACGATTACACGCAGCCGGAGTACATCGGCTTCCACCAGGTCCGACTCACCAGATCGATCGAGGAGGTGCAGACCGCTGTCTTCGACCGGGAGGCGGCCCACCTGGCGAACATCGACAGGGCCCGCAAGACGGTGCGGACGATCCCCGTCGTCTGGGGGTCGCTGATCGCTATGACGCTGGTAGGGACCGCGCTGATCACCATCCGCAGCATCGCCCAACCCATCGAGCGACTGACGGAGGCCACGGCCCGCCTGGCAGCCGGACACCTGGAGGAACGGGTGCCTGTCGAGCGGGAGGACGAGTTCGGACACCTGGCCGTCGCCTTCAACAAGATGGCGGACGAACTCCAGGCGTACTACACCGAACTGGAGGAGCGGGTGGCCGAGCGAACCCGCGCCCTCCAGGAGGCCAACGCCGCCCTCCAGCGCCGGGCGATCCTTCTGGAGGCCAGCGCAGAGATCGGACGGGTCATCACGTCGATCTTCGACGTGGACGAGTTGTTGCACCGAACGGTAAACCTGATCCGCGAGCGGTTCGGCTTCTACCACGCCGGTATCTTCCTGATCGACGAGAACGGCGAGTGGGCGGTCCTCCGCGAGGCAACGGGGGAGGCCGGGGAGAAGATGAAGGCACAGGGGCACCGGCTGCGGGTCGGAGGAACCAGCATGGTCGGCTGGACCGCCCTCCACCGCCGCCCCCGTATCGCCCTCGATGTGGGTGAGGATGCGGTCCACTTCGACAACCCCCTCCTCCCCTACACCCGCTCCGAGGTCACCTTGCCCCTGATGGTGGGCGGTCGGCTCCTGGGCGTGCTGGACGTGCAGTCCACCGAAGAGGCGGCCTTCGACGAGGACGACGTGCGCGCCCTCCAGAGCATGGCCGACCAGATCGCCGTCGCCCTGGAGAACGCCCGGCGGCTCTCCGACGAGGCGCTCCTCCTGGAGGCCACCAGCCCGATCTACCGGGCCAGCCGCCGCCTGACCACGGCGACGACGCTCGACGAGGTCTCGCAGGTGATCATCGAGACGGTGGCCGAATCGGGCGTGGAGGGGTGCATCATCGCCCTGTTCGAGCCGCGGGGGGCCAGCGAGCCCCAGTGGATCCACTTCGTCGCCTCCTGGCGCAAAGACGGAAGCTCCCCGATGCCACCCGGGACCCGCCTGCCGATCACGGTCAGCCATATGCGAATGGAGACGATGCAGCGGCTGTGGTCGGTGACGGATGTGGAGCGGCCCTCGTTCTTGACGCCCGAGGAGGTGGCCTTCTTCCGCCGCGCCGGGGTGTCCGCCGTGGCGAACATCCCCCTGCGGATCGGCGACAAGCCGCTGGGGTTTGTCGCGGCCTACCGAAGCGAGGCCGGCCCCTTCTCTCAGGCTGCCCTGCGCCTCTACGAGGCGCTCGTCGACCAGGCCTCGCTGGCGCTGGAGCGCGCCTGGCTGCTGGAAGAGACCCAGCGGCGGGCCGAGGGCGAGGCGACCCTCCGCTCCCTGAGCGACCAGATCGCCCGGGCGATCGATATGCGCACCATCCTGCGCAACGTGGCGGAGGGGCTGAGCGAAGCCCTTCACGCGACGGGCGTGTACGTCGAACTGGGGCCGGAGATGCCGGCCGACCGGCCGTCGACGGGAGACCGGTAGGAAGGAGGGCAGTATGGGACTGGAAAGGGAAGAACTGTCGGGACTGACGGCGGAACTGGAGGCGTGGCGCGTCCGGGTCCTGAACGCTCTCCTGACCGTGGTCGGCGTCATCGGCGCACCGATCGTCGGCTGGACGGTCTATATGGCCATCCGGAACCCCGAGCAGCGGACCGCGGCGGCGATCTTCGCGGGAAGTTACCTCCTCCTGCTCGTGCTGGCCATCTCCCGACGGATGAACTCCCGCGTGCGGGCGTGGGGCCTCCTGCTCCTGGGGTACGCCATCGGGATCGTCGCCTTCGCCAGAGGCGGACTGGCCGGGGATGGCCGGATCTTTATGCTGGCCCTGCCCGTCCTGGCCCTGATCCTGGCCGGCGTGAGATCGGGCATCATCATGGCCGTGTTGAGCCTGCTCGCCTTCGCCGTCTTCACCTTCCTGGCCCAGCAGGGGCAGATGGCCCGGTGGCTGGTCCACCTGGACAACCCGCTGACGCTGGAGCCCTGGCTCTACGGCGGGGCCGTCTTCACGATGCTGCTGGTGCTTCTGCTCCTGCTGATGCACCGGTTCTACCGCTTCCAGATCCAGACGCTACAATCGGCCCGCCGATCGGCCGCCGAGTTGGCCGAGGTGCAGAACCTGCTGCGCGAGCGGGCGAAAAGGCTGGAGGAGGCCAACCGGCTGCTGCAGGAGCGAACCCGGGCGTTGGAGACCGCCGCCGAGGTCGCCCGACAGATCGCCGCATTGCGGGGGGAGCAGGAACTGATCGACCAGTTCCTCAACTTGATGGCCGAGCGGTTCGCCCTCTACCACGTCGGCCTGTTCCGGTTGGATCCCCGTCGGGAACGGCTGATCCTCCAGGCCGCCTCGTCGGCAGGGGGGCAGCGGCTGGTCGACCAGCGGTATCGGATCCCCATCGACTCGGAGGACCCCGCGGCCCGGGTGATCCGCGAAGGGAAACCGCTCTTCCTCTCCGTCCCCGAGCCCATTCCCGAACTGCGCTGGACGCGGTGGCGGCTCTCCCTCCCCCTCCGCGCCCGGGGGGAACTCTTCGGCGTGCTGGACATCCACATCGCCGACGAGCAGCCCATCCCCGATGAGCAGATCCAGACCTTCCAGACCCTGGCCGATCAGTTCGCGGTGGGCCTGGACAACGCCCGGCTCCTGGAGCAGATGCAGAGGAGCCTGGAGGAATTGAGCCAGGTCTACCAGGTGATGACCGTGAGGGCGTGGGAGCAGTTCATAGAAGGTGGGCCGGGGATTCAACGGTATTGGGTGGAGGAATCGTCCATCCCGGAGGCGGTGTGGCGGTCGCTCTTCGAGCAGGCCCGCCAGCGCGGGGAGCCGGTGAGCCGACGGGTGGAGACGGAGGGCGAGGTCAAATACGCCCTGGCCGTGCCGGTGAAACTCCGCGGCGTGCCCATCGGCGTCATCGGCTTCCACCGCCCGGCGGAGGCCGGGGAGTGGGGAGAGCAAGAGACGGCTCTGGCCGAGGCGGTGGCGGAGCGAATGGCGCTGGCGATGGAGAACGTCCGACTGCTGGAGGAGACCCAGCGGCGGGCGGCCCGCGAGCGGATGGTCGGTGAGATGACCGCCCGCCTGGTCGGCCACCCGAGCGTGGACGGCGTGCTTCAGACCGCCGCCCGCGAACTGGGGCAACTGCCCCGCGTGGTGGAGGCGGTCGTCCAACTGGTCCCGCCGACGGAGAGCGAGACGGCATAGAAAGCGGGGGGAAGGCGGATGCAGTTACAATTTTCCGTCTACGTGTTACCGGTGATCGCTTCGGCGATCCTCTCAGCGGCCGTAGCGGTCGTCGCCTGGCGCCGCCGCCCGGCGTCCGGCGCGACGGCCCTGGCACTGCTGATGGGCTTCGTCACCATCTGGTCGATCGGCTACACGCTTCGACTGCTCAGCGTAGACCTGGAGAGCAAACTCTTCTGGGCCAAGTTCCGCTACTTCGGCATCCTCCTGGTCCCGGCGACCTGGCTGATCCTCGCCATCCAGTACACCGGCTACGGGAAGCGGTGGCTCCGATCGTGGGCCTACGCCGCCCTCACCCTCGAGCCGGCCGTCATGCTGGTCCTGGTGTGGACCAACGAGGTGCACCACCTCTTCTGGGCCCAGACCGATCTGGCGTCGTACGGGCCGCTGACGCTGCTGAGCACCGTCCACGGCCCGGCCTTCTGGGCCCACACGATCTACTCCTACATCCTGATCCTGGCCGGGAGCCTCCTGCTGGGCCTGATGCTCATCCGCTCCTCCGGCCTCTACCGGAGACAGGTGTTCTCCCTCCTGCTGGCCCTGCTCTCCCCGCTGGTCGGCAGCGTGTTGTCCATCTTCGACCTCTTCCCCATCCCGCTCGACCTGGTCCCCTTCGGCTTCTCGTTGGCCGGGTTGGCGCTGGCCTGGGGCCTCTTCCGCTCCCGCCTGCTGGAGGTAGCGCCGGTCGCCCGGGAGGCGGTCATCGAAGCGCTCCCTCTCGCCACGCTGGTGCTCGACGTCCGAGGGCAGATCGTGGACCTGAACCCGGCGGCCGAGCGGCTGCTGGGGCTCTCGGTCCTGGAGGTCGTCGGCCGGCCGGCGGAGGAGGTGCTGAGCCGGTTCCCCGACCTGCTGGATCTCTGCCGCGCGGAAGGGGAGGCGGAGGTCGTCCTGGGGGAGGACGAGGAGCGACGGGTGTTCCGCGCCCGCGCCTCCGCCCTGCGCGACCAGGCGGGAACCGCCATCGGCCGGGTGATCACGCTGGAGGAGATCACCGAGCACAAGCGGGCGGAAGAGACGCTGCAGAAGGAACTGCGGCGCATCCGAACGGTGGCGGAGGTGGCGCGGGTTGGCGCCACCGTCGACGAGATCAGCGACCTGCTGGACCGGACGGCCCGGTTGCTCCAGAGCCGACTGGAGTTCGACCACGTGGCCATCTATATGGTGGACGAACAACACGCCCACGTCATCCTGACGGTGGCCGCCGGGGAAGGGGAGCCGGAACTCTCGCCGGGACGCCGGTGGCGGCTGGAGGAGGCGGGCGCCGTGGGAAGGGCGGTGCACTCCCGCCGCCTCCAGTGGCTCTCCGACACCGCGGCCGAGGGGGAGGAGACGGGCCCCCACCTCGTCGGAGGGCGCTCGGAGGTGGCGGTCCCGCTCCAGGCCGGCGCGCGCGTCCTCGGCGTGCTCGACGTGCAGAGCCGCACCCCCGCCGCCTTCGACGCGAACGACGTGGCGATGTTGCAGGCCGTGGCCGACCAGTTGGCAGCGCTCATGGAACACCTGCGCCGACTCCGGGAGTCCCAGCAGGCAGCGTACGGGCTGGACACGGCGGCCGATCTCGCCGCCCGCTCGCTGTGGGAGAGGGCCCTCGCGGGGATAGGCCGGCCCACCGGATACCGGTACCGGGGCATCTCGGTCGAACCGGTGGATGAGACGTACCCGGAAGCTTTGGAGGCCTGCAAAGAGGGCCGTCCGGTCACCATGGCCCTTCCCCCGGAAGGGAGTGGCCGGAGCGGAACGGGGGCGCTGGCCGTGCCGATCAAACTGCGGGACCAGGTGATCGGCGTGGTGAACCTCCGCCTGGAGGGGGAGACGGTGTCGCCGGACGTCGTCGCCCTCGTCGAAGCCGTGTCCGACCGATTGGCGCTGGCGCTGGAGAACGCCCGGCTCCTGGAAGAGACCCGCTGGCGCGCCGCCCGTGAGCGGCTCCGGGCCGAGGTGTCCACCCGGATCCGGGCCTCCGCCGACATCGACTCCATCCTCCGCACCGCAGTCCGGGAACTGAGCCTGGCCCTCCAGGCCTCCGAGGGGCTGATCCGGCTGGAGGTAGGCGACGGAGGACGCGCCTCGATCTCCGGCGAGGAGGAACAGCGATGAGAAGAAGGGTTTTGCCGGCGTACCGCCTCAGCATGCGCGCCCGGCTGGCCCTCGGGCTGGCCGCCACGGCGATGCTCCTGCTCATCACCGGCGGGATCTTCTTCCAGCAGGTTACCACGCTCGCCGGTGCGGTCGCCGAACTCCAGGCCGCGGAAAGGCAGCTCTCCATCGTCCTGGAGGCACGCCATTGGGTGGCCGGGCTGATCCTCACGATCCAAAGCGAGACGGAGCGACAACTGCCCTCCTCGTTCGTCGAAAACGTGAGGGCCGCAGCCCGCGCCCTGGACGACCGCAAGAACCAGTTGATCGTCCAGGCCGCCTACCTGCCGGAGGACGACCCCCTCCGCCTCCAGATGGGGCAGGTGGTGGGGGACCTGCAGGAGATCCTTGACCTGGCCATACCGACGACGCAGTACGCGGAGGCCCACAACTGGACGGCCGTGCGGATCCGGTCCCAGCGCCTGCTGGAGCTGCACAGGCAGGTGGAATGGGACGTGTATCGAATGGTCACCACCGCTCGGGAGCGCCAGCGGCAGGTGCAGCGGGAAGCGATCACCTCAATCCGCCAACTCGTCACCGGGCCGACGCTGGCGATCATCTTCCTCCTGGTGATCGTCGCCGCCGTGACCATCACCAACGTGGAGAGCGTGATCCGGGAGTTGGACCGCCTGGGTGCGTCCGCCCGCCGGTTGGCCGAAGGACGGTTCGACGAACGGGTGCCGGTCACCCGGGAGGACGAGTTTGGACAGATGGCCCAGACCTTCAATATGATGGCCGAGCAGCTGGAGGACCTCTACGCCAGCCTGGAGCAGCGGGTGGCCGAGCGGACGGAGGCCCTCCGGCGGCGGACGCTCCAGT